>JAUIDF010000105.1 GCA_030429125.1 Gammaproteobacteria bacterium | reverse complement strand
TGGGTCACCTGCTCGTCGGTTGCCACGACGTCGTTGCCCGTTGCCGTGCGCGTGGGCTGCTGCTTGATGATATTGGCCGGCAGGATCTTGGTCAGCCCGGCCGAGTCCACCGCGGCGAAGCCGTGCACCTCGAGCACCGACAAGAACACGTTGTATACCTGCTCGGTATCGAGTGGTGTGCCCGAGATGAGCGTAACGCGTCCCTTCACGCGAGGGTCGACGATGAAGTTGCGGCCGGTGATCTGCGAAACCGTGCTGATCAACGCATTGATGTCGGCTTCCTGGAAATTGAGCGTGATTTCGTCGCCGGAGATTTCGAACGACGCCGGTTCCTCGTCGCTGTCGACCTGCGCCACCGCGGTCGAGAGATCGAGCACCGGCTGCATCTCGATGACGCCGAACGGCGTCTCGGGCAGTCGCGCGTCGCGATCACGATCGGCGATCTCGCGAACCAGTGCCTGCAGGTCGTCCTGGAAATCATTGCCCTGGGCGCCGGCCGGCACAGGCGGGAGGAGAAAAAGGCAGAAAAGCGCGACGAGGGACAGGCTGGCCAGCCCGACCGGGCGCCGCGTGCTATACCGCTTGCCGTCGTATGTCATCGCCACACCGTGCAGTGTACCCGGTACCGATGGATTCAGGGACCGCGCGATTGCGATACGCATCGCACCGGCGACTCGGGCTGCTTCGCTTCCATTTGTCGTCATTTCGTTCCTTCGTTACCCACCCCGCGGTCGTGAGGACCGCGGATCGCGGATATTCTTACCAAATCGGTTCCGGCGGGTAAATCCCCGAAACCTCGTCCCGGATCAGCTGCCGGCGTCCAGGATGGCCTCGCGTACGGCCCGGGGCGTGGCCTCGACGCTGATCGGCATGACACTTTGGGAGATCGCGATGTCCGGATCCTTCAGTCCGTGACCGGTCACGGTGCAGACCACGGTACTGCCTTCCTCGACGCGTCCGGCCTCGATCTCGCGCAATGCGCCGACCACCGAAACCGCCGAAGCCGGCTCGCAGAATATACCTTCCCGTTCGGCCAGTCGTTTTTGCATTGCCAGAATTTCATCGTCGGACGCCTCCAGGAATCCGCCGCCGGATGCCGTGGCCGCCTCCTGGGCAAGATCCCATGACTGCGGTCGCCCGATGCGGATCGCCGTCGCCACCGTTTCCGGGTCGTTCACCGGCTCACCGCGCAGGAACGGCGCGGCGCCCGCGGCCTGGCAGCCGACCATGCGCGGGGCACGCGCCGCGGGTCCGTTGTCGCGATACTCGCGGTAGCCCATCCAGTAGGCGCTGATGTTGCCGGCATTGCCGAGCGGAAGGAAATGGTAGTCCGGGGCGAAACCGAGCGCATCGACGATCTCGTAGGCAGCGGTCTTCTGACCCTGCAGCCGATACGGGTTGACCGAATTCACCAGCGTGACCGGCGCATGCGCCGGCATCGACTTGACGATTTCCATGCCGGCATCGAAGTCGCCAAGAATCTGGATCACCTTCGCGCCGTGCATCATGGCCTGGGCCAGCTTGCCCTGCGCGATCTTGCCGTCGGGAATGACCACGAAGGCATCGATGCCGGCGCGGGCGGCATAGGCCGCTGCAGCCGCCGACGTGTTGCCGGTGGAGGCGCAGATGATGGCGCGACTGCCCGCGTTGACGGCCATGGTCACGGCCACCGTCATGCCCCGGTCCTTGAAGGATCCGGTCGGGTTGAGTCCCTCGTACTTGACATAGACGTCGATGCCGCGGGTCGCGTCACTGCCGAAGTTGTTGAGCCGAACGAGCGGCGTGTTGCCCTCGCCGAGGCTGATCACGCGGGCATCGTCGGGGACCGGCAGGCGGTCGCGGTAGGCGTCGATCAAACCGGTGTAACGTGTGCGTAGCGTCATCGTCGGGTCAGTCCCATTCCAGGTGTTCAAGGCGAATGCGCGTGATCTCGCCGGTGACCGTGCCGAGTGACGACAATTGCGCCAGCGCCTGGTTCATGTTGTCCTCGCGGGTCACCTGGGTGACGATGACGATGGGCATGATGGCCTCCGAGTCACCGTTCCCCTTTTGCTGAATGGCCTGGATGCTGATGTGCAGGTCGCCCAGGATGCGGGTGATCTCCGCGAGCACGCCCGGCCGGTTGACGGCCTTGAGGTGCAGGTAATAGGCCGAGTGAATCCGGTCGATGGGCAGCACCGGGAGATCGGACAGCGCATCCGGCTGAAAGGCCAGGTGCGGCACGCGGTTGTTCGGATCGGTGGTCAGCGCGCGTACCACGTCGACCAGGTCCGCCACCACGGCCGATGCGGTCGGCTCCGCGCCGGCGCCGGCGCCGTAGTGCAGCGTCGGCCCGACTGCGTCGCCCTCGACCAGTATGGCATTCATGACGCCCTCGACGTTGGCGATCAGCCGTTCCTCGGGAATCATGCAGGGATGCACGCGCAGCTCGAATCCGTCCTCGACCCGCGCCGCAATGCCCAGGTGCTTGATCCGATAACCGAGTTCGGCGGCATTGAGCACGTCCTCGGGTTTGATCCGGCTGATGCCCTCGGTGTATACGCGACTGAACTGCAGCGGTATGCCGAAGGCGATAGAGGACAGGATGGTCAGCTTGTGGGCGGCATCCACGCCTTCGACGTCGAACGTGGGATCGGCTTCGGCGTAGCCGAGCCGCTGCGCTTCGGCCAGCACGTCGTCGAAGCCGCGATGCCCCGAACGCATCTCCGAAAGAATGAAATTGCCGGTGCCGTTGATGATGCCGGCCAGGCGGTTGACGCGATTGCCGCTCAAACCCTCGCGTATCACCTTGATGATGCAGATTCCGCCGGCGACGGCGGCCTCGAAGGCCACCATCACACCGGCCGCGTGCGCGCGCTCGAATATTTCGTTGCCGTTCACGGCGATCATGGCCTTATTGGCGGTGACCACGTGCTTGCCCCGCGAAATGGACTGCATGACGAAGTCGTGGGCGAGGCCGTCGGCGCCGCCCATCAACTCGACGATGACCTCGATCTCAGGATCGTCGAGAAGCTCCTTCGGGTCGGTCGTCAGCGCGATGCCGTCGAGGGCGCAGCCCCGGGCCTTGCGCGGATCCTGCACCAGCGCCCGGGTAACTTCCATGGCGCGACCGGCGCGCCGCGTGATTTCGTCGGCATTCCTTTCCAGCACGTTGACCGTGCCGCTGCCGACCGTTCCCAATCCGGCAATACCGATCTTGACCGGTTTCATAGAATTCAGTGTGCTCCTGTCGAGTCTTCGGGAGGACGTGTGGCGCGCCGGGCAATGGCCCGCCGGTCGGATTCTGCATCCCGGGGCGTCTGCCCCGTGAGACCAAGGTCCGTGGGCGAGCGCCGATTCTACCGAAAAAGCCGCGTGAAATCAGTGTCTAAAGCATCGTACCCGGCGGCTTCCGGGGGGCAATGGAGCACCCGGCCGGTCGTGCTAGACTCGATGAAAGCCCAGTAGCCCACCCATCGACGCATGAAGCTGCAATTGGAAAACCCCCGGGGTATCAATGTCGTGCGCGCCTTCGACGCGGACGGCATCGTCGTGAACGAGACCCGCTACTCGCGCAGCCTGATCCTGTCCGCACAGCAGGTCACGGACGACTGGCCGGTATCGACCATCGCGGATTTCGACGAATCCGCCTGCCAGTCGATTGCCCGCCACGAGGCGGAGATCGTCTTGCTCGGCACCGGTGCCGCGCACCGCCAGGTCGATTCACGCTACATGGCCTGGTTCGCCCAGCGCGGCATGGGGCTCGAGGTCATGGACACCAGCGCTGCCTGCCGCACCTTCAACGTGCTGGTCGGCGAGGAACGCCGGGTCGTGGCCGCGCTGATCGTCGAACCCGTGACCGATACCGTCGCCGAGGATCCGCCGACAAGCGTCTGAGCGCAGGCGATGGCGTGACGTGCGACATGCCCGGAAAGGTGCGGCCGTGGTCCCGTGGCGACCCGGCGTAACGCCAACCGGGGCGAACGTGGGCGCGGGAGCTGGCCACGCACCGGGGGGTTGGTCATTGGCCCCGGCGACCCCCGTCGGTCGGCTTCGACCACCGGCGCGAGAGCCTTCAGGACCGACGAGGCAGCAGGTTGGCGGGGTCCACGGGCTGGCCATTGCGCCGAATCTCGAAATGCACCTGCTCGCCCTTGCCCGGGGCGCTGCCGCTCTCGGCAATGACCTGCCCGGCGACGATGCGGTCGCCTTCCTGCACCAGCAGCTTGCGATTGTGGCCGTAGGCGGAGAGGTACTCATTGTTGTGCTTCACGATCACGAGCTGCCCGTAACCGCGCAACCCGGACCCCGCATACACGACCGTGCCACCCGCCGATGCCTTCACCGGCGTGCCCGATGCGACGGCGATATCCATGCCCCGACTCTTCGCGTAGTCGGCAACGACTCGCCCACGCACCGGCCAGGTCCAGTCCGCGGGTGGCGAACCGACCGACGGTTCGACCGCGGCGGGCGCCGGCGGTGGCGCCGGTTGGCGAGCGGGCGCCTTGGCCGAGGTGCGGCTCGCCGTCGGTGATGCAGCAACGGTCGTCGATGGCGGCTCCGATGTCGTTGCCTGTGTCGTTGCCTGTGTCGTCGGCGCGACCGTGACCGAGCGCGCGCCGGTATCGCCGCCGCGCGGCAGTGCGGACACGGTGGCCGTCGATGGCGGCGATGCCCGATCGGCGGCGGTTTCACGGCCGGTGGGGACCAGGCTGACACGTTGTCCCGGGCGGATCACGTAGGGGGGCGTCAGCGCGTTCCAGGCCGCCAGTTGGCGATAGTCGACACCGGCCGCCCACGACAGGCTGTACAGGGTGTCGCCGGGCCGCACGATGCGATACACCTCCACGGTCTGCAGGGGCTGCGACAGGTCGCGCACCGGCGCCGGCGGCGGCGCCGCGCAGGCGGCCAACAGCAGCGCCGCGATCAACGCGGCCGGGGTTCGACGACTCGGTCGGTGCATGCTCACCCGGATCGGCACTCGCGAACGCGCCTTCAATGCCTGAGCAGGAGGTAGGCAACCACGGCGAGGATGACGACGCCCCAGCCGAGCCACTCCACGTAGCGCCTGATGGAGCCCTCTAGCCGTTCGCCGCCGAGCACGATCAGGCCCGCGACGAGAAAGAACTGCCCGGCACGACCGACCAGCGAGGCGAGCACGAAGCGCGCCAGCGCGAGGCCGAGCATACCCGACGTAATGGTGAAGAGCTTGTAGGGGATGGGCGAAAATCCGGCGATGAAGACCACCCACACGCCGTACTCGCCGAACCAGGCCACCGCCTGGTCGAACTTGTCGCGCGCATCGTAGAAGTCGATGATCTGCTCGCCGACCGCCTCGAAGAAAAACATGCCGATGAGGTAGCCGAGCACGCCCCCCGCCACCGAGGCAATGGTCGTGATACTGGCATACCACCAGGCGCGCTGTCGCGCCGACAGGCACATCGGTGCCAGCATGAACGCGGTCGGCACCGGGAAGAAGGATGACTCCATGGCGCTGACCGCGCACAGGTAGTAAGGCGCGTGACGGTGGCGCGACCAGGCCGTCACGCGATCGTAGAGGGCATCGAAAAGCATCGTCAGCCTCCTAGATCTTTCCCGACACCATGGGTACGAAATTGACCCAGGCGCCTTCGAAACGTTCGTAACCGTCAGCGGTGCGCGTAATCGTGATCAACCGCTGGGCATGGCGGTCTCCCTCGGGCAGCACCATCGCCCCGCCCACGGCGAGCTGTTCGTAGAGGGCGTCGGGAACCTGGGAAGGCGCCGCGGTGAGCAGGATACCGGTGTAGGGACCGTTCTCCGGCCAGCCGTCGAAGCCGTCGCCGTGCCGGAGGTAGACGTTGCGCACTTTCAGGTCGTACAGCAGATCCCGCGCCCGCACCTGGAGCGGGCCGATCCGCTCGACGGAGTAGACCAGGTTGACCAGGCGCGACAGCACCATGGTCTGGTAGCCGCAGCCGGTGCCGATTTCCAGCACCCGCGTATGCTTTTTTACCGTGGTGATGAGCGACTGGGTCATTCGCGCCACCACGTAAGGCTGCGAGATGGTCTGTTGGTAGCCGATGGGCAGCGCCGCGTCCTCGTAGGCACGCGAGGCCAGCGCTTCGTCGACGAACAGGTGGCGCGGCGTGTCGGCCATGGCCTGAAGCACGCGGGGATGATCGATACCCTTTTCACGCAGCCGGTCGATCAGTCGCTGGCGCGTGCGTCGCGACGTCATGCCGATACCGTCGACGGAGTGGGCGCTCATGCGACCCCTCCCGCCAGCGCGCCCACGCTCACCACGACGGCAGCCACGCTTCGATCTGCGGAATCTGGTCGTGGCGGGTCAGGTCGACCCGGATCGGCGTCACCGAGACCTCGAGGTTGCGAATGGCGTGAAAGTCGGTGCCGGGCCCGGCGTCCTGCTCGCCGCCGGGCGGACCGACCCAGTAGATTTCCCGGCCCAGCGGGTCGGTACTGCGCACCACCGGCTCCGACTTGTGCCGATGACCGAGACGCGTCGCCCGCAAGCCACGAATCTCGTCAAAGGGAACGTCGGGCACGTTGACGTTGAGAATCGTATCCGCCGGAAGCGGCTCGTCCTCGAGACGCTCGAGAATCATCTCGGCAACCCGGCCGGCCGTGGCGTAGTGCGTCGGCTCGCGCCCGGCAAGCGATACGGCGATGGCGGGATAACCGAGGAACCGCCCCTCCGTGGCGGCCGCCACCGTTCCCGAGTACAGCACGTCGTCGCCGAGGTTGGCGCCGCTGTTGATGCCCGCGATCACCATGTCCGGCGCGGTATCCATGAGTCCGGTGATGGCGACATGCACGCAGTCGGTGGGCGTGCCGTCGATGTAGAGGAAGCCGTTTTCCGCGGTGCGCACGCGCATCGGCATTTCCAGCGTCAGGGAGTTGCTGGCGCCACTGCGATTACGATCCGGCGCGACCACGGTAATCTCCGCCACCCGGGCACAGGCCTCCGCCAGCGCCGCGAGCCCGGGCGCGAGATAACCGTCGTCATTGCTGAGCAGGATTCGTTTCATGCACCGCCTTAAAAAAGCGATGCATTCTAACGCATGTCAGCGGAAAACAAGAGCCGCCACCGCGTCGAAATCGGACACGAAGTCCACCTTCAGACCGCGCCGCAGGTGCTCGGGCAAGGTGTCGAAATCGCCGCGGTTCGCCTCGGGAAGGATCAGCCGCTTGAGACGGGCGCGACGCGCCGCCACGACCTTCTCCCGGATGCCGCCGACCGGCAACACGTCGCCGGTGAGGGTGAGCTCGCCGGTCATGGCGAGGTTGGCGAGCGGCTTGCGGTCACGGCACAGCGACAGCAGCGCACAGGCCATGGTAATGCCCGCGCTCGGGCCGTCCTTGGGCGTCGCGCCCGCCGGTACGTGAAGGTGAATGGCGCTGTCGCGGAAGAACGCCGGGTCCGCGCCGAGGCGCTCGGCAGCCGACAGCACGTGGCCGTAGGCAATCTCCGCCGATTCCTTCATCACGTCGCCGAGTTGGCCGGTAAATCGGAACCCGCGGCCGAAGCCGTGGATGCGCCGGGCCTCCACCGACAACGTGGCGCCGCCCATGGCGGTCCATGCCAGTCCGGTGACCTGCCCGACACCGGACTTCGGCATCTCCGGCTTGAAGATCGGCTTGTCGACGTATTCCTCGAGATCGGCCGCGCGCACGCGGATCGGCCGCGTCGCACCTTCGAGCAGTTTCATGACCGCCTTGCGAACGATGCGTGCCAGCAACTTGTCCAGGCGACGAACACCGGATTCCCGGGCGTATTCCTCGACCAGGCGGCGCAGCGCGGCACGGTCCACCGAGATGTCGCCCCGCTTGCGCAGCCCGGCGGCGGTCAACTGGGCGGGCAACAGGTGCTTGCGCGCGATGTCGACTTTCTCCGACGACAGGTAGCCCGCCAGCCGCATCGTCTCCATGCGGTCCAGCAACGGCGAAGGGATGGTATCGAGGGTGTTGGCGGTGCAGATGAACAACACGTTCGACAGGTCGAACCGCACGTCGAGGTAGTGGTCGAGAAAGTTGTGGTTCTGCTCCGGGTCGAGCACTTCGAGCAGGGCCGATGCCGGATCGCCCCGGAACGACGCCCCGATCTTGTCCACCTCGTCGAGCATGATGACCGGGTTCGACGTGCCGGCCTCCTTCAGCGCCTGGATGAACTTGCCCGGCATGGCGCCGATGTAGGTACGTCGATGTCCCTTGATCTCGGCCTCGTCGCGCATGCCGCCGAGGGAGAAACGGTAGAACTTGCGTCCCAGCGCCCGGGCCACGGATTGGCCGAGCGACGTCTTGCCGACGCCCGGCGGTCCCACCAACAGAAGGATCGTGCCGCTGACGCTGCCCTTCATGATGCCGACGCCGAGAAACTCCTTGATCCGGCTCTTGATGTCGTCGAGACCCTCGTGGTCGGCGTCGAGCACGCGCGTCGCCTCGGCGAGATCGAGGCGATCGTCGCTGTACCGACCCCAGGGCAGGATCGTCAGCCAGTCGAGGTAGTTGCGCGTGACGGTGTACTCGGGCGAACCGCGTTCGAGAATCGACAACTTGTCGAGTTCCTCGTCCATGCGCTCCTTCGCGTGCACTGGCACGTCGAGCGCCTCGATACGCTCGCGAAACGTCTCCACCTCGGCGGTGCGATCGTCCTTCGAGATGCCCAGCTCCTTCTGGATGTATTTGAGCTGTTCGCGCAGGAAGGTCTCGCGCTGCCGCTGCTGCATTTCCGATTCGACGTGCTGTCGAATCTCCATTTGCGCGCGCGCGATCTCCAGTTCCTTCTGCAACAGCACCAACGCCTTCTCCAGCCGCGGATACAACGGCAGGATCTCCAGCACCTCCTGAAGTTCGGTGGCGCTCGCGGTGGTCAGGCTGGCGCCGAAATCGGCGAGACGCGACGGGTCCGACGGTCCGAAGTGCGACAGGAACTGCTTGAGTTCCTCGCCGTACAGGGGGTTGAGCGGCAGCAACTCCTTGATGACGTTGATGAGGGCGGTGGTATAGGCCTTGATCTCGGTGCTGTCGCTGTCGTCGCTCTCGGGGAAGTACTCGACCCGTGCGCTGAACGGCCGCTCGCGCGAGTGCCACTGCCTGATGGCGAAACGCTCGACGCCCACCAGCACGACATGCAGGCTGCCGTTCTCCTGCTGGTGGATCTGGTGTATGCGGCAGGCGGTACCCATGGAGCGGAAGTCCTCCGGCGCCGCCGCGGAACTGTTGGCGGCGTCGGCGAAGACCAGCCCGAGGATGTTGTTGTTCTTCTCGTGTGCGTGGCGCAGGGTGTCCATCCAGTCGTCTCCCGACAGGACCACGGGCATGACCTGGGCGGGAAAAAACGGTCTTTCGACCACCGGAACGAGATCGATGACGTTCGGCAGCACGTCACCCGGACGCGCCAGCAGACCGCTGATGACGGACCCTTCGCCGGCGGGGCTTTCGTTGTTGTCGCTGGATTGAGAATCAGAATCGTTCATCGGTTGATCCGCTGCGTTGTGGCATCATTTCACGAATCGCGCCGCATGGCGCGCCCGGCGCCTCGATGGCGAGGAAGCGAAAACGTCAATATGGGGACGCTTCGCACACCATCCAGAGGCCCGTAACTGGCACCGCGACATGGATTTGTCAATCCACGAACCCGGCCAGGTATCCACGCTCTACAGATCATGACCCATCGAGACGGCGAATCAAGGTGCATCGACAAGGAGAACTCACCGCGCACGCGGTAACCCGGCGCGTCACCCTCAACGGCGCCGTGGTCGATTTTTTGCTCGGCGTCATCAAGATCGCGGCGGGCTGGTTCGCCCACTCCCAGGCGCTGGTTGCCGACGGCATTCATTCGCTGTCGGATCTTGCCACCGACTACGTGGTCGTGGTCGCGTCCCGTCACGCCGCGCGCGACGCCGACGCTCAACACCCCTACGGCCACAACCGCATCGAGACCGCCGCCTCGGTGCTGCTCGCCGCGGTCCTCGCCTTTGTCGCGATCGCCATCGCCTGGAATGCCGCGGCGAGACTGCTCTCCGGCACGCCCATCGAGGTACCCGGCATGATTGCCCTCGTGGTCGCGGCCGGCTCGGCGCTGGTCAAGGAGGGCGTCTACTGGTACACCGTGCGTGCAGCGCGTCGCATCGGCTCGCGACTGCTCGAGGCCAATGCCTGGCATTCGCGCTCGGACGCCCTGTCCTCGCTGGTGGTGCTCGCCGGCGTGGGCGGCGCCTTCATCGGGTTTCCCTGGGCCGACGCCGTCGCCGCGATCGGGGTGGCCGCCCTGATCCTGCAGGTCGCCTGGTCGATCAGCAACGAGGGCATCAGTGAACTCATCGACACGGGCCTGGACAAAGAAGAGTTGCTCAGAATTCGCGAGACGGTTCTCTCGGTCGACGGCGTACGCGACATGCACGAACTACGCACGCGTCGCATGGGGGCCGGCGTGCTCGCCGACATGCACGTCCACGTGCCGTCGGCGATGAGCGTATCGGAGGGTCATCGCATTGCCGATGAAGTGTACCTGCGCCTGCGTCAGCACTTCGACTATCTCGACGACGTCATCGTGCATATCGACTGCGAGGACGATACCGATCAACGCCCCTCCTCCGGGCTGCCGCTGCGCCCGGCAGTAGAAGCGCGGGTGCGTGACATGGTCGAAGCCGTCTACGGGTCGGCGGACGTGTTTCGCCGGCTCACGCTCCACTACCTCGGTGGCAAAATCCACATGGAGTTGTGGCTGGCTCCCGGCGGCGGCAGGATCGACGTGCAGTCCGGCGCCGACACCCTGCGCGCGCGTCTGCAGAGCATTCCGAACACCGGCGGCGTCACCCTGCTGACCGAAATCCGGTAACGCGGACCAACCCGGGATCCATCGCCTGAGCAACGCCCGTTCTTCGTCGGATTACGCCTTCGGCTAATCCGACCTACACGTTGCCGTGGTTTCGATTCGGGGCACCCGTCGATCGGATTGGACGCGGGGTCGAACGAAACCACCGACCGTTCCTCGTCGGATTACGGCTTCGCCTAATCCGACCTACACGTTGCCGTGGTTTCGATTCGCGGTACCGTCACACCGTAGGTCGGATTAGACCCCGCGTAGCGGGGGCGTAATCCGACGCGGCGTCGAACGAAACCAACGACCGTTCCTCGTCGGATTACGGCTTCGGCTAATCCGACCTACACGTTGCCGTGGCTTCGAATCGGGGCACCCGTCGATCGGATTGGAACCCGCGTCGAACGAAACCACCGACCGTTCCTCGTCGGATTACGGCTGCGCCTAATCCGACCTACACGTTGCCGGGGTTTCAAATCGGGGCACCGTCGCACCGTCG
>JAUIDF010000104.1 GCA_030429125.1 Gammaproteobacteria bacterium | reverse complement strand
CCGATCTACATACCGGTGATCAACGCACTCGGTCTCGACCCGATCTGGTATGGCGTGCTGATGCTGATCAACCTGCAGATGGCCCTGACGACGCCGCCGTTCGGCATGCTGCTCTTCGTGATGAAGGGCGTCGCACCCAAGGGCACGACGATGCGCGAGATCTACATGGCGGGCATGCCGTTCCTCGCCTGCGATACCGTGGCACTCGCCATCGTGCTGTTCGTGCCCGCCACCGTGACTTTTCTCCCCGGCCTGCTGCAGTGAGGCGGCGGGCGGTGACGTCGACCGGCATGCGCCGGAGGCGAACACTCAGCGGTCAACATCGGACAACGAGATGAGCAACGAACAATATGACATTGTCGTGCGTCGCGCGCGACTGCGGGGCGGCGGCGACGCCTGTCACGATGTCGCCGTGAGCGATGGGCGCATTGCAGAAGTGGCTGCCAGCGTCGAGGCAACGGGCCGGCAGGAGATCGACGCCGGGGGCGGCCTTGTCACCGAGTCGTTCGTCAACACGCACCTGCATCTGTGCAAGGTGTGGACGCTGGGCCGCATGGACGAACTCGCGTTGCGGGATTATCACGGCGAAGGAATGGGCAAGGCGATGGCCGCCATCGAAACCGCGCGCGAGGTAAAACGGCGCCTCGGTCTCGACGACATGATCCGCGCGGCGCGGCGTGCCGCGGCACTGGCCGCCCTGCACGGCAACCTGCATATACGCGCGCTGGCCGATGTCGATTCCATCGCCGGCGTCGAGGGCGTGAAGGCGCTCATTGCCGTGCGCGAGGCGTTTCGGGGCGTGGTGGATATCCAGGTCACGGCCTTTCCGCAGGATGGCATCGTCAAGGATCCGGGGACCGACAGGCTGATGCGCGAGGCCATGGCGCTTGGCGCCGACGTGGTCGGCGGCATTCCCTGGATCGAGTACTCGGACGACGAATCGGCGAGCCATATCGCCTTTTGTTTCGACCTGGCGCGCGAGTTCGACAAGGACGTGTCGATGCTGCTCGACGACGCTGGCGACGCATCGCTCAGGACGCTGGAGATGATGGCGCTCGAGGCGCACCGGCGCGGCTGGCACGGTCGCGCCCTCGCCCATCACTGCCGCGCCATGAGTGAATACCCGTTGCCGTACTTCTACCGGCTCGTGGAAACGCTGAAGCGGGCCGGCGTGGCGGTGGTGAGCGACCCGCACACCGGTCCGCTGCATGCCCGGGTCAAGGAGCTAATGGAGTCCGGTGTGCTGGTCAGCATCGGACAGGACGACATATCGGACGCCTACTATCCGTTCGGGCGCAACAACATGCTGGAAGTGGCGTTTCTCGCATCCCACCTGCTGTGGATGACGACGCGTTCGGAGATCGACCGACTGTACGACATGGTCACCGTCGATGCGGCGAGGTCGATCAATATCGCCGGCCATCGTCTCGCGCCGGGAAACGCCGCCAACCTGGTGGTACTGGATCAGCCGGACGAACTTGAGGCGCTCCGGTTCCACGCGGCGCCGCGACACGTCATCAGCCATGGCCGCGTGGTCGACACGCGGCAAATGGCGGCCATCGCGCGTGATGATGCCCACTGACGACCGGCCGGGTCGCGGGTCCGGGCGATACCGCCCGGCTGTGACCTGAGCCGGGGCGTGGCGACCGTGTCAGGCTCATCGCTGCCGCGTGCCGACCTGGTCTTCGAGGCGGCCCGTGTGCTGGATGCGACCGGGGACTGCCGCCCGCTCGAACCCTGCGACGTGGTCGTGAACCAGGGGATCATCGTCGCCTGCGGCGAGGGCGAGGCGCGTGCCTGGGACGCGCGCGAGACCATCGACGGACGCGGCCTGTTGCTGATGCCGGGACTGTGCAACGCGCACACCCACTCGCCGGAGACCCTCGCGCGCGGTCTCGCCGATGGCGCGCCGCTCGGCGAATGGATGCAGCACGTGTGGTCGAATCTCGACACCCTCGACGAGGCGGGCGTGCGACTGGGCGTGATGCTCTGCGCCGCGGAGTTGCTGCACGGCGGCGTCACGGCGGTGGTCGACCATTTCCGCCAGACTCCCGCGAGCGAAGAGGCGGTGTCGTCGGCCGTGGGCGCCTGGATCGACACGGGCATGCGCGCCACGGTGGCGGTGATGGTTCGCGATCGCCACGTCCCGTCGTGGGTGACGCAGCCCCTGCCGGCCCGCGACCAGGTCGACCTGTTGCGCCGCTGCGTCGGACAGTGGAACGGTGCCCACGGTCGCATCCGCATGGCCGCGGGTCCGTCGGCGCCGACGCGTTGCACGGACGATCTGCTGCGGTCACTGGGCAGCCTGTGCGCCGCCGAGGGCCTTCCCCTGCACATGCACGTGGACGAAACCCGGGACGAGTTCGAGCTGGCTCGCCAGCTGTTCGGCAAGTCGGCCGTTCATCACCTGGACGAACTGGGTCTGCTGGGGCCGGACACGTCGCTCGCACATTGCGTCTGGTGTGACGACGACGACCTCGGCCGGCTCGCGTCGCGCGGCGCCGTCGTGGTTCACAACCCGTTGAGTAACCTGCGCCTGGGCAGCGGTCGCGCCCCGGTCGAACGCATGCGCGACCGGGGTGTATGCATCACCGTCGGTACGGACGGCGCGGCAAGCAACGACTCGCAAAACGTGCTCGAAGCAGTCAAGCTGGCGGCGCTGCTGCCGCGTCCCTTCGTCGGCGCGCCCGGCGAGTGGATTACGGCGAGGCAGGCGCTGTCATTCGCGACGGCGGCCGGGGCAAATGCATTCGGCATGGGCGACGGCCGGGTGGCGGTTGGCTGCCGCGCCGACCTTGCCGCGTTCGATCGCGCCAGCCTTGCGCTGGCGCCCGACAACGATCCCTGCTGCCAGGTTGTATTCGCCGGCGCCGGCCTGCGCGCGAGGCACGTGGTCGTCGATGGCCGACTGGTGGTCCGGGATCACGTGATTCGAACATTCGACGAGCGCGATGTCCTGGATCGCGCCGCCGGGCGGCATGGAATCGGGATGACGGACTAGGCGGTGATCAAATCGGCAGCGAGCAGGTGGTCGCGAATGGCGCCGGCGTACAGTTCCTCGTTGGGAGACATCTTCTGAACCCGTCGCACCATCGTGACATGAATCAGGCGGTTCGGCTGTACCGGGATGATCGAGAGATCCTCGGAGGTCGCCTCGATGCCGGCGCTTCGCTGCGGAATCAGCGATACCCCCGCGCCCGATCGCACCATCGCCACGATGGTGGTGAAGTTGTCGCAGATGGCCGCGATATTGGCCTGCAGTCCGAGATCGCTGAACATGGACATGACGATCTCGCTGTAACCCACCGACAGCTCGTTCATGATCAGCGGCTCGTTCTCCAGCTCCTTGAGCTTCACCGATTTTCGCCGCGTAAAGCGGTGCCCGCGCGGGACAATCAACGTCATCTCGTCCGAGGCGACGCGCTCGCTGACCAGGTCCCCCGGCAGGACGCGCGGATTCGTCTCCACGGTGAAGCCCACCTCGAGGTTGTCCTCGAGCAGCGACTTGTAGATCTGGCGCGTCGTCGCCGTGGAGATGGCGAGACGCAGCTTCGGCGACAGGTCCTTGAGCGCCTCGATGATCTTCGGTACCAGAAACGGCGTGACGCCGGAGCTGAGGCCGATGGAGAACAATCCGCCCTGCGCGCCGCGAAGCTGGTTCGCGGTTTCGTTCAGCCGCAGCATGCCGAGATACACTTCCTCGGCCTCGAGCAGGAAGGTGCGCCCGAGGTCGGTTACCTCGACGCCGTGGCCGGTACGCCGAAACAACTCGAAGCCGATGGTCGCCTCCAACTGGCTCACCTGTTCGCTGATGGCCGGTTGAGAGATATGCACTTTCTCGGCCGCCTTCACGAAGGTTCCCTCGCGCCACACGGCCAGCGCGTATCGAAGTTGGCGCACGCTCAGCATGGGTCGGGTCGGGCGAAAGTCATCGGCACGCTGCGAGGCACGGAAATGAGGGTGGGCGACGATTATAGCGTTTGCCCGCGCCGCCGCGTCGGCAGCGGCGAGCGGCATAACCGATCCACCACTTGATCCGGAGAGACACGTGACTGAACTGAACTGGCTGTCGCTGACACAAATCGAATCCCTCAAGGCGCGCGACGAGTTCGATGCGAAGGCACTGCTCGCATCGTGCCTGGCGCGAATCGCCGAGCGCGAAGCGCAGGTGCAGGCCTTCGAGTTCATCGAGCCGGAGCGGATCGCGGCGCCGTCGCGCCCGACCTCCCTGCTCGGTGCCGGCCTCGAGGGTATTCCCTTCGGTGTCAAGGATCTGATGGATACCTTCGACATGCCGACGGGCTGGGGAAGCCCGATCTACCGGGGACGACAACCGCGCCGCGACGCGGGCTGCGTGGCGACGTTGCGGGCCTGTGGCGCGCTGCCGGTGGGCAAGACCGTCACCACCGAGTTCGCGTACTTTCATCCCGGCAAGACCCGTAATCCGATCGACCTCGCACACACGCCGGGCGGCTCGTCGCAGGGATCGGCGGCGGCGGTGGCCGACGGCATGGTGCCGCTGGCGCTCGGCACCCAGACGGCGGCCTCGGTCATTCGTCCGGCGGCGTTCTGCGGCGTGGTCGGCTACAAGTCGAGCCGGGGTGCATTCGACCTCGGCGGGGTCTGCAGCCTGTCGCAGACGCTGGATTCGCTGGGCTTCTTCGTTCGCGACGCGCGCGACCTGTTCATCGTGCGCCGCGCCATGACCCACGGCCGCGGGGACGCCGCACCGATGGCGCCGAAACGGGTCGCCATGGTGCGAACGCCTCACTGGGACGTCGCCGAGCCGGCAGCGCGCGAGGCCGTGGAGCAGGCGGCCGAGCGGCTCTCGCGACAGGGGGTCGACGTCGAAGACGTCGCGGTCGGACCCGGCGATGGCGCCCTGACACAGGCGCACAAGACGGTCATGGCCTTCGAGGTTGCCCGCTCGCGCATGGACGAGTTCACGCGTCACCGCGACGCCCTCAGCGCGACCATGATCGCGCTCGTGGAAAGCGGTCTCGCGATCACGGCGCGTGAGTATGCGGAGGCGATCGGGTTGGCGACGTCCTGGGCGCAGCGCGTGGAACAACTGTTCGGCGACTACGATGTCCTGCTGACGCCCAGCACCGCGGGCGAGGCGCCGGCCGGTCTCGACAGCACGGGCGATCCCTTGTTCTCGAGGATGTGGACGCTGCTCGGCCTGCCGGCCGTCAACCTGCCGCATGGACGGGGACCGCGGGGCCTGCCCATCGGCATCCAGTTGATCGGGCGCCACTTCCACGACGACGCCCTGCTCGCCCATGCGGCCTGGGTGCAGTCGGTTTCGGGAGACTCCCGGTCGGGCCAGGCCTGACGCGGCCCTGCGTCCGCGATCCGGCCCGATCTGCCGGATGATGCGCTAACATCGGGATATCCGCCCGACGACGGTGCGTCCACTCCTTTTGTTCAACCTCGGAAACATCCCAACATGAAACAGGAATCCATCGCTATTCACGGCGGGTTCGCCGGCGACCCGGCCACCCACGCTGTCGCCGTACCCGTCTACCAGACCACGTCCTACTACTTCGACGATACGCAGCACGGTGCCGACCTGTTCGACCTCAAGGTCCAGGGCAACATCTACACGCGCATCATGAATCCGACCAGCGCCGTTCTCGAAGAGCGGCTGGCGCTCATGGAGGGCGGCATCGCGGCGCTCGCCATGGCCTCGGGCATGGCGGCGATCACCGCCACCGTGCAGACGCTGGCGCGGGCCGGCGACAACATCATCAGCGTCAGCCAGCTGTATGGCGGCACCTACAACCTGTTCGCCCATACCCTGCCGCAGATGGGCATCGAGTGCCGCATGTTCGGCGCCGACGACCTCGGCGCGCTGGAGTCGCACATCGACGACCGCACCAGGCTGGTCTTCCTGGAGACGATCGGCAACCCGGCCGGCAACATTGCCGATGTCGAGGCGATCGCGGCCATCGCCCACCGTCACGGCGTGCCGGTGGTGGCTGACAGTACCGTGGCGACGCCCTACCTGTGGCGTCCCATCGAGCACGGCGCGGACATCGTCATTCACGCGCTGACCAAGTACATCGGCGGCCACGGCACGTCCATCGGCGGCATCATCGTCGACTCCGGCAAGTTCGAGTGGAAGGGCAATGCGCGGTTCCCCCAGTTCAACGAACCGGATCCGTCCTACCACGGCGTCGTCTACGTCGACGCGCTCGGCCCGGCGGCATTTATCGGGCGAGCCCGTGTCGTGCCGCTTCGCAACACCGGCGCCGCGATCTCGCCGTTCAATGCCTTTCTCATCATGCAGGGACTGGAGACACTGGGTCTGCGAATGGACCGGCACGTCGAGAACGCACAGGCCGTGGCCGAGTATCTCGACGCCCACGACGCCGTGACCTGGGTAAAGTACGCCGGCCTGCCAGGCGACCCTTACCACCAACTGGCGAAAAAGTACCTGGACGGCCGTCCGTCCGCCATCCTCAGCTTCGGCATCAAGGGCGGTCGCGAGGCCGGCGCCCGGTTCATCGATGCGTTGCAGATGATCAAGCGGCTGGTCAACATCGGCGATGCCAAGAGCCTGGCCTGCCACCCGGCCACGACCACGCACCGCCAGCTGGGCCAGGACGAACTGGCCACGGCAGGCGTGTCGGAGGACATGGTGCGCCTGTCCATCGGTATCGAACACCGCGACGACATCATCGCGGACATCGAGCAGGCGCTCGCCGCGGCGCTGTAACCGGGCGATCCGTTGCAACGGGGGCGCCGCGCAACCCGGCGCCCCCGGCCGGCTTCGCCTACAGTGCGCGCAGCGACTCGGCGACGAGATAGACGCCGAGCGCGGCAATGCCGAACAGGAACACCTGGCGAAACCGTGCTTCCGACAGGCGTCGTCGGATTCGTTGCCCCACCCACATGCCGGCAAATGCCGGCGCCACCGCGAGGGCGGAGGCCAGGCTGAGTTCGCGGGTCAGCAGCCCGTGGCCGCCGAGCGCCAGCGCCAGCGCGATGGTGGAGGCGGCGAACAACATGCCCATGGCCTGTACCAGCTCGTCCCGCGACAGGCCGATACCCTGCAGGTACAGGACGCCCGGCACCACGAATGAACCCGTCATGCCGGTGAGCAGGCCGTTCATGGTGCCGAACAGCGGACCCGCCCAGCGCTCTCGCGCCGGGGAGACAGTCAACCGCAGGCCCGCCAGGCTCGTGATCGCATGGGCGAGGAGCAGCACGCCGAGCAGCGCAGCGAGAATCTCGCCGTCCACGCGCGTCAGGCTTTGCGCGCCGATACCGATGGTCGCCGTCGCTGCCAGCAGGAAGGGCCAAGTTCGCCGGAGTATCGCTCGGACATGCCCGCCGATGATCGCCTGCCATAGGTTCGTGGCAAGCGACGGCACGATCAGGAGCGCCATCGCCGTCTCGATATCGGTCGCTGCCGCGAGCAGGCCCAGGCTGACCGTGGGCAGGCCGAGGCCGATCACGCCCTTGACGGCGCCCGCCAGCAGGAAGGTCGATACGATGAGAACAAGCAGTGAGGTCTCGGTCATGCCGCTACTGTAATCGTTGCCCGGCCATCGTGCGCGGACCGCGTTCGCAATGGCCACATCCCGCTCGATCGATGACTGTCGTCATGGGTCCCTGAAGCCGGGTCGGCCCTGGCACCGCAGGGCACATGGGTCCGCCCGCGCCCGGTTTGCACCGGCCATCCATTGCACGCACAATGTTTCCGGGTCCGACGGTGGGCCCTTCCCTGGCGGCTTCACGAGTACCACATCGATCCGACGAACCGTGGCACGGATGCGGTCGACGTCCGCACCGCATGGCGCGCCGGGATGCTCGTGAATCGCCGCAAGACCACCGCCACCGGGGTTGCAAACATGTTCGAGGAGCTCGACTACCGCCATACGCCCATCGGCGAGCTCAGCCTGCGCCGTCGCCGTGAGCCCCGGCTCGATGTGGACGTCTACGAGATCAAGCTCGGCGACGAGTTCCTGATGACGAGCCTGTTCACCGAATCGGAGGTGGCGCTCGCCCGCCTGGGCCTGGCGTCGCTCGAGGGGCGTGCGCATGACGTCGTCGTCGGCGGTCTCGGGCTGGGTTATACCGCCCGCGAGGTGCTGTCTCACGATTCGGTGCGCTCGCTGACCGTGGTCGAATTGCTCGAACCGGTCATCGACTGGCACCGGCAGGGCCTGCTGCCGATCGGGACGTCGCTGGCGGACGATCCGCGATGTCGTCTCCGCCACGGCGACTTCTTCGCCCTGTCGCGAGACGCGAACGGCTTCGACGAGCGCGAACCCCGGCGCCGCTTCGACGCCGTGCTGGTCGACATCGACCACTCGCCGGACGCACTGCTGGACGATCGCAGCACCGGGTTCTACCGGCCCGGGGGACTGGCCGCGCTGTCACGCCAACTGCGGCCGGGCGGCATCTTCGGCCTGTGGTCGAACGATACGCCGGACGACGACTTCACCGGACGCCTCGCGGGCGTCTTCGGCCAGGCCTGGTGCGAACCGGTGACGTTCCACAATCCGCTTCAGGACCGGCCCTGCACGCAGTCCGTCTACCTGGCCCGAACGCCGCGGTGAGAACGCCGGCTTCGCGCGTTGACGCGATACGGCCGGTTGCGCGCTGCCCGGTCTGCGATGATGGTCGCGCCGCGCATTTCGTGACCGTCGACGGCAAGGCCTACTATCGTTGTCCACGATGTCGGGCGCGTTTTCTCGATCCGGCACGGCGACCGACGGCCGGCGCCGAGTTCGCGGAGTACGAAAAGCACCAGAACGAACCGTCCGACCCCCGCTACCGCGCCTTCCTGTCCCGGCTTGCCGATCCCTTGCTGGCGCGTCTCGCGCCGCACTCGCACGGCCTCGACTTCGGCTGCGGGCCCGGCCCGGCGCTGGCCGCGATGCTGGAGGAGGCGGGCCACGTCGTCGATCTCTACGACCCGTTCTACCAGCCCCGATTCCAGCCGGCCCGCGACGGCTACGATTTCATCACCTGCACCGAGGTGATCGAGCACTGTCACCATCCGCGCGATGAGTTGCGGCGCCTCGACGGCCATCTGAAACGCGGCGGCATACTCGCCGTCATGACGTGCTTGCAGTCGGACGACGCGCGCTTCGCCAACTGGCACTACCGTCGTGACCCGACCCACGTGGTCTTCTACCGCGAAGCCACCTTCGAGTGGATTGCGCGCACCTGGCGCTGGACCCTCGACTTCCCGGCCAGGGACGTCGCCTTCCTGGTCAAGCCCTGAGCGCGTTCAGTCGTCGCGGGATTCGCACACGATCAGCAGATCGTTGAGGGCGTGAAACCGTCGCGGGTCGCAGCCGGTCGCGGATTCGATGCGCTCGAAGCGGGCGTAGACCGTGTTCGGGTGGACCCGCAGGCGTTTGGCGGTGGCGAGAACGTTCATGTTCGTCTCGGCGTAGATCTCGAGCGTGCGCGACAACGCGCGCCTGGTCCTGTCGTCGGCCTCCAGGAATGCCCCTGACCACGGCGGCAGGACTCGCCGGAAGGGCTCACCGGCGAAGTGACCCAGCAGCAGCCGCAGCGAGATGCCGGAGAAACGCACCACGCGGTTGCCGACGCTCGATACCTCGAAGGCGGCGGACGCCTGCTGGTAGGCCGTGGGGACCTGCGCGGTGGACAGGACGTCGTCACTGACGCCGATGCGCGCGGCCGGGCCGACCCGGCCGAGCTCGTCGGCGATCCGTTCCGAGAGGGCGCTGCCCGGCGAACTCCACCCCGAGAGGCGTCGCACGTGCGAGACGACCATGATCACCTTGTTGCGGTGGATGTCGACAAGCCTCTTGCCCGGCATGCCCGACAGCGCGCGGTCGGCGAAATCCGCGAGTCGCCGCGCTCGCGCCGCGTTGCCCATCTCCAGTGGGTCGATCGATTGCGCCAGCACCACGCAGAAGGACAGGCGCTGGTCGAGGTAGCCGGCATCGCGCAGGATGCGCGAGACGCGGCGGTCGGACTCGTCGTGGCCGCCGAGCAGGATGGCGAGCAGCTCGCCGCGCTGATCGCTGGCGACGTCGGCCAGCAGGCGCGAACGGTCGACATGGTGTTCGGCCGCGGTCGTGCTGAGCCAGTCGACGTAGGCCAGCAGGAAGGCGGCCGCCTCGAGCGCGCCGGCCGGCGCCCGCCCGGAACCGTCGTCGCCGACGACAATCGGCAGCAACGTCGTCGCGCAACGGCGGTAGGCGTGCAACATCGGCTCCAGTGGGAAGTACTGCTCCGCCGCGGCCGTGGCGAAGGCGACGACGAAGGTCGGCGGCCTGACCTCGCCGCCGTTCGCCAGTCGCGCAAGGTCGGACACCAGCGCGGCGAGGTGCGTGCGCAGCAGCGGCCGGATGTTCGGGTTGGCGGAGTCGGTAAATGCCGGCACGTCGCTCAGCACGGCGCGTTCCAGGGTATCGACGAGCGGCTCGTCGCCCGCCTCCGGTAGTGCCTTCACGGCCGCCCGCTGGCGGCCCTGCCGCCAGCGGGCGAGGGACGCTGCCAGTGGCCCGGTCTCTTGCCGCGTTGTCTCGCTCATATTGTGCAGTCTACACAATGATTCCTTGAAAATTTCAGTGTGTTCGCCGATGCGCGGACGATCTGTTGTCGATAATCTCCATTTTCCCTTCACTCACCGGAGATCGACTCATGGCCAAGTTCCTATTCGTGTACCACGGCGGCAACGTCCCCGAGACCGAGGAAGAGAAAGCCAGGGTCATGGACGCCTGGGGCCACTGGATGGGTTCGGCCGGCGACGCGCTGATCGACGGCGGCAACCCGGTCGGCATGAGCACCACCGTCCTGCCCGGCGGCCGGGTGGAGTCCAATGGCGGCGCCAACCCGGTCAGCGGCTACAGCCTGTACGAGGCCGCGGATACCGACGCCGCGGTCGCCTTCGCGAAGAAATGCCCGATCCTCGACAGCGGCGGTTCCATCGAAGTCGCGGAATGTTTCGACATGTAGCGCTGGCGGCGCGCTGCGCCACCGGGCGCAGCGCGCCGGGAACGGAAGACGGCGTTAGCCGGTGGCCGGCGGATTCAGCCGGTGATCCGTCGGCTGGGGTGTCACCGAGAGAATCCTTACGCCATTCGGTGTTTCGAACCGGTGCCACAGCCCCTCGGGCACGACGATGAACTCGCCGGCGGCGAGGGGGTTCGGCTTCTCGACTTCCCCGTCGAGAATGAACAGCGTGGTGCTGCCTTCCAGCACGTATACGATCTCGTCGCCGTTGCCGTGGCGCTCCCACTCGCTGTCGCCGGCGTAGTGGCCGATGAACACGGCGCCGTCGCGGTAGTCGGCGAGTCGGGCGAAGGCGTCGTGCTTGCCC
>JAUIDF010000103.1 GCA_030429125.1 Gammaproteobacteria bacterium | reverse complement strand
GAGCGCCGTGGTGGGCTCGTCGAAGATGATGAGGTCGGGACGGCAGGCCATCGCCATGGCGGTCATGGCGCGCTGCAACTGGCCGCCGGACACCTGGTGCGGGTAGCGGTAGCCGATGTGGTCCGGATCGGGCAGCAGCAGCTTGCCGTACAGCGTCTTGGCGTCCGACTCCGCCTGGGAACGACCCGATACACCGTGTTCCACCGGCCCCTCGGAAAACTGCTCGATCAGCTTGTGTGCCGGGTTGAACGAGGCCGCCGCGCTCTGCGCGACATAGGCGATGCGCACGCCGCGCAGCTTGCGCTTGACCGATTCGCTCGCCTTCATGAGGTCGATGCCGTCGAACACGATCTCGCCGCCGCTGATACGGCAGCCGGGCCGCGCGAAACCCATGGCCGCCAGGCCGATGGTCGACTTGCCGGCGCCGGACTCGCCGATCAGTCCCAGCACCTCGCCCCGGCGCAGGTCGAGGTCGACACCCTTGACGATCTCGTGCCACTCGTCGTCGGACTGCCCCTCGATGCGCAATCCGCGCATGGTCAGGAGAATGTCGCCGGCCTGGTTACTGGTCATCGCGAAGTCCGCTGGTCTTGTGCAGGAACCAGTCGACGACGAAGTTCACGCCCACCGTCAACAGGGCGATGGCCCCGGCCGGCAACAGCGGCGTGATGTCGCCGTAGGTGATCAGGGTCGCGTTGTCGCGCACCATCGAGCCCCAGTCCGCGGTCGGCGGTTGCAGGCCGAGGCCGAGAAAACTGAGCGAGGCGATGGTGAGGAACACGAAGCAGAAACGCAGCCCGAACTCCGCCACCAGTGGCGGCATGATGTTCGGCAGGATCTCGCGCACGGTGATCCAGCCAAGCCCCTCACCGCGCAATCTCGCGGCCTCGACGAAGTCCATGACGACGACGTTCAGGCTCACCGCGCGCGACAACCTGAATACGCGAGTGGAGTCGAGCACGGCGATGACCAGCACCAGTGTAATCACGGATGTGCCGAAGATGGTCAGCAGCAGGAGCGCGAATATGAGGGCCGGAATCGCCATCAGAATGTCGACGACGCGACTCATCAATTGATCGGTCCAGCCACCGATCGTAGCCGCGAGGATGCCACCGATACCGCCCAGGAGAAACGCGATGCAGGTGGTGACGAAGGCGATGCCGATGGTGTTGCGCGCACCGTACAAAAGGCGCGTCAGCATGTCGCGACCGAGATTATCGGTGCCGAACATCAACGTCCACGTCGCCGTATTGCCGTCATCGTCCGTGTATTCCACCTCCGTACCCCACAGCTCGTACTCGGCGGCCACGATCTCCGACTCGCCGAAGGGGGTCAGCACCGGCGCAAACACCGCGATAAACACGTAGAAGACGATGATCACGAGGCCGAGCTTGGCGCTCCAGGGCGCCTTGCGCAGGGCGCGAAGGGCGTCACCGAGACCGCGCTTCTTCGGCGGCGGCGGCGCGACCGCGTCCGCGGTCTGGGCAGTGATGTTCTCCGGTGCGTCGCTCATGATCGGATCACTTCGGATGCAGCAGGCGCGGATTGGTGAGAATCGAAAGAATGTCCGCGGTCATGTTCAGGATGATGTAGGTCGCGGCGAAGATACTGGCACAGGCCTGCACCACCGGGATGTCCCGCTTGCGCACGGAGTCCACCATCAACTCGCCGAGCCCCGGATAGACGAACACCACTTCGACCACGACCACGCCCACGATCAGGTAGGCGAGGTTGAGCACCACCACGTTGACGATCGGCGCCCATGCATTGGGCAGCGCATGCTTGACGATGATGCGCCGCCGCGTCATGCCCTTGAGATTCGCCATCTCGATGTAGGGACTGGCGAGCAGGTTGATGATCGAGGCGCGCGTCATGCGCATCATGTGCGCCACCACCACCAGCGTCAGGGTAAGCGCCGGCAACAGCGTCTTGTAGGCGCGCTCGCCGAGCGGCGTATCGCCGCCCACGTTGGACAGCGAGGGGAACCAGCCCCAGTTCACCGCGAGCCAGAGAATGAGAATGTAGGCAATGAAGAATTCGGGAAACGAGATCGACGACAGCGTCACGACGTTGACCGAGCGGTCGTAAACGCCATTGCGATACAGCGCCGCGAGGATGCCGAGCACGAGCGCCAGCGGCACCGCGATTACCGCGGCCAGGCCGGCGAGGAAGAACGTGTTGCCAAGGCGGGAGCCGATGAGCTCGGATATCTCGCGACCGTTCGCCAGCGACGTGCCGAAGTCGCCCTGCAGCACGCCGCCGAGCCATTGCACGTAGCGAACCGGCAACGATTGATCGAGGCCGATCTCCTCGCGGCAGGCCTTGAGGGTTTCGGCCGTCGCGCTCTGGCCCTGCATCTCCTGGCACAGGTCGCCGGGCAGGGCGTCCACGCCCGCGGCGATGATGAGAGAGACGACGAAGAGAACGAGCAGGCCCAGCGCGAGACGCTGGGCGATAAGCTTGACGATGTTGTGCATGGGTTAGCTTCCTGTCTCCCAAGTAACGTCGCACACTGCGCGTTCGTCGCGCCTCCCGGCGGCGCCCCCCCGTCTCGATACATGAGCCGAGGGGATTCGTCGACGCGCCTTGCCTGAAACTATCACAGACACGCGATCAACGTTCGACAATTTTTTCGCAACAGGCTGTCGGCGATGCGGACCATCGGGCCGCATCGCCGACGCGCGCTCAGGCCTTCCACCAGCGCACGAAGGCGCGGTTGCCGTCCCAGTCCCAGTTCGCCGCGAGCCGCTCCGGCGTACCGACCCAGTCCGACGTCGCCGACACGTAACTGGCGTACATCGGCACGATGGTGCCACCCTCGTTGCTGCAGATCTCCTGCATCTCGTAGTACATGCCGCGACGCTTGTCCTCGTCGAGCTCGGCGCGCGCGGCGACCAGCAGCTCGTTGAAGCGGTCGTGCTTCCAGTAGGCGTCGTTCCAGTCCGCGTTCGCCGCGTAGGCGATGGTGAACATCCAGTCCGCCGTCGGCCGCCCGCCCCAGTAGCACATGCAGAACGGCTTCTTGAGCCACACGTTGGACCAGTAGCCATCGTCCGGTTCGCGCACCACGTTGACCTCGATGCCGGATTTCGCCGCATGCTCCTTGAACAGCACCGCGGTATCGACCGCGCCGGCAAACGCGGCGTCGGCCGCCGAGAGGTCGACTTTCAGCGAGTCCAGCCCGGCCTGCTTGAGGTAGTACTTGGACTTGTCGGGATCGTAGGCCCGCTGCGGCAGGTCGGCGTTGAAGAACTTCTGCGACGGCCCGATGGGATGGTCGTTGCCGACCGCCCCGTAGCCGCGCAGGATAGTCTTGACGATGGCCTCGCGGTCGATGCCGTGCTTCAGCGCCATGCGCACGTTGTTGTCGTCGAACGGCGCGGTGGTGGTGTGCATCGGCATGCTGTAGTGCTGCGTACCGGTGCTCTGGTGCACGGTGATGCTGCCCTGGCGCTTGAGCAGGTGCACCGTCTTGAGATCGCAGCGATCCATGGCGTGAATCTCGCCGGTGGTGAGCGCATTCGTACGCGCCGCCACGTCCTTGATCGCCAGGCTCTCGATGGAATCGAAGTGGGCGGTGCTGTCGTCGTACCAGTTCGGATTGCGCTTGAGCAGCGTCTTCACGCCGGGATCGAAGTTCTCGACCATGTACCCGCCCGAGCCGATACCCGACGTCGCGTCGACCACCTTGCCGTCGGCGGATGGCATGATGCCGAGGTGATAGTCGGTCATGATGTACGGAAAATCGGCGTTGCCCTCGGAGAGCACGAACGTCACCGCGTTACCGTCGATCTTGGTGTCGGTGACGGACTTGAGCAGCGACTTCGCCGCGGACTGCGACTCCTCGGTCATGTGGTAGCGATACGATGCCACCACGTCCTCCGGCGTCACCGACTTGCCGTTGTGGAACTCGACGCCGCTGCGCAGCTTGCAGGTCCAGGACTTGGCGTCGGCCGACGGCTCGATGCTTTCGGCGAGATCGCCGACCGCGTTTCCGTCGTAGTCGACCACCGCGAGATAGCTGTAGATGGCGTTGCCCGCCGTCTGCATGTAGGAATCCAGGAACGTGGACGGGTCGAGCGAGTCGGTGGTGGACCCGGCGCCGACGCCGACCTTGAAATGACCGCCCTTGTTCGGCTGCGCCATGGCCGGCGCGCTGAACATGGCGCCTGGCACGGCCGCGGCGGCGCCCATGGCGGTCATGCGCGAGACGAATTCGCGGCGGGTAATTTTTCCGGACGCGAGACGCTTCCGCAGTCGATCGATTTCAGACATGATCGTCCTCCTCAAGAATTCGGTTTACGACAATTATTAATGTCATTTGCCGGATCGACGGATACCCGCCCCCGTGGACATCGGCGCCCGGCTTTTGATCACGATGGCGCAAACAGTAAATCACTTATCCCAATATCCGTCAACAAACGACCGGTGCGCTCACGGAGCGCGGAACGTGATTCAAATCAATAAATTCGCCACCATGGCGCGCTGGCGACAAACGAGGTCGCCATGGTCAGTTGGCCGAGGCGCGCGCCATCTCGATGTACAGTTCGCGCAGACGCCTGCTGATGGGGCCGGGCGATCCATCGCCGATGGCGCGTCCGTCGATTCGCACCACCGGACAGACGAAGGCGGTGGCGCTGGTGACGAATGCCTCCGAGGCGGACATCGCCTCGTCGACGCTGAACGGGCGTTCGTGAACCTCGATCCCTTCGCGCCGCGACAGCTCGAGCACGGCCGCGCGGGTGATGCCATGAAGAATCTCGCTACCGAGGTGGCGCGTGACGATGCAGCGGTCGGCGGTGACGATGTGGGCGTTGTTCGACGACCCCTCGGTGACCTTGCCGTCCTCGACCATCCAGGCGTCGTCGACGCCGGCATCGGCAGCCTGCGTTCGCGCCATGGACGCGGGCAGCAGTGCAACGGTCTTGATGTCGCGCCGCTTCCAGCGCATGTCCGGCACCGTGATCACCGACAGGCCGCGCGCCGCCACGGGGTCGTCGATCAGTGCGCGCGCCTGGGTGAACATCACCAGCGTCGGCGTCGCATCGCGCGGGAAGCGAAAGTCCCGGTCCGCGGCGCCGCGCGAGACCTGAAGGTAAAGGGCGCCCTCGTCGAGATGGTTGCGGGTTACCAGCTCGCGCTGGATGTCGATGAGTTCGGCCTCGGTGCAGGGCATCGACATACCCAGTTCGCCGAGCGAGCGCCTGAGCCGGGCAAGGTGGGCATCGTTGTCGACGAGACGGCCAGCGATGACGGCACTGACCTCGTACACGGCATCGGCAAACAGGAAGGCGCGATCGAAAACGGAAACGCGTGCCTCGTTCTCGTCGACGAAGGCGCCGTTGACATAGACGGTGCGTGGCATGGAAACGTCCTGGACGGTGGAAGTCATGGCGGCGCGGGCGCGGCCCGGCGCCGCGGTGCCGCACCCGGTGAGGGCTCGACCGCCCCGGCTAGCCGCCGCGACGATGGAGCTGGTAAATCCTGGCCGGCGGGAAGTTTCGCCAGACGAGTTCCTGCAGGCGCGAATCGAGCCCGAGACGCTTGCGCACCGAGCGATTCACCGGGCAGCGCGGCGCATAGGTGAACTGGATGACGAATCCGCCGGGCCTCAATACCTTGAAGGCCGCCTGCAGCGTCGACTCGACGGCTTCGTTGGGCATGGACATGAGCGGCAACCCACTGACCACCACGCCAGGCGCGGTCTCGAAGGGCATGTCGCCAACCTGTTCCGCCATGCCTTCGACGATGCGCGCCTTCGGGAACAGGTCGTGCAACTGGGCGGCGAAATGCCGGTTGCACTCGATCAGCACCAGCTGTTCCTCGGCAATGCCCCGTGCGATCAGGCGGCGGGTCACGGCGCCGGTGCCGGGGCCCAGCTCGACCACCGGCCCCATGTTCGGCGCGACGTGGCGAACCACGCCGTTCGCCAGCGCATCGCTCGACGGAAACATCGCCGCCGTGGCGAGGGGCGCGCGCACCCATTGGCGGAAAAAATAGGAGCGCTCGGCTACCCGTTCTCTCATCGAAGGCAAGCTGTTCCTTTTTCTGGGGGAATCCAACATGCGGGGACCTTAATTATGCATGAAACGTAACCCGGGATCGCCGGGCGGTGCCTAGTCCTCCTGCGATGCCAGCAGGTAAAGGAACTCCAGGCCCAGCGTCGCCGCCGCCAGCGACGTGATCTCCGCGTGGTCGTAGCACGGCGCCACCTCGACGATGTCCATGCCGAGCAGGTCGAGCCCCTTCAGGCCTCGCAGGATCGGCAGCGCCTGGGCTGTGCCCAGTCCACCGGCGACGGGGGTGCCCGTGCCCGGCGCGAAGGCCGGGTCGAGACAATCGATATCGAAGGTGACGTAAACGGGCCCGTTGCCGACGACTTCGCGCACCTCGGCAATCACCGCGTCCACCCCGCCGCGCGCGACCTGCTCGGCATCGATTACCGTGAACGGGTGATTTTCGTAATTGTACTCGGTACGAATGCCGACCTGTACCGAACTCTCGGCATCGAGTATCCCCTCGCGCGGTGCATGGTAGAACATGGACCCATGGTAATACCGCGTCTCGTCGGTGGCCTCGTTGTCGGTATGGGCGTCGAAGTGCACCATGCGCACCGCCTGGCCCCGGTGGCGGGCGATGGCGCGCAGGATGGGGAGCGTGATGAAGTGATCGCCGCCGAGGACGAGCGGCTTGCGACCGGCGACGAGATGCCCGGTGATGGCTGCCTCGAGCGCATCGACCATGGCCTGGCTTTCGCCCGGCGGGAACACGATATCGCCGCAGTCGACGACGTCGAGCCGCTCGAACAGGTTGAAGCGCCACGGCCAGCGCCGCTCCTCCCAGCGCAGGTTGGACGAGGCGGCGCGAATGCCCTGTGGGCCGTGACGCGTGCCCGCCCGCCCCGACGTGCCCATGTCGTAGGGCACGCCGATCACGGCGACGTCGGCGCCCTGCGCGTCGGCGCGAAGCGGCCGTCCGAGGAAACCGAAGTTGTTGCCGACGATGGAGTAGGTGGGAAAGGCGTCTGCCTCTGACATGCGGATTCTGCTCGAGGTGGTGGGGCGGGGCTATGATACCCCGCGCAAAACCGCGGATACAGATGGGCAGTGGCGAAGAACGCTCACAACAGGAACTGCCCCACCAGCACCAGTCCCGAAGCCAGCAGCAGGCCCAGCACGACGCGGCGGAACCCGGCCTCGGGCACGCGGCGATAACAGCGCGCGCCGATCCACGCCCCGACGAGAGTCGCCGGCAGGCAGGCCGCCGCCACCGTCAGCACGCCCGAGTCGATTCGTCCACCGACGCCCATGACCAGCGCGGCGAGCGACAGCGCGAACAGGTTGAACGGCTGGTAGACGGCACGCTGGGCATCGGGGCGGCCACCCTCGAGCTGAAGCCAGACCAGCGGCAACGGCCCCGACAGGCCGGCGAATCCGCCGAGGAATCCACCCCCCGCGCCGACCGCACCATCGGCGAGCGGGCGGCGCCGCACGGCGCCGCCGAAGCGATCGCCGCCGAGCCACTGGAACAGGACGTACGCCACCAGGAATGCGCCCACCGACGCCTTCAACAGCGCCGGCGATGCGGCCTGCAGCGCCGCCACGCCGACCGGTACGCCGATCAGCCCGCCGGCGAGGAAGGGGCGTACCCGCCACCAGTCGAACGACTTGCGCACCATGGCAATGCCGACCAGCTGCGCGGCGACGGAGGTCAGCACCACCAGCGGCGGCACCATGCCCGCGGGCAGCGCGTGGAACCAGGCGCCGGAGGCCACCAGGCCGGTGCCGAATCCGGCGAACCCCGAGGTGAAGCCGGCAGCCAGGGCGGCCGCCATGACCACGGCCAGGAGCATGCCGTCGAGGGGCATGGACGTCAGCGGGCCACCGATTTCAGTCCCAGCACGATGCCGGCCGCGACCAGGAACCCCCCCGACACGCGGTCGAGCCAGGTCCGTGCCACGGCGCCCAGGCGCGCCACGATCCACGCGGCGCCGCTGCCGTAGGCACTCAGGAAGGCGCCGTCGATGACGATGTAGGTCACGGACAGGATCAGAAACTGCGGCCAGAAGGCGCTGTGCATGCTGATGAACTGGGGAAACAGGGCGGCGAAGAAAACCACCGCGCGCGGATTCGCCGCGGACGTGACGAAGCCCTGCAGCCACAAGGTACCGAGTCCCGCGCGCTCGGCCGACCGCGTGCCGCCTCGGCCTGCCTTGCGAATGCGACCGATGCCCATCCACACCAGGTAGGCGGCACCCATCCACTTGATGACGGTGAAGGCGTGCTCCGAGGCGAGGATCACGGCACCGAGCCCGATGCCGGCGGCCAGCATTTGCAGTACGTTGGCGGACAGGTCACCCGCGGCGGTGGCCAGGGAGCGCCGAAACCCGTTGGCCATGCTGTTGGACATCATCAGCAGCTGGCTCGGCCCCGGCGTGATCATCATGATCACCACGGCGGCGACATAGGCACTCCACACTTGGAAGGTCATGGAAGACTCCGGTCGGTGACGGGAAGGGCCGATATTCTACGCCAGCCACCGCGCATTCACGGCCACGCCACGATGACGCTGGCGACAACGCACCAGGCCACCACCCACAATGCCGACAATCGCCACGCGGCCAGCAGCGTGAAGCCGGCGATGGCGATGGCGACGTCGACCGGGCCACGCACCGCACTGCTCCACAGCGGATCGTAGAGCGCCGCGCCCAGCAGACCCACCACCGCGGCATTGACGCCGGCGATGGCACGTGCCGCTGCCGGGCGGGCAGCCACCGCGCGCCACAGCGGCAATACGCCGGACACCAGCAGGTAGCCCGGCAGGAAGATCATCACCAGCGCCACCAGTGCACCCGACGCGCCGCCTTCGTCACCCGGCAGGCGGGCGCCGAGGAAGGCCGAGACGGCGAACACCGGGCCGGGGATCGCCTGGGCGGCGCCGTAGCCGGCGACGAATTCGTCGCGCGGCACCCAGCCGGGCGCGACCACGGCGTCCTCGAGCAGGGGCAGCACCACGTGACCGCCGCCGAACACCAGCGATCCGGCACGATAGAAGGCATCGGCCACCGCCCAGTAGCCGCCGGATCCCGCTGCCAGCGGCAGAACCGCGAGTGCGACGGCAAAGACACCGAGCAGCAGCCAGCCCACGCGCGGCCCGAATCCCAGCGTCACCGCGCCGACCTCGACCGGCCGCACCTCGCGACAGGCGACGAGGCCGGCGACGCCGCCGGCAGCAACCACCAGCAACTGTACCCAGGTCGGCCCGGTGACGAGCACGACGAACGCCGACACCGTGGCGATGCTCATGCGCACCGGGTCGGGACACAGGCTGGCGCGCATGCCGAGCACGCCGTGTGCCACCACCGCCAGCGCCACCAGCTTGAGACCGTGAATGGCCGCACCTCCCACCGGCCCGTCGACGGCCGGCAGGGCAGCGGCAAAGGCAAACAGCAGCAGGGCGGACGGCAGGATGAACGCGATCGCACCGGCAATGGCGCCGACCCAGCCGGCGCGAATCAGGCCGAGGCTGAACCCCATCTGGCTGCTGGCCGGCCCGGGCAGGAACTGGCACAGTGCAATCAGCTGCGCGTACTGGGCTTCGTCCACCCAGCCGCGGCGTTCGACCAGCTCGCGTCGGTAGTAGCCGAGATGGGCAATGGGGCCGCCGAAGGACGTCAGGCCGAGCTTGAGAAAGACCAGGAACACTTCGCGCGCGCTGGCCTCGCGCGACGCAGCGCTCACGATGCGCGTCCCGACGCCCGCGCGCGCGGCGCGGTGGGGACAGGGTACGAACGGATCTCGATCGGGTGCGTATACATGACCGCCATGGTAGCGTGAAACGATGGCCGGAAACGATACGCTCCACCCCGGCACAGCGGTCAACGCAGCCTGATTCTCTCCACCCGTATCGACCCCGTGGCGGCCACGCGTCCCCGCACCTGGACATAGTCGCCAGGCTGCGGCGACGCATCCAGGCGCGTGCCGGCATTCACTGACAACGGCAACCCGTCAAGCGTCCATTCTCCACTTAGCGTGCCGTGCAGTCGCACCGCGGCACCGGACGGCATCGGCGCCCGCGCACCGCTGGCATCGCGCGCGCCGTCAACTATCCAGCGTTCGATCAGCGCGACGTCTTCATCGGTCAGCCAGGGCGGGCCATCGAACGGCATGCGCGGAAGCGCCTGGCCACGCACCCGGCGCAGCAGTTCGCTCGCCAGCGGCTCTCCCGCGACGACGCGTGCCCGATCGTCGGTGGCCAGCGTGAGGTCGTAGGACGTCATGCGAAAACCTTCCGGCGCGGTACCCAGGAGGCCACCGTCTGCATGGCACCTGACACAATGCGAGGCGAGAATGGGGGCGACCCGGGCATACGTCACCGGCCCACCGTCCGACGCGTCGGACGCCGGGACGGCGACCGCGGCGACGTCGGCTTCACCAGCGGGCAGTCCGGCCGCAATCCATCGCTCGACCCGCAGGATATCGGCCTCGGCAAGATAGGGCGGACCGGTTAGCGGCATGCGCGGCAGGCTCTCGCCGCGCAGCCGACGCACCAGCTCGCTGCCGGCGGGATCACCGTCGGCCACCACCGGCCCGTTGATGCTGCCGGCGCGTAGTCCGTCAAGACTGTCGAGCCTGAGTTCAAGCGATGCCGCGCCGCCGCCATGGCACATGACGCAACGCTCGGCGAACAACGGCGCCAGCGTGGCCCAGGTCTCGCCGTCCCGTGCCGGTGCGTCGCCCGGGACGGCGATCGCCAGTGCCAACGCCGCGACGACACGACGACCGGGAACGGCAATGTCTCGCACCAGAGGCGACTGTATTTTCATCGAACTCCCCGGATTGCGGCGAACGGTATTTCAGCCGAGACGGCCAGTTCGCCGATCGTCGTCGTCATGGTCAATACCGCTCGCATCCTCTGCGGCAGTCTCGATTGAAGGTGCCGCGCGCGCAGTAACCCGTCGGATCGCCATGGCGATCGAAGCGCAGCGTCTCGCAGGCCCGCCAGTCGCCGTGGAAGTACACCGCGCCGTCGTTGCGGTCGCCGAACAGGCCCCCCGGATAGCGACGGCCCGGATCGCGCCAGGCATAGTCGCGCCGATCGTCGCCATGCCGGCCACCCCGGTCGGCGGCCCCGTCGCAGCGAATGCCGCTCGAACAGGTGCGAACGCGACCGCCGCTGGCGTCGTCGCACATGATGGCGAACCGCCGCCCGGGAAGGCAGACGGCACGGTCCGTGTCGAGGCCGAGATCGGCGCAGCGCGCACCGGTCCGCTCGAACGCCGTGCCCGGACAGTCCTTCGCCGCCAGCGCCGGGGAGGCACCCGCCCACGACAGGCCACCCAGCAGAATCAGGATCAGGTATTTCATGAGCAGGCCCCCCGCTCTCGCATCGTTGATCGAGG
>JAUIDF010000380.1 GCA_030429125.1 Gammaproteobacteria bacterium | reverse complement strand
CTGACCGGGATCGTCGTCGGACGCATTGGGGTACGTGATACTGTCCACGGACTCGAGGCGCTCCCAGCTGATGCCGGCGATGCTGGGCATGGCGCCGCGCATCTCCTCGTAGACCTCGGCCACGTCCCGCTGCCCCCACGCAAGGCCCATGCGGTTGGCGATTTCCTGGATGATCCACAGGTCCTGCCGGGCGTCGCCGGGCATGGCCACGGCGCGACGACCGAGCTGCACGCGGCGGTCGGTGTTGGTGAAGGTGCCGGTCTTCTCGGGAAACGCGCCCGCGGGCAGGACCACGTCGGCGAATGCCGCGGTTTCCGTCAGGAAGATGTCCTGCACCACGAGATGTTCCAGCGCCGCCAGGGCGGAGCGGGAAAAGGCGAGATTCGGGTCCGACATGGCCGGGTTCTCGCCCATGATGTACATGCCGTGGATGTGGCCGGCGTGGATGGCCTCCATGATCTCCACCACCGTCAGGCCCGGCTTCTCGTCGAGTTCAGTCGACCAGTAGTCGGTGAACTTCGCGCTGGCCTTGGCATCGTCGACGCGCTTGTAGTCCGGATACATCATGGGAATGAGACCGGCGTCGGACGCACCCTGCACGTTGTTCTGGCCGCGCAGCGGATGCAGGCCCGTACCCGGGCGCCCGATCTGGCCGGTCATCAGCGACAGCGCAATGAGGCAGCGGGCATTGTCGGTGCCGTGGACATGCTGGCTGACACCCATGCCCCAGAAGATCATCGAGCCACGCGAGGTGGCGAACAGGCGGGCGACTTCGCGAATGGTGTCGGCGTCGATGCCGCATACCTCGGCCATCGCGTCGGCATCGCAGCCGTCGAGACTCGCGACGAATTCGTCGTAGCCCTCGGTGCGGTTGTCGATGAAGTCCCGATCCACGAGTCCCTCGTCGACGATGGTGTGCATGATGCCCTTGAGCAGCGCCACGTCGGTATCGGCCTTGAACTTGAGGAAATGATGGGCGTGGCGCGCAATCTCCGTCTCGATGGGATCCATGACGATCAGCTTCACGCCGGCACGCGCTGCGTTCTTCATGAACGTGGCCGCTACCGGGTGGTTCGTGGTGGTATTGGAACCGATGATGACGACCACCTCGGCCTGTGCCACGTCGCTGACCTGGTTCGACACGGCGCCCGAACCGATGCCCTCGAGCAGCGCCGCCACGGACGACGCATGGCACAGCCGCGTGCAGTGGTCGACGTTGTTGGTACGAAAGCCGGTGCGCACCAGTTTCTGGAACAGGTAGGCCTCCTCGTTGCTGCCCTTGGCCGAGCCGAAACCGGCGAGCGCACCGCCGCCGTCGCGGTCGCGAATCGTGCGCAGACCGCCCGCCGCGAGATCGAGCGCCTCGTCCCAGGTCGCCGGGCGGAACATCTTCAGCGGATCGGACGGATCGAAATGTTCGTTCAACCCCTTGGCCACGCCTTCGCGACGCACCAGCGGCTGGGTCAGGCGCTGGGGATGATTGACGTAGTCGAATCCGAAACGACCCTTCACGCACAGGCGGCCATGATTGGCCGGACCGTCGCGGCCGGTGACGTGACGAATGCGCTCGCCGTCGACGTGATAGCGGATCAGGCAGCCGACACCGCAGTAAGGACACACCGAATCGACGGTGCGCTCGGCGGCCTCCCGCGCGGCATCGGCCGAGGGCATCAGCGCGCCGGTGGGACAGGCCTGTACGCATTCCCCGCAGCCAACGCACGAACTCACGCCCATGGGGTCGTCGAGGTCGAAGACGATGGCGGAATGTTCGCCACGAAAGGCGTAGCCGATGACGTCGTTACCCTGCACCTCGCGACAGGCACGCTGGCAGCGCGTGCACTGGATGCACGCGTCCAGGTTCACCGCCATGGCCGGATGGCTGAGATCCGCCGACGGCAGGTGGCCGCGAGCGAATCGGGATTTACCGACGCCGATCTTTTCGCGCCAGCGGTCGAGTTCGGACTCGTGCGTGTACTCGGCGTCGGCGAGATCCGACGACAGCAACTCGAGCACCATGCGCTGCGATTTCACCGCACGCTCGCTGGCCGTGTTCACGACCATGCCGTCCTCCGCGCTGCGGCAGCAGGATGGCGCCAGCACGCGCTCGCCCTCGATCTCCACCATGCAGGCGCGACAGTTGCCGTCGGCTCGCAGGCCGTCCTTGTAGCAAAGATGAGGTACGTCGATACCCAGGCGCTTCGCCACCGAGAGGATGGTTTCACCCCGCGGCGCCTCCA
>JAUIDF010000102.1 GCA_030429125.1 Gammaproteobacteria bacterium | reverse complement strand
CCCGCTGTGCAGACTCCGCGACCCGTCGCGCGGCGCGCTCTTCGTCCTCGACGCGTCGGGCGGCGTCGCGCTGTTCGGCCAGCGACTTGCCCACGGCCTCCTGGCGCATCTGCTGGAGGCCGGCTGCGACCTGTTCGTCATGCCGTCCCGTTTCGAGCCCTGCGGTCTGAACCAGATGTACAGCATGCGCTACGGCACGCCGCCGGTGGTGCGCGAGACCGGCGGACTCGCCGACACGGTGATCGATACCGACGCGTCATCGCTGTCGAGTGGCACCGCGACGGGGTTCGTCTTCGGCGAGCCGAGCGGCGCAGCGCTGGGCGCCGCGCTGCACCGTGCCCTCGATACGATCTCGGACCCGACGGCCCGCCAGCGCTTGATTCACGCAGGCATGACACGGGACTTCGGGTGGAATGCGAGTGCGCGGCAGTACCTGACACTTTACGGTGCGGACGATGGCTCCGCACAATAAGACCGACCAGACGCTGGAGCCGACAGATGGCTGAACCATCCCGGAAACAGGCGAACACGCTGCCGCCCATGGCGCCACCGGAATCGACACCGGATGCCATCGGACGCGACTTTCGCCGCTACCTCGAGTACTACCTCGGTCGTTATCCCGGCTGCGACGGCATCTACCGGTTCGAGGCGCTTGCCTACACCCTGCGCGAGCGCATCATGGCCCACTGGCGCCGCACCTGGATCGAGCACAAAAAGCCGGGCACCCGCCGGGCCTACTACCTCTCGCTCGAATACCTCATCGGTCGATCGCTTGGCAATCACCTGCTCAACCTGGAACTTCAGGGTCCGGTGCGCGAGGCACTCGAGGCCATGGCGCTGGCGATGGAAGAGATCGAGTCGATGGAACCCGACGCCGGCCTCGGTAACGGCGGACTGGGCCGCCTGGCGGCATGTTTCCTCGACAGCTGCGCGACGCAGGCACTGCCTGTCATGGGCTACGGTCTTCGTTATGAGTACGGCATGTTTCGCCAGCGTATCGCCTCGGGCTACCAGGTCGAGGATCCGGACCGCTGGCTCCTGGCCGGTCACCCCTGGGAGATCGAGCGGCCGGAGTACAAGCAGCTGGTTCGCTTCGGCGGGCGCACGGAACACGGCCGCGATCGCGACGGCCGCTTCCGGGTCCGCTGGGTGGACACGGAGGACGTACTGGCGGTGCCCTACGACGTGCCGGTTTCCGGTTTTGGTAATGCCGTGGTGAACACGCTTCGCCTGTGGTCGGCGTCGGCCACGGATGCCTTCAACCTGAAGGAGTTCAACGCCGGGGACTATGCCGACTCGGTGGCGGCCAAGAACCAGGCCGAGAACATCACCATGGTGCTCTATCCCAACGACGCCAGCGAGAACGGCAAGGAGTTGCGGCTTCGACAGCAGTACTTTCTCACGGCCGCGAGCCTCGCCGACGTGTTCCGCCAGTGGGGCGGGCGCGACATCGGTGCATTCGAGCGCGAGAACGTGTTCCAGCTCAACGATACGCATCCCAGTATTGCCGTGGCGGAACTGATGCGCATCCTGCTGGATGAACGCGACATGCACTGGGAGGCGGCCTGGCGTGTCACGACGTCGTGCATGGCCTACACCAATCATACGCTGCTTCCGGAGGCGCTGGAGCGCTGGCCGGTTCGCCTGTTCGAGCGCCTCCTGCCACGCCTTCTGGAAATCATCTACGAGATCAACCGCCGCTTCCTCGCCGAGGTGCGTACACGCTGGCCGGGCGATGTCGGCCGCGTCCAGCGCATGTCGCTGATCGAGGAAGGCGCCAAACCCCAGGTGCGCATGGCGTGGCTGGCCATCGTCGGCAGCTTTTCCGTCAACGGCGTCGCCGCGCTGCACTCGCGACTGCTCGCCGAGGGACTGTTCGGTGATTTCCACGACCTGTGGCCGCAGCGATTCAACAACAAGACCAACGGCGTGACGCCGCGTCGATGGCTGGCCCAGGCGAACCCCGATCTCTCGGCGCTGATTACCGCGACCATCGGTGACGGCTGGCAGAAAGATCTCTCGCGGCTGCGCCAGCTCGAAGCATGCGCCGGGTCGGGGCAGGGCGGTTTTCGCTCGCGCTGGCGTGCCGTTCGACGCGCCAACAAGGTTCGCCTCGCCGAACTCGTTCATCACGCCACTGGCGTGCGGTTCGACCCTGATGCCCTGTTCGACGTCCAGGTGAAGCGAATGCACGAATACAAGCGCCAGCTACTCAACGTGCTTCATGTCATCCATCTCTACGACCGCATTCATCGGGAGGGTCCGGGTAGCGTGGTGAAACGGGCGATCCTCTTCGGCGGCAAGGCCGCGCCCGGTTACGCCCGCGCCAAGGAAATCATCAAGCTGATCAACAACGTTGCCGCCGTGGTCAATGCCGATCCACTTGCCGCCTCCCGGATCGCCGTCGCCTTCCTGCCGGACTACGGCGTCAGTAAGATGATGCGGATCTGTCCGGCCACGGATCTCTCGGTGCAGATCTCCACCGCGGGCAAGGAGGCGTCCGGCACCGGCAACATGAAATTCATGATGAACGGTGCTGTGACCATCGGTACCTACGACGGCGCCAACATCGAGATTCTCGACGCGGTGGGCGAGGATCACTTCTTCCTGTTCGGCCTGCGCGCCGAGGAAGTGGACGCCTTGCGCGGCAACTACAACCCACGGGCGTTCCTCGAGGCGGATGAAGATCTTGCCCGCGTCCTGCACCTGGTCGAGTGCAATCACTTCAGCGCCTCGGAACCGGGCATCTTCACGGGTATCGTCGACTCACTGCTTTCGCCCGATGATCCGTGGATGACGGTAGCCGATTTTCGCGCGTACGCCGACGCGCAGCGACGCGTCGAAGCGTCGTGGGAAGACGAAGACGGCTGGTCGTGCTCGAGCATTCTCAACACGGCCCGCAGCGGCCGGTTTTCCTCCGACCGGACCATCGCCGAATACAACAACGACATCTGGCGACTGACGCCCATCGGGACCTGACCCGGGGCGTCGGTCCCATGTGAGAGGGTCGCGTCATCGGTCAAAGGATTTCACCTGGTGTGGTTAGAAAAACAACTGGTTACAGGGCCTGTTTGAACCGAGTTCTCGTTCGTGGCCGCGCGTCAGGCGCACGTCAATTTGACAGCCCAGTGAGAACTAACTAACGTCCGTTAGATGAACCAGGCCTCCCCTCGCGCCCTGCAGACGCGCCAGCGAGTTCTCGACGTGGCCGCGCGACAGTTTCGCGCCCATGGCTATGCCGGCGTCAGCCTGCGCGCCATCGCCACGGAGGCCGGCATGAAGGCCGGCAGTCTGTACTATCACTTCGACTCCAAGGAGACGATCGTCTCGGCGGTGCTGGATATCGGAATCGAACGTGTTCACGCTCACGTTGCCGGGACAGTCGACGGATTGGCGAGCGACGTGCAGGCGCCTTCATTGCTTCGCACCGCCATCGGCGCACACCTCGCCGCCTTTCACCTGCACGGCGACTACACGTCCGCCAACGTGCGCATCTTCGGCCAGGTGCCGGCATCGGTTCGCAGGGCGAACCTGCCTGCCCGGCGGCGCTACGATCGTTGGTGGGAGGATTTGCTGGCGAGACTCGTGGACGACGGCGCCCTGCGCTCCGACCTCGACATTCGCTCGTCCCGATTGCTGCTGATCGGCGCGATGAATTCGTCGCTCGACTGGTTCGACCCGAAACGCGGCGACCTCGACGCGCTGGCGGCGCGCTACGCCGACATCGTGCTGTTCGGCATGATGCCGCACCCGGTGTCGCGTCGATGAGCGTGTTTCAGACCCGATGCGAATCCCGCGGCGCCGAGTTCGAAGCGAACGAAGCCGCCTATGCCGAACTCGTCAGGGTGCTTCGAGAGCGCACCGCACAAGTCATCGGCGGCGGACCATCGCGTCATGTCGAGCGCCATCGCGCTCGCGGCAAGTTGCTGGTGCGCGAACGCATCGATCGACTGGTCGACCCCGCGAGCGCGTTTCTCGAGTTGTCGCCGCTGGCGGCATACGGCCTGTACGATGGCGAGGTGAACGGCGCCGGCATCGTCACCGGCATCGGCGTGGTGTGCGGGCGCAAGGTCGTCGTCATCGCCAACGACGCCACGGTCAAGGGCGGTTCGTTCTTCCACGAGACGGTGAAGAAGCACGTGCGGGCCCAGGAGATCGCGTCGGAGAACCGACTGCCCTGCATCTACCTCGTCGACTGCGGCGGCGCCTACCTGCCCGAACAGGACCGCGTGTTTCCCGACCGGGATCATTTCGGCAACGCCTTCCATCGACAGTGCCGCATGTCCGCCAGCGGCCTGCCGCAGGTCAGCATCGTGTTCGGCGGGTGCACCGCGGGTGGCGCGTACATACCGGCGCTGTCCGACCAGGTCGTCATGGTGGAAGGTAATGCGCGCATTCATCTTGGCGGGCCTTCCATCGTCAAGGTGGCAATCAACGAAGACGTGGACGGCGAGACCCTCGGCGGTGCGCAGATGCACACACGCGTGTCCGGTGTCAGCGATCACCTCGCCGCGGACGAGGCCGAAGCGCTGGCGCGAGCCCGGGAGATCATGGCGGAGATCAACGTGGCGAGAAAACCGCCGGTCGGGCGAAGAGCGGTCAAGCCGCCGCGCTACGACGCGAGAGAGATCGCGGGCATCGTCAGCCGCGACCGCCGTATGCCCTATGACGTGCGGGAGATCATCGCGCGCCTCGTCGACGACAGCGACTTCCAGGCATTCAAGCCCGATTACGGCGACAGCCTCGTCTGTGCGACCGCGGCCATACATGGCTACCCGGTGGGCATTATCGGCAACAATGGCGCGTTGTTCTCCGAATCCGCGCTCAAGGGTGCGCACTTCATCATGCTGTGTCAGCAGAGGAATATTCCCCTGCTGTTCCTGCACAACATCAGCGGCTACATGGTCGGCAGCGAGGCCGAACGCGGCGGCATCGCCAAGAACAGTGCGAAAATGGTGTACGCCATGTCGACGGCCCGCGTTCCGCGCCTGTCGGTGATCGTCGGTGGGTCCTACGGCGCCGGCAACTACGGCATGTGCGGTCGAGGGTTCCGCCCCCGTTTCCTGTTCGCCTGGCCGGGCGCACAAGTGGCGACCATGTCGGCCGACATCGCCGCCAACGTGATGGGCGAACTGGCGCGCGGGCGTCATGGCGCGGCGCCGCCCGACGCCGACGAGCTCGCCGCCATCGATGCGCGCGTTCGCCAGCAGTACGCCGAGCAGAGCGATGCCTACTACGCCACCGCGAGATTGTGGGACGACGGCATCATCGAGCCGACCCAGACACGCGACGTGCTGGGACTGTGCCTCGACATCGTCTGCACCGTGCCGGAAGCCGGCGCATCGTCGCCCGTCTACCGTATGTAGCGCCGCGAGGGACCCGATCATGGATACGTCTCCGATCTACGACACGCTGCGCCTGGACGTCGACGACCGCGGCGTGGCGACCGTCACGCTGGACCGGCCGCGGTATCACAACGCCCTCGACGACGTCATGATTGGTGAACTCACCGTCTGCGCGGAACGACTCGCGGGCGACGACGAGGTACGCGTCGTGGTGTTGACGGGCTCGGGACCGACGTTCTGCGCCGGCGGAGATATCCGCTGGTTTTCACGCAATGTCGATCTCGACCGCGACGGCCGTATCGCGCAAAGCGCGACGCTGGCGCGCATGTTGCGCGAGCTGGACCAACTGCCAAAGCCCCTCATCGGTCGCATCAACGGACCGGCCTACGGCGGCGGCGTCGGCATGATCGCGGTGTGCGACATCACCGTCGGCCGCGCCGATGCCCACTTCGCGCTGACGGAAGTGCGCCTTGGACTCATCCCCGCCAACATCTCGCCGTATGTCGTCGCGCGCATGGGTCCGGCGGCGTGTCGCGCTACCATGCTGTCCGGCGCGCGATTCGACGCGGCGCGCGCCGTCGCCCTCGGCCTGTTGACCGAGTCGGCGGACGCATCCGTTCTCGACGAAAGAATCGACGGCCTGGTGGCCGGGCACCTGGAGGCCGCACCCGGCGCCGTGGCCGAGACCAAGCGGTTGATCGAGTACGTGGCGGGCCATGGCATGGACGAGAACATGACCTACACGGCGGAGCGACTCGCCGACGCCTGGGACGGCCGCGAGGGGCGAGCCGGCGTTCGCGCGTTTCTCGACAAGGTGAGGCCGCCGTGGCGGTCGCGACGGTGAGTATCCGCTCGCTGCTCGTCGCCAATCGCGGCGAGATCGCGGTACGCATCATTCGTGCCTGCCGCGACCTCGGTGTCCGCGCGGTGTCCGTCTACTCCGAGGCCGACCGCGATGCGCCCCACGTCGCTCTCGCGGACGATGCCGTGTGCATCGGCCCGTCGCCGTCGGCCGCCAGCTATCTCGACATCGGGTCCGTGACCCGCGCCGCGCTCGACACCGGCGTCGACGCCGTGCACCCCGGCTACGGCTTCCTGTCGGAGAACCCGGCCTTCCCCCGCGCACTGGCGCAACACGGCATCGTGTTCGTCGGGCCGCCGGCGGATGTCATCGAGCGCATGGGGTCGAAGCAGCGTGCGCGCCACGCCGCGGTGGCCGCCGGTGTCGCCGTCGTGCCCGGCGACGACGGCGACAGGCAGGACGACGACGGCCTGGTCGAAGCGGCATCGCGCGTCGGCTATCCGCTGATGATCAAGGCGGTCGCCGGCGGCGGCGGGCGCGGCATGCGACGCGTATATCGGCCCGAAGACTTCATGCCTCAGCTCGCCCTCGCCCGCGGCGAGGCGCGATCGGCGTTCGGCGACGCGACGGTTTTTCTCGAGCGACTCATCGAACGCGCCCGACACGTCGAGGTACAGGTGCTGGCCGACGCGCACGGCAACGTGATTCACCTGTTCGATCGGGACTGCTCGCTGCAGCGTGCGCACCAGAAGGTGATCGAAGAGGCGCCGGCGCCGAACCTGCCCGTGGCGCTTCGCGAACGCATGCTGGGGCAGGCGACGGCGCTGGCGCGCGCCATCGGTTACGTCAATGCCGGCACCGTGGAATTCATCTACGATCTCGATCGCGGCGAGGTGTACTTTCTCGAGATGAACACGCGGCTGCAGGTCGAGCACCCGGTGACCGAGCAGGTCACGGGTATCGACATCGTTCGCTGGCAGATTCGCATCGCCATGGGCGAACCGCTCGACGTCACCCAGGAGGACGTGCGCTGCCACGGCCACGCCATCGAGGCAAGAATCACGGCCGAGAACCCGGCGGACGGTTTCAGACCGGGTACGGGTCGCGTGGTCGACTACGCCGAACCGGCCGGGCAGGGCATACGCGTCGATAGCGGTGTCGGCGCGCGCAGTGAGATCGGGCACCACTACGACGCCCTGCTGGCAAAGGTCGTCGCCCACGGGGCGGACCGCGAGTCGGCGCGCCGCCGGCTCGTTGCGGCGGTGACGGATTTTCGCATCCTGGGCCTGGCGACCAACCATCCCTTCCTGCTCGACCTGCTCGGCCGATGCGGGTTCGCCGCCGTGACGCATACGACCGCCCTGGCAGACGCGTACACGCCGGGGCGGCAAGACGAATCGGCCGCGACGCGAGTTCACGCCGAGGCCGCGCTGGCGATGCATCTCGCCTCGTCGGCGGCACGCGATCCCGCCGATCCCTGGCTACGTCTGGGCGCCTGGCGCGTGACGGCAACCGCGGGCGGCTGCAACCGGAGCTGGTACTTCACGCAGGCGGCCGGGGAAGCCAACCGCGCCGTCTGCGTCGAGGAACAGGACAACGCATACGTGCTTCGCGTCGACGACGATTCCGGGCTCGATGCGTCCACCGCGCAATGGGTCGACGGCTGGCTCGACTATGCGAGCGGGCGCGGCCGGCGCCGGGTACGAATCTGTGTCGAGGGGGAGTTCGCCTGGCACGGCGAACGACCGACCTCACCGGTGGCGGTGCGTACCGCCGAGCACGCACTGCTGCACGATGCGCGGACGGCCGAACCTTCACGGGGTGCGCTTGTCGCGCCGATGCCCGGCACCGTGGTCGAGGTCCTCGTCGCCAAGGGCGATATCGTCAGCGCCGGGCAGACGGTATACGTGCTCGAGGCCATGAAGATGTTCCAGGCCCAGGCCGCACCCGCCGACGGCGTGGTGGCGGTCGTGCATGCCCAGGCCGGGGATCACGTCGACGGCGGGTCGGTGATCGTCGAGATCGCCGCGGGCGGGTAACCCGAACAAACGATGACCGCGCGAGGACACCGTACACCATGAACGATTCGATCTACTTCACCGAGGAACACCGGCTGCTGCGCGAGCAGGTCAGGCGGTTCGTGGCCGAGGAAGTCGTGCCGCACGCCGACGCCTGGGAGCGCGAGGGCATGACGCCGCGCGCGGTGCTGCGCCGCATGGGTGAACTCGGGTTCCTCGGCATCCGCTACCCCGAGGCCTTTGGCGGGTCGGACATGGATACGCTGGCGACCATGGTGCTGGCCGAGGAACTGGGCCGTTCGACCTTCGGCGGGTTTGCCATCACGGTGCTGGTGCATACCGACATGGCTTCTCCGCACCTGGTCAATGCCGGCAGTGCGAATCAACTCGATCGCTACCTGCCGTCCATCGTCAGCGGCGAGTGCATCACCGCGGTGGCGGTGACCGAGCCGGACGCCGGGTCAGATGTCGCCGGCATCCGTACGCGGGCGCGCCCGGTCGCAGACGGGTGGGTACTCGACGGCGCGAAGATGTTCATCACCAACGGCGTTCACGCGGATCTCTACTTCGTGGCCGCAAAGACCGATCCGCAAGGTCCACGTTCGCGCTCCATCACCATGTTCATCGTCGAGAAGGGCGCGGCGGGGTTTCGCGTCGGTCGCGCCCTGGACAAGATGGGGTGGCACAGTTCGGACACGGCCGAACTCGTGTTCGAGGATTGCTTCGTGCCGCGCGAAAACGTGCTGGGTGACGAGCACCATGGCTTCTACGCCATCATGAGGAACTTCCAGAACGAGCGTCTCGTGCTCGGCGCGCAGGCGCTGGGCGAGGCGGCACGGGCCATCGAGCTGACGCTGGACTACGTGCGCACGCGCAAGGCCTTCGGCGGGCCGCTGTGGGACAGGCAGGTCATTCGTCAGCGGCTGTCGCAGCGCGCCGCCGAGGTCGCCGCCGGGCGACAGCTCATGCTGCACGCGGCGTGGCTGGACGCGCAGGGCATCGAGTGCGTTCGCGAGGTATCCATGGTCAAGGCCTACTGCGGCGAGCTGGTGAACCGGGTGCTGTACGACTGCCAGCAGTTTCACGGCGGCTTTGGCTACATGCGCGAGAGCGCCGTCGAGCGCATGGTGCGTGATGCGCGCGTCCAGGCCATCGGCGGCGGCTCCACGGAGGTCATGCTGGAGGAGGTCGCCAAGCGGCTCTGAGACCAGCGGGCATCGCGGTGCGGTTACATCTGGTAAGATGCCCGGGCATCGGACAATCGTCCGCGGGAGGGTTCATGAATCACGCCCGGTTCTTTGAAAATCGCCTTGTGCGCGGCCTGTCCCGAAAGCAGGCCGGCCTCCTGCTGGCCGCCGGCACGGTGAGCCGCGCCGATGCCGGCACGATCATCGTCTCCGAGGGGGACGTGGTCGACCGTCTTTTCATTCTGCTCGCGGGAGAGGTCCAGGTATTCCTGCCGCAGACGGTCCAGCGAGTCGCCGCGGTCAACCTCAATCGGCTCGGTGAGGACGATTGTTTCGGCGAGTACGCCTTCATCGACCAGCGACCCGCGTCGGCGTCCGTGTGCGCGACGATGGACAGCGAGATCTACGAGATCCGCCATGATCGCCTGCACGAGATGTTGTTGACCCACGCCGACATCGGCTGCATCGTCTACCGCAACCTGCTTCGCGTCCTCGTCGAGCGCCTGCGGGCGAGCAATGCCGAGCTCGACCTGTTTACCCTGCCGGATTACGAGGCCTCGGCCTGAGGCGCGTCATCCGTCACCGCCGGCAGCGGTATCGACAACAACAGGGCGGCGACCACGAAGGCCGATGACCACCACAGGCATCCGGCGAGCCCGTGAACCTGGTAGGCCCAGCCGGACAGCACCGTACCGGCCAGCCGTCCGCCGGCATTGGCCATGTAGTAAAAACCCACGTCCATCGATACCCGCTCCAGGCTCGAATAGGCGAGAACCAGGTAGGAATGCACGGCCGAGTTGAGCGCGAAGACGATGCCGAACAGCACCAGCCCGATGGTGAGTGTCTGCGCCGCGGGAAATTCGAGTGACAGCGCGAGCGCGATGCCGGCGGGAATCACGGCCAGTATCGCCGCCAGGCCCCTGGCCGTAGCGCCGCCGATCACGGCCTGTCGACCCAGCAGGCGCGGCGACGCGGCCTGCACCATGCCATAGCCGATGACCCACGACGCGAGGAAGGCGCCGACCTGCATGAAAGACCATCCGAGCGCCGCGTGGAGAAACACGGGCAGTCCCACGACGAACCACACATCGCGGGCGCCGAAGAGGAAGAACCGCGCGGCGGACAGCCAGTTGACGGCAGCCACGCCGGAGAATACCTGGCGAAAGGCCGGTTTCTGCTTCATTCGGCCGATATCTTCCGACAGCACCGCCGCGGTGGCCGCAAGCACGATCGCCAGGACGCCGGCGAGCACGGCAAGCGCGCCGCGAAAACCGATCCACTGCAGCAGTGCGGCGCCGACGAAGAACCCCGCGCCCTTGAGCGCGTTCTTCGAACCGGTCAGCGCGGCGACCCACCGGAACAGCCGGCCGTCACCGATGTCGGCGAGCGTTCGCACGCTGGCCTTGGCCGACATCTTGTTGAGGTCCTTGGCGATGCCGGAGAGTGCCTGGGCGGCCATGACGTACGGAACCGAAAGCCAGGCGTCGGGCACGGTGAGCAGGGCGAGTGCCGCGATTTGCAATGCCATGCCGATGTGCATGGTGCGATTGAGGCCGATGCGTGCCCCCAGCCAACCGCCGGTGAGGTTGGTGACGATGCCGAAGAACTCGTAGAACAGGAACAGCATCGCGACCTCGAACGGCGAGTAGCCGAGGCCGTGGAAGTACAGCACCACGAGCATGCGAATCGCACCGTCGGTTACCGTGAATGCCCAGTATCCCCCGGTGACGACGAGGTATTGCCGCAGTGCGGCTCGCATCGCTACAGGTCCCTCGCCACGAGCCGGACGATGTCGACGAGACGGTTCGCATAGCCCCATTCGTTGTCGTACCAGGCAAAGATCTTGACCTGGGTATCGTCAACGACCAGCGTGGACAACGCGTCGACGATGGACGATCGCGGATCGCCCCGGTAGTCTACCGATACCAGCGGCCGCTCCTCGTAGCCCAGGATTCCGGCGAGCTCGCCCTCCGCCGCCAGCCGCAACAGGTCGTTCACTTCGCCTGGCGTCGTCGGGCGCGCTGCCTCGAAGACGAAGTCCGTGAGCGAGGCGTTGAGCAACGGTACGCGCACCGCGTGGCCGTTCAGGCGCCCGGCGAGGTCCGGAAAGATCCGCGTGATCGCGCGCGC
>JAUIDF010000101.1 GCA_030429125.1 Gammaproteobacteria bacterium | reverse complement strand
CTCCGGCCCATCCGCGCCGCCAACGGACGAGCGCGTTAATCATTCCGAGCGCACGGAAACCCTCTCTCCCGGCGCACGACGAACCTGCCGCTGTATACCAAGGGAATCGTCCAGCGTAAACCGGCCTACGCCCGCCGCTGCGGCATGACGATCATGTTAGCCGACCTCGCCGCCGGACGGCATGGCGTTCGGCACTGGAATCACGCCTGTTTGACCATGATCAATCCGCCGCGTGTGCCGAAAGCCGAACGGCAAGTGCGCGTTTGCCTGGCCGGCGCGTGCAATCGCCACGATCGTGGCGAAATCTCGACCGCGGGGATCGCGCTTTAGCGCTCAGTTGGCCGCCTTCAACGGCGCGGTGGCGCGGGCGCGCGCGGCGCGGGGGCTGATACCGTAGAAGGACCGGTAGCGATAGGAGAAATGGCCGGCGGAGTTGAAGCCGCAGGCGATGGCGACGTCGATGATCGGCATGGAGGATTGCTCCAGCAACCGCTTGGCTTCCGACAGACGCAGCGACAGGTAGTAGCGCGCGGGCGTGGTGTTCAGGTAGCGGCGGAACAAACGCTCGAGCTGTCGCTTCGAGACGTTGATCATCGCCGCCAGCTCGCCCGGCGTGAGCGGCTGCTCCAGGTTGGCTTCCATCAGCTCGATGCACTCGAGCAGACCGGCGTGGCGCACGCCGGTTCGCGCCTCGACGCTCATGCGCTGGGGATGATCGCCGTGGCGGATGGTGGGATGGATGAGCACGTCCGAGACAGAGGCCGCCAGCTCGAAACCCTGCTGCTGTTCGATGAAATACAGCATCATGTCCATGGACGCGGTACCGCCGGCGCAGGTCAGCCGGCCGTGGTCGTATTCGTAGATCTCGTGCGACGCCTGCAGGTCGGGAAACTCGTTGACGAAACCCTGCATGTTCTCCCAGTGAATGGTGCAGCGCTTGCCCTTGAGCAACCCGGCGCGGGCGAGGACCTGGCTGCCGGTGTCGATGCCGCCGAGCGTCGCTTCGCGGCGCGCCAGCCGACCGAGCCACTTGAACACGCGCTGATTCTGGTACGGAAGCGGATCGAACGGGCCGGCAACGAACAACACTTCGAAATCCGGCGCGGTATCGACCGAGTAGGCCGCCTTGACCTCGGTGATACCGTTGGTCGGCATGACCGGCTGACCGTCCTCGCTCACGACCTTCCAGTCGTAAAGCGACTCACCCGATAGCCGGTTGGCGATGCGCAACGGTTCCAGGGCGGAGATGAAGGCCATCATCGAGAAAGAGTCGACGAGTAGAAAACCCACCGTACATCGCGCCTCTTCCATAGCGCGGCCGTAGGCGTATTCGTTCATTGTCCGGCAATTGCCCCAGGCTGTCTTCGAGCGCGTCGACGCGCAAGTATAATCCGACCGCGCGATGCGGTCGGACGGATCATAGACGCCCGGTCGGGCTTTGCCAATACTCGCGTAACGGAACGGCTCGCGGTTCGCCGGACGATCAGAACAGTCCGTCGTACGCCTTGCGGCCGATATGGCAGGCGATCAACGTGAAGCAGTCCGTCACGCACAGCGCGTCGCGAATGGCGCGCGCGAGCCCGTCACGCGAATCCACCGCGATGCCGATGCCGCCCATCGCCTCCGCCACGGCGACAAAATCGGTGCCGGGAAAATCCACGCCCACGCTGGCGTGGCCAGCGCCGCGCTGCTTGAGCTCGATGAGCGAGAGGGATTCGTCGACGAATACGAACAGGATCACCGGACAGCGGGTATCGCGCAGGCTCGCGAGTTCTCCCAGCACCATTTCCAGGCATGCGTCGCCCATGAAGGCGGCCACGGTGGCTCCCCTGTTCAGCCGCTTGTAGCCGATCGCCAACGGCAGCGCGCAACCCATGGTGCACAGGCCGGTGGACTGCAGCAGCGTGCGCGGCGCCGTGCAGTGCCACATCTGGTTGAACAGGATGCGGTGGGCGCCGGAGTCGACCGTGGCGACGGTGTCGCCGGGCAGCGTCGCGCGCGCGACATTGATCGCCGCGCGCGGGCCCCACTCGTCCGGCACGGTACCGAATCGCTCGTCGAGCGCCGCGCGCACCCGGGCCGGCTCGCCGCCCGGCCAGCACGCGGCAGGCCCGCCATTGTCGGCCAGCGCCCGCACCCCCGTCGCCACCTCGCCGACGAATCGCATCGAGGAGCGGTGCATGCCGTGGGCATCGGGCGTGGCGGAGAACTCGACCACGCGCGTGGTGTCCGGCCAGGGATTGCGCCAGCCGCTGCGCATCTCGATGGGGTCGTAGCCGGCGAGCACGACGAGATCGCTTTGTCTCACGAGCGGAAGCAGGATCTCGTCCGCCAGCGGCGACAGCCCGGCGGCGCCGAGACTCGGGGCGCGGCGTTCGTCGACGATACCCTTGGCCTTGTAGGTGGTGATCAAGGGGATGCCGGTATCGAGCACGAACTCGCGCAGCGCCGCCTCGCCCTGCTGGTAGAGAACCTCGAGTCCGGCGATCACGAGCGGCCGCCGCGCCTCGCGGAACCAGCGCGACGCCGTCGCCATCGCATCAGCGTCCGCCGCGTGACCCCGCACGACGGGCGCCGTCGGCGGCACCGGTTCGCCGGTCTGCATGGCGTTGGCAACGCCGATGGGCAGGTCGACGTGCACCGGGCCGGGGGGATCGGCCATGGCGATGCAGACCGCCTTGTCGATGATCGCGTCGACCGCGCCGTTGACCAACGTCAACGATGCCTTGGTCACCGGCGCCATGAGCGCGCCGTGGTCGAACACCTGGTGGGTATAGGTGGCGGCATCGGCCGGGTCGACGCAGCCGGTGACGAAGATCAGCGGGACCCTGTCCTGCCACGCATTGGCGACGACGTTGACCGCGTTGGCGACGCCCGGACCGAGCGTTGCCACGAGAACACCCGGCGCGCCGGTGGCGTGAAAGGCGCCCTCGGCCATGAAGCCGCCGCTGTTCTCGTGCTTGCACAGCACGAAGCGGATGCCGGCATCGTCGATGGCCCGTACCAGCGCGAGCACTTCACCGCCGGGAATACCGTAGGCTTCGCGCACGCCGGCGGCCGCGAGCCGCCGGGCGACGATGTCGGCCCCGTTCAATGCCCGTGGTCGCGGACGTAGCCGTCCCGCGTCTGCGGCAGCTTGCGCTCGAGCAGCTTCGACGCCACCACCGTGCGCAGGATCTGCGCGGTGCCGCCGCCGATGGTGAACATGCGCGCGTCGCGCACCATGCGTTCGAGCGGCCGGTTGCGCGAATAGCCGGCGGCGCCGAACACCTGCAGCGCGTCGTTGGTCACCTTGATGGCCGATTCCGAGGTAAAGATCTTGGCCCGTGCCGCCTCGGACACGTCGGGAAATCCGTCGCCGCCGGCGGCCGCCTTGTGCACCAGGGCACGAGAGGCCTCGAGCAGCGTGTTCATGTCCACCAGCATCCACTGCAGGCCCTGGAACTCGCAGATCGGCCGGCCGAACTGCTCGCGCTGCCGGCTGTAGTCGAGCGCCAGTTCGAAGGCGCCCTGGGCAATGCCGAGCGCCACGCTCGCCGCGCCGACGCGCTGCGCGTTGTAGGCGTTCATCAGGCCGGCGAATCCGCGCGCCAGGCCCTGGGGCGGCTGGATCAGGCGTTCGAGCGGGAGTTCGAGATCCTCGAACAGGATCTCGGTCTCGGGAATGCCGCGCAGGCCCATGGTGGGTTCGCGCCGGCCGGTGCGAAGCCCGGCGTCCTCGTCGCGAAAGGCGATGAAGCCGCCGATGCCCTGCTCGACGCCGTCGTCGAAGACGCGGGCGAAGATGAGGTGCAACCGCGAGACGCCGCCGCCGGTAATCCAGTGCTTCCTGCCGTTGATCACGTAGCGATCGCCGCGCCGGTCGGCACGCGTGGTCATCTCGGTCGCCGCGCTGCCCGCTTCGGGCTCGGTGATGCAGATGGCGGGCTTGTCGCCGGCAAGCACGGATTGCGCGGCGAGCCGCTTCTGCGACTCGTCGCCATACTTCATGATGGCGCTGATCGCGCCCATGTTGCCCTCGACGACGATGCGGCCGGTGACACCGCATGCGCGGGCCATCTCCTCGACCACGATGGCGGCATCGAGAAAGCTCGCGCCCTGCCCCCCGTACGCGGCGGGAATGGTCATGCCCATGAAGCCGGCATCGGTCAGCGCCTCGACATTGTCCCAGGGATATTCCTGGGACTCGTCGACGCGGGCGGCGCGCGGCGCGATGACGTCGTCGGCGAGCTCGCGGGCGCGGGCCTTGAGTCTCACCTGTTCGGCGGGCAGCTGGTACATGATCGGTATCCGGTGGAAAAAATCAGATGACGCCGCGCTCGCGCAGCGTCGCGCGCTCGGCCGCGTCGAGCCCGAGCAATTCGTCGAGCACCTCGTCGGTGTGCTGGCCGAGCACCGGCGGCGCGCGGCGGTAGCTGACCGGTGTGTCGCTGAACCGCACCGGCGAACCGATGAGATCGACGCCGCCGCTGCCGGCCAGCGGATGGGGCATGTTGATTTTCATGCCGCGATGCCTCACTTGCGGATCGTCGAACACCTGGCGAATGTCGTTCACGGGTCCGCACGGCACGCCGACCGCCTCGAGTCCCTTCAGCCACTCGTCGCGCGTGCGGCCGACGGTGATCTCGCGCAGCAGCGGCACCAGTTCGGCGCGGTGGGCGACGCGCGACTTGTTGCTGGCGTAGCGCGGATCGCAGGCGAGTTCGCCATGGCCAGCGAACTCGCAGAATCGCGCGAACTGGGCATCGTTGCCCACCGCCAGGGCGAAGTAGCCGTCCGCGGAGGGGAACACCTCGTAGGGCACGATGTTGGGATGACCGTTGCCCATACGCACGGGCGTCTCGCCGGAGGTCAGGTAGTTGAGACCGGAGTTGATCAGCCACGATGCCTGGCAGTCGAGCAGGGCGAGGTCGATGTACTGGCCGCGGCCGGTGGCGTGGCGGTGATGCAGGGCGGCGAGGATGGCTCTGGCGGCGTACATGCCGGTCATGACGTCGGCGATGCCGACGCCCACCTTGGTCGGATCGCCGTCCGCCGGCCCGGTAATGCTCATGATGCCGCCCATGGCCTGGATCATGAAGTCGTAGCCGGCGCGATGCGCGTACGGCCCGTCCTGGCCGAACCCGCTGATGGAACAGTAGACCAGGCGAGGACAGTCATGCTTGAGATCGTCCCAGGACAGGCCGTAGCGCTTCAGTCCGCCGACCTTGAAGTTCTCGATGAACACGTCGCACTCGGCCGCAAGCCGGCGCACGAGCCCGGCGCCTTCCGGCTGGCTGATATCCACTTCCACCGAGCGCTTGTTGCGGTTGGCGCACAGGTAATACGCACTCTCGGTGGTTTCCTCGCCATCGGCGTCGCGAACGAACGGCGGGCCCCACTTGCGCGTGTCGTCGCCGGCCCGCGCCTTTTCGATCTTGATGACGTCGGCACCCATGTCGCCCAGCAACTGGGTGCAGGTGGGCCCGGCGAGAATCCGCGAAAGGTCGAGAATTCGCAGCCCCGCCAGGGGCCCGCGGTTGTCGGTGCTGGCGTCGTCTTTCATGAAGGCAGGACTCGGTGAATTGACGGATCGGCGACTCGGGATTCAGCCGGCGAGGCCGATGACGGCGATCTGGCGGCCGTAGTCGGCCTCGCCGCAAAGACGCGTGCGGCGATAACTGAAGAACCGCGCCGGATCGGCGCAGGTATCGGCGCCGACGTCGTCGAGCAGCGCGACACCGGCTTCCAGGCAGAGTGCGCGAACGAAACCCGGCAGATCGAACAGGAATCGATCGCCGCGCGATTCGAACAGGTAGCCGGCATCGAACGGCGCGCTCCCGCGCACCGCGTCCCGCACATCCTCACCGACTTCGTAGGACGATTGCTGAATCGACGGCCCGATCGCAACGCGTACGCGGTTGCGCATCGCGCCGGCCTCCTGCATGGCATCGAGGGTGGCATTCACCACGCCGGCCAGGGCGCCGCGCCAGCCGGCATGGGCGGCGGCCACCACGCCGGCGTCGGCATCGGCCATGAGCACCGGAACGCAATCGGCCGTGTTCACGCCGACCAGTACACCCGGCGTGGCCGACACCAGCGCGTCGCCCTGCCGGTCGCGGTCGGGACGGTCCCGATCCACGTTGACCACCTCGCGTCCGTGCACTTGCGCCAGGGTGTACAGCGTAGCGGGCGCGACGCCCATGGCGTCGGCGACGCGTCGCCGGTTCTCCTCGATGGCGGCCACCTCGTCGTTCGAACCGAAACTGCAGTTCAGCGAATCGTAGGGCGTCGCGGACACGCCGCCGAGGCGGGTGAAGAATCCATGCACGACGCCCGGCGTGGCACCGAGCAACGGGCTGTGCAGCACCGGCAGCATGGTCGTGGGCCGGGTCGTCATCGCGCGGCCACCTGCGACACCGGCCGAGCGCCGGTCGGCTCACCGCCGGACAAGGCCAGCAAGCGGGATGACAACGCCTCGACCAGGCGGTCTTGATCGGCGCCCGGCGCGAGTTCGGCGACGTTGACCGTCTCCAGGCCCGCGTAGCCGCACGGATCGATCCAGGTGAAAGGTTCGCGATCCATGTCGAGATTCAGCGACAGGCCGTGACTGGTGAGGCCTCGCCGCACGCGTAGCCCGAGGGCGGCGATCTTGCGGCCGTCGACATAGACACCCGGCGCGCCCTCGCGGCGCGCGGCGTCGATGCCGGTGTCGGCCAGCGAGTCGATGATCGCCTGCTCGATGTCGCTCACCAGCCGCCTGACGCCCGTGCCGCGCCGCTTCAGGTCGAACATCAGGTAGGCAATGAGCTGGCCGGGACCGTGGTAGGTGATCTGTCCCCCGCGATCGGTATCGACAACGGGAATGTCGCGCGGGTTGCGATGCGGCTCGGCGTGGCAACTCACGCCGCGGGTAAACACGGGCGGGTGCTCCAGCAGCCACAGCTCGTCGGCGTCGTCGGCGCCGCGCCGGGCATTGAAGTCACGCATCGAAGCGAGCGCCGCCGCGTAGTGCACGCGACCCAGGCGCCGAACGCGCGCACTTGGTGTATCGACGGCGATCAAGGCTACAGGGCGACCAGGACGGCGGGTTCGTCGGTCAGGTCCATGTAGATGGCATCGAGCTGGCGACGGCTGGTGGCGGTAAAGCGGACCGTCACCGACTGGTAGTTGTCCTTGCGCGACGTGCTCGTACGCGATTCGACGTTCTCACCGCGTTCGAGGTGACGCTGCACGATGGTGACCACGAGGTCCTCGAACGCGGGCTCGTTGCGTCCCATCGCCTTGACCTCGAAATCGCAGGGGTATTGAAGCAGGGATTCGTCGGCGTTCGTCGGGCCAGTCATGCGTTGCGCGCCGCGCGCGCCCTCCGGTGTCTGTCGGTTCAGTGAAACAGCAGTTTAACCGAATCGACGAGACTGCCGAACCATGACCCGGCGCCGACCGGCTCGCGGGCGATCAGCGGGTAGTCTCCTACCGGCTCGCCGCGAATCGTGAGCGAAAGGCGCCCGATCGGCTCGCCGGCATCGATCGGGGCGACCAGCGGTTCGTCGAAGGCGAGCCGGGCGCCGAGCTTGTCGGCGCTGCCCTTGGCCACGGTGACATACAGCGGTTCGGCGACGATCGCCTCGACCGCGTCCCGCTCCCCCTTGAACACCGCCGGACTCGCCACCGCCCTGTCGGTGTCGTAGACCAGGAATCCCTCGTAGGCCGAGAATCCGTGGGTAAGCAGCGAGTACACCGCATCGGCGCGATACTTGGCGCTCTCGGTGCCCATGACGGTGGCGATCAGGCGCATGCCGTCCTTTTCCGCCGAACCCACCAGGCAGTAGCCGGCGCTGGACGTGTGTCCCGTCTTCACGCCGTCGACGTCGTCATCGCGCCACAACAGGACGTTGCGGTTACGCTGGTCGATGTTGTTGTACTTGTAGGACTTGATCGAGTACAGCTCGTAGAGCGTCGGGAAGTCGCGGATCAGCGCCCGCGTCAGGGTCGAGATGTCGCGCGCGGTGCTGTAGTGATCCGGATGCGGCAGCCCGGAGCTGTTCTGGTAACTGCTGCCGTCGAGTCCGAGCCGCCTGGCCGTCTGGTTCATCAGCTCGACGAAACTCTCCTCCGAACCCGCGACGTGCTCGGCGAGGGCGACGGCGGCGTCGTTGCCCGACTGCACGATCAGCCCCTTCAGCAATTCGCCCACCGGCACCCGGGTATTGACCCGCACGAACATCCGCGAACCCTCCATGCGCCAGGCCCGCTCGCTGATCAGCACGTCGTCGTCCGCGTCCAGGTTACCCTTCTTCAGTTCGTCGAAGACGATGTAGGCGGTCATCAGCTTGCTGATGCTGGCGGGCTCGACACGTTCGTCCGCGTTGCTGGCCGCGATGATCCAGCCGCTCTTCTGGTCCTGCAGCACCCACGACGTGGCCTCCACGCCCGGCGGCGGGATCGACGAGCGCAGCGCCTCGGGCAGCACCACGTCGGCGCCGGCCCGCAGGGGCGCGACGAACGACAGGAACAGCAGCAGGAAACGCACCGCCATCTACCCGGCGCCGACGCTCAGAACGGACACCGGCGCGCCGAGGAACGAGCGCACGGTGGCGGCAGCGCCCTCGGCCGAGTCGCGGGAATCGAACGGGCCGAGTTGCACGCGATGATACTGGCGCCCGGACACCTGGACATTCTCGATGCGTACGTTGCCGAAGCCGCCCTGGTGCAGGCGGATGGCCAAACGTTCCGCGTTGCCCCGGCTGGCGAAGCTGCCGGCCTGCAGGACGTAGGCGGACGACACCGCCGCGTGCGCCGGCGGCACCGCCGAACGCACCGCGGTCGACGCGGCACGGACCACGGGATTGGCCGCCGGCGCCGCGGCCACCGGGACCGTGGACGGCGGCGATGCCTGCACTGGCGGCACGGCGGGCGGACCGGCTTCGCGCACCGCGGGACCCGGCGTCGACAGCGCCGAGGCCAGGTGGCGCGTCCTTGCCGGATCCGGCGCGTCGCCGGCGAACACCGCGCGCACCTCGACCTTGCCGGTCCCGGTTCTCACGATGTCGAGCTTGCGCGCCGCCATGTAGGACAGGTCGATGATGCGGTTGTTCAAAAACGGTCCGCGGTCGTTCACCTTGACCACCACCTGCCGATCGTTGGCCAGGTTGCGCACGGTGACGTAGGTGGGCAGCGGCAGCACCGGGTGCGCGGCCGTCATGGCGAACATGTCGTAGACCTCGCCGCTCGACGTGCGATTGCCGTGGTACTTGCGCCCGTACCAAGAGGCATAGCCGACCTTGCGGTAGCCCCGCGCGCTCGCCATGGGCGTGTACCGCTTCCCGAGCGCCGTGTATGGCCGGTTGCCGGTGCGGGCGAGTGGCTCGTCGCGCGGTACCGCATCGGCCACGCTGTCCGGGTCGGGTCCGCCGCCGCGCGGCGGACCGTCATCCTGGTAGTAGCCGCCTCCCCCGCCGCCGCCGCCGGACGAGGAGACACCGCCGCCACCCCCCGTGGTCCCGCAGGCCGCAACGATCGCGCAGCACCCTGCCACCACACCAAACCGAACCAGGCCAGCCGGAAAGGGGCATTTGAGCGACGACGCCATGCCTACTGCGACTCCCGGATATCGCGCGCCAGCTCATAGGCCACCATGGCGTAGTTCTGGCTTCGGTTGTAGGTCGTGATCACGAAGAAGTTGTGGTAGCCGACCCGGTAGTCGTAACCCTGCTTCTCCTCGAGGCGTACCACGCCGACTTTCCAGTTCGCCTGCCCAGGGGCGATGTCGAGGCCGCGGGCGTCGAGCTTGCCGATCTCGACGTCCGGCTTCAGGCCGGTGGTGACGATCCCGTCGAGGAGCTTGTCGGACCCGCCGCGACCGAGCGCGGTGACGACCGGCTCGCCCTCGCGCCAGCCATGGGTCTTGAGATAGTTCGCCACGCTGCCGATGGCATCGGCATAGTTGTCCACCAGGTTGCGAACGCCGTCGCCGTCGAAGTCCACGGAGTATGCCGTGTAGCTGCTCGGCATGAACTGCGGAATGCCGATGGCACCCGCATAGGAGCCCTTGGTCGCCAGCGGGTCGAGCCGGTTGCGCGACGCGAGGGAAAGATACTCACGCAGTTCCTTGGAGAAGAACTTGCTTCGGCGCGGATAACCCACCGACAGGGTGGTCAGGCTGTCGATCACACGATGGTTGCCCTTGACGGTGCCGAATCGTGTCTCGATACCGATGATGGCGGTGATGATATACGGATCGACACCGTACTGCTTGCGGGCCCGCTCGAGCAGTTCGGCGTGCGTCTTCATGAATGTCACCCCGCCCTTGACCTGCGCATCGTTGATGAACAATGACTGGTAGCGGTGCCAGGGCAGCGCTTCGGCCGGCCGCGTGATGGCGTCGATCACCGATTGCTTGTACTCGGCATCGCCCAGCCATCGCTCCAGGGTCGCGCGCTCGATGCCTTCACTCGCGACGAGGTCGTCGACAATGGAGACCAGCAGCGGGTACTTGGCGAGATCAACGGCGGCGCTGGGCGCGCACCACAGGGCGGCGCCGGCAAGGCAGCCGGCGAGTACGCGTCGAAGTCGTATCGATATCGTCATGGCTGATCGTCCGGTGGAGCGGGTCGCAGGCGAAGCCGGGGCATGGGCGCGGCGGACGGGTAACCGGGTACGACACGGCAGTGAGCCCACATTGCCCCGAAAAACAAGGAGTTCTGGACAATATCTAACATTTTCCACGATCACGTCGCGTTACCAAAATTTAAAGCTCAGGTCATCAATCGCTTGCGCGTGTGAATGCTCATCATGATGCCGAAACCGGCCATGAGCGTGACCATCGAGGTACCGCCGTAGCTGATCAGCGGCAGGGGAACGCCGACCACGGGAAGGACGCCCGTCACCATGCCGATGTTAACAAACACGTAGAAGAAAAACGTCAGCGAAAGGCTCGCCGCGAGCAGTCGCGAATACGTGTCGCGGGCGTTGAAGGCGATGATCAGTCCGCGACCGACGACGAACAGGTAGACGCTCAGCAGCAGCACGCACCCCATCAATCCGAACTCCTCGGCAAACACGGCGAAGATGAAGTCGGTGCTGCGTTCGGGAATGAACTCGAGCTGGGACTGCGTGCCCCCGACCCATCCCTTGCCGTACACCCCGCCCGAGCCCACGGCAATGGTCGACTGGATGGTGTGGTAGCCGGCCCCGAGGGGATCGGAATAAGGATCGAACAGGGTCAGGATACGGCGCTGCTGGTAGGCGTGAAGGTTGAACCACATGAGTGGCGCGGCCGCCGTGACCAGGCCCAGCGTGGCGACGATGTACTGCCACTTCAGGCCGGCGATGAAAATGACCAGCAGGCCGGCGACGGTGATGAGGATGGCCGTGCCGAGGTCGGGCTGCAGGATGACCAGCCCCGCGGGCACCAACACGCAGGCGGTGGCGATCAACAACGAAACAGGCCCTGGCGGCAAGGTCCGGCGCGATAGAATCCACGCCACCATCATCGGCACCGCGATCTTCATGATCTCCGCCGGCTGGAAGCGGAACACGCCGAGATCGAGCCAGCGC
>JAUIDF010000100.1 GCA_030429125.1 Gammaproteobacteria bacterium | reverse complement strand
GAAGAACCTCTTCATGGTCGGCCAGCTCCAGACGATGCTCGGGAACTACGACGCGGCGATCGTGACCCTCGAGAAGTGGATCTCGCAGGTGGAGACGCCGTCCCCGTCCTCGTACTACACGCTGGCCGTCACGTACTACCAGGCGGAGCGTCAGGCGGAGGCCCTCGCCCCCGCGAAGAAGGCGGTCGAGCTCTCCGTCGACACGCCCAGGGAGCCCTGGTATCGGCTGCTCCTCTCGCTCCACCTCGAGCGCCAGGAATACGACGAGGCGCTCGCGCTCCTCGACGACATGATCCTCGCGTACCCGAAGAAGGCGTACTGGTCGCAGATGGCGGCGATCTACTCCGAGAAGAACAACACGGCCAGGAGTCTCGCGGTCCAGCAGATCGCGAAGATGGAAGGCTTCCTCACCGAGTCCCGGGACCTGATGCGCGTCGCGCAGATGCTGATGGTCGAAGGCCTGCCGCATCAGGGCGCCGCGGTCATGAAGGCCGGCCTCGAGGACGGTTCGATCGAGCCGACCCAGTCGGCGTACCAGACGTACTCGGACACGCTGCTCCAGTCGCGAGAGTGGGCGCTCGCCGTCGACCCGCTCGATCGCCGCCACCACGTAGCAGCCCGGCGCCGGCGCCGTCAGGTTGTGATAGTAGTCAGCCGCCTCGTCGGCGTGGAAGCGGACCTTCAGACCGCCGTATCGCAACTGGCGGTAGCCGTCCCGATCGACCACGGTATCGGGGCGTCCGAGCGCGGGCCCGTCCCCGACCACCACGCCCACCGCCTGCCACACGAACGCGGCCCAGCGGGTCACGCCGGGTCGGCGCTCCATGAGGACGCTGACCGGTAGCTCGCTGGGCAATTCGGCGGCATCGTCGATGGGTCGGGGCGTGGTCAATTCGTCATTCCGGGTGAAACAGCCTGAAATCTCCAGCAATGCGACAGGGACCGCAGCAACTACTGTGCCAGCTTGGGGCAATGGCGCGCAAGCGGCATGCCGGGCGACCGGCCGCCGGGGCAATGCGCGACCATTCGCCCGTGGCGTCGGACCAACCGCCCTGACCCGCCTACCCGCTTCGCGCGCCACGCTGGTACACTGCGACGCACTCGAACCCGGCATGTGGGACTTTTTGTACCAACCGTACCGGCGAGGATCGCCGAATCCGGGGATCAACGCATGGAACGCTTCTTGCAACCGGTTCCATCGTCCCCGCCATCCGGGAGCGAATCCGCATCGTGAGTACGCGAGTCAACCGCAGGCACTGGAATCCCGAACCGTCGTTCATGGACGTGCACCAGGTGGCCGAGTACCTGCACCTGAACGAGAAGAAGGTCTACGCCATGGTGGGACAGGGCGCGATACCGGCGACCAAGGTCACCGGAAAGTGGTTATTTCCGAGGGAAATGATCGATCGCTGGCTGCTGGAATCGGCCCACGACGGCCTGCTCAACGACCGCCTCGTGATCTCCGGCGGCGACGACACCCTGCTGCACCGCGCGGTAAGCCGCCTGGCCCGGGATGCTGGCCGCCATGCCCTCATCAGCTATGCGCCGACCAGCGCGAGGCAGGGGCTGGAGTTGCTTCAGGACGGACACATCGACGTGTGTGCGCTGAACTGGGGCCCGGCCGAGGAAAGCGATATCCGGCATCCGGCGCTGATGAAGCAGCACGATGCCCATCCGCGATGGGTGCTGGTGCGCGGCTTCGCCCGCGAGCAGGGCCTGCTCGTAGCGTCCGAAACCCGCGCGCGCTACCCGTCGGTGGACACCCTGCTCAATGCCCGGCTTCGCTGGGCCATGCGGCAGGGCGGCTCGGGCAGCCGGCGTTTCATACTCGACGCCCTGCGATCGCACGGACTGTCCGACGAGGACCTGCCCGAGGCGGTCACGGCCCTGAGCGAGCGCGAGGCCGCCGCGGCGGTGCGCATGGGGCTCGCCGACGTGGCGCCGGGTACGCGCAATGCCGCCACCGAGCACGGACTCGACTTCGTGTCGCTCGGCTGGGAGCGCCTCGACCTGGTGCTGGACAAGCGGCGGTGGTTTCGCCACCTGGTACAACGCCTGCTCGACGCCCTGGCGTCCGCCGAGATCGCACTCACCGCGCGCCAGCTGGGCGGCTACGATCGTGACCGGCTGGGCGAACTGGTGTGGGGCGAGGAATAGTCACCGGCGACCGATCCGTGAAGCGGAGAATCCGTACACATTGGGCGGCGGCGCTCGTCGCCACGGGGTGCTCACTGGGCATTGTCGGGCCCTCGTCGGCCGGCAACACGGACGATCTCGGGTCGGCCGTACGCAACAACGACAGCGAGCAGCTCGAGTCCGCGGTGCGCGAGAACGGGGCGCTGGAGTTCGCCGCGCCCGACGGCAAGACGGTACTCATGGCGGCGGCGGCGGACGGCAACCGCGCGCTGGTCGCCTACCTGATCGAGCACCGGGTCGACGTGGGACGGCGAAACCATCGCGGCGGCACCGCCCTCATGTACGCCGCCGCCAACGGCAGCATCGATGCCGCCCGCCTGCTGCTGGATGCCGGCGCCGAGGTCGACGGCCGCGCCGAGAACGGCTGGACCGCCCTGACCCTGGCCGCCGCCAAGGGACACGAACCGGTGGTCGATCTGCTGCTCGACGCGGATGCGGATCCCAACGTGCCCGACGTGTTCGGCTTTACCGCGTTGATGCGCGCAGCGCAGAACCGTCGTGCGGCCGTCGTCGGGCGGCTGCTCGCCGACCCGCGAACCGACGCCGTCCGGGCCAACGTCAACGGCATGAACGCACTGGACGTCGCGATCCACGCCGGCCATTGTGACATCGCCCGCCTGCTCGCCGAGTCGAACGAAGGCGACGCCGGCGCTGCCTGCGCCAGGCAGCCGGCCCCTCCAACGTCGGAATAAGGATCCCTCCCCCGTGTCCCCGCTGCTGGACGATCCGTCCGCGTTGCTGCTTTGCGTCGTCGCGTTCCTCGTCGCCGGCACTATCAAGGGGGTGCTCGGCATTGGCCTGCCGACCACCGCCATGGCACTTCTGACGCTGGTCATGGCACCCGCCGAGGCCATGTCCGTGCTGGTGCTGCCGATCATCGCCACCAACGTGATTCAGTACCTGACGACGCCGCACCGCCGCGAGACCACGCGCGGATACGGCTGGACGGCGACGACCCTGGTCGCGACGATCTTCGTTACCGCGCTGTTCGTCTCGCGCGTGCCCGATGCCTTGCTGGTCACCGCCATCGGCGTGGTCATGTGCCTGTTCGCGGCACACGGACTGTCGGGTTTCACGATCCCGGTGGGCACCAGTCGGACCTGGAAGGCCGGGGTCGGTGTCGTCGCCGGCGTGTGCGGCGGTCTGTCGGCAATCTGGTCGCCACCCATCGTCATGTACCTGCTGTCGCGCCGCGTGACCAAGGACGAGTTCGTCTCCGCCTGCGGCTTCCTGTTCCTGGCCGGCAGCGTGCCGCTCGGCGCCGGCCTGCTGATATCGGGCGTGGTGACCTCGCGGACCTTCTTGCTTTCGGCGATCAGCCTCGCCGTCGCCCTGGCCAGCTTCCGCCTCGGCGCCGCACTGCGGGCGCGGCTCGCCAGCGAGACGTTTCGCAAGCTGGTGCTGATGACGTACTTCGTGTTCGGCGCACGGCTGGTGGTGACAGGTTTGACACGCTGACAGCCGTGACGTCGCGCAGGCAGACCGCCGGGCGCGATACGCCATGGCGTGCATACGTCGACGATCGCGATCTCGATAGCCAGGCCTTCGATCCTGCCGGGTTCCGGCACGGCAACCGCGGCTCAACGCTTAAGAGAAATTTTTCTTCGCGTCTTGTCGAATGCCGGATCGGCCGTTCGACTCCACCAATGTCGCGGGCACGCGGAGCCGCCCGACAATCACTATCCGACAGGAGGCATACACGACATGAGAAGACTGATCGCCTGGAACGTCATGACACTGGACGGGTACTTCGAAGGACCGACCGCGTGGGACCTCGAGATGCACGCGACGGTCTGGGGAGACGAGTTGGAGGCGTTCTCGCTGGCACAGGGCGAGGAAATCGGCACCCTGTTGTTCGGCCGCAAGACCTACGAGGGCATGGCGGCGCATTGGACGCGCGAGACCGGCGAGATCGCCGACATGATGAACGACATCGGGAAGGCAGTCGCATCGCGCTCGTTGAAGCGTGCCGACTGGAACAACACGCGTCTGCTTTCAGGTGATGCCGCCGAGTCGGTGAAGGCGCTCAAGGCCGAGGAGGGCAAGGACGTGTTCGTATTCGGCAGTGCCGATTTGCTGAACACGCTTCTCGCCGCCAACCTGGTGGACGAATACAGAATCTGCCTGGCCCCGGTCGTTCTGGGCAGGGGCAATCCGCTGTTCAAGCCCGGCAGCCTGCGCCAAGACATGATGCTTCTCGAATGCCGGCCGCTCAAGTCCGGCGGTCTGATCTTGCGCTACAGCATGCGGCGGGAAGTTGAATGACACTCAAGTGACCGTCGCGTTTCGCGGCCAAGCACGCCGACCCGATCGGCCAGGCCAACTGGCGAGGCGGGGTCGAACGGTCGCGAGCCGTGTGGACGAGCGACAGGCGATGTCGCTGGCCGGGCAGGATACTCAGGATCGGCTCGCCGGCGTCCCGGTCGCGGTGGCGCATACCGTGGCCTCGAAGAACACCGAGCCATCGATGTCGTGATCGACGCGATTCTCCTCGGTATCGATGGCGAGCGCCGGTTCGGGAGCGCCGGCGAGGCGTGCGCGCTCGCGCGCGGCGGCGGCTGCCACGTCACGGGCGAGGTCGAGGGCGTCGTCGAGCTGGTCGAAGTCACGCGGTCCCTCGTCCAGGTGCACGCGGAACACGCCCTGGACCGGCTGCGTCACCGTGACCCGCGCGCGCTGGACCACCTTGCTGGCCACCGAGCCCACCGCACCGGCGACGTCGGCATGACGAGGCACGTCCAGCACCAGGGACAGCCGCGTGGCGGCATCGGGAAAGAAGACCCGCGCCGGGGCGCCCACGGCGAGCAGCGGGTAGTCGGCGCTGAACTGTACCGAGAACACCTTGCCGCCGGTGAAGCCGAGCACCGTGGACAGGAAGCGCACCAGTTCGTCGGCCGGCACCGCCTGGCCGGCGTCGAGCTCGCGCACGCCGGTGCGCACCAGGGCCTCGCTGATCAGCACCGTCATGCGCTGCAGCACGGAGACGCTGGGTCCCTCGGCGTCGCCGTCCTCCCATTGACCGAAGCCGTAGCGGTGACGCATCTGGCGTGCCCAGATGCGCGCGGCCAGCACCGCCGAGTCGCGGTGCCAGTGCGCCGACAGTCCCAGCACGTGGGCGGCGTCGGTGGGCGTGAAACCACTGTAGATGGCAAGGCCCATGCGCACCAGGCGGGCCAGCGCGCGGGCGGCGCGGGGGTTCTCTTCGGTCAGCGCGTCCACCGACAGCGGGGCGTGTTCGTCGAGCCGCTGCCAGACCCGCGCCTCCTCGGCGTCGAGCCGGGCGACGAGCACCGGGTCGTCGTAGAGCCGAACGGCGAAGCGGCCGAGTCGCGGCGACGAGCCAAGGGCGTCGTGCGCCTGCAGTATCCCGGCAACGGAAGGATACTGATCCGCGAGCAGGCAGGTGGGGACGACGCGGCGCGGCCCGATGCCGATGCCCTCGCCGCCGGAGAAGCGCACCTCGCTGTCGCCACCAAGCCCGATGGAATAGACGCTGAGGGTTTCCACCATGGGGTGCCAGTCGCCCACCAGTGCGCCGTCGAGGCGCGTCTCGGGCCGGCCGCCGGTCACCACCGCGATGTCGGTGGTGGTACCGCCCATGTCCGCCACCAGCGCCGTGTCCCGCCCGCTCAGGAAGCAGGCGCCGACCACGCTCGCCGCGGGCCCCGACAGCACCGTGTCGACCGGGCGCTGCCGGGCGGCGCCGGCGCTCACCAGTGAGCCGTCGCCCTTGACCATCATCAGCGATGCGCGGATGCCGAGCGCGTCGAGTCTCGACTGCACCGCGTTGACGAGCCGGGCGATGAATGGCGTCAACCGCGCGTTAAGCGCCGCGGTGAGCGCGCGGCGCGGCGCATGGAGGCTGGCCGACAGTTCGTGCCCGCAGGTGACCGGCTTGTCGCAGCGGCGCCGGATCATCTCGCGCAGTGCGATCTCGTGGGCCGGGTTGCGCACGCCGAACATGGCCGACACGGCGAAGGCGGACACCTCGCCGGCATGGCGGTCCACGGCCCGCTCGGCCGCGGACAGGTCGAGGGGTTCGCGCTCGACACCGCTCGCCTGGTGGCCGCCGGCCAGGCACACGACCGGATCGCCCCGGAGCACGTCCGGCAAGCCGCTGCGCGCCACGTGGCCGTCGTTGAACCCGGGCAGCAGCACGCAGATCGGCGCGCCGCGCCCCTCGACCACGGCGTTGGTCGCCAGCGTCGTCGACACCGAGACCAGGGCCACCTCCGGGTATCGCGCCGCCGGCAACGACGCCAGCGCCTCGCCGATGCCCACGGCGAGGTCGTGGGGCGTGGTCAGGGCCTTGGCCGCCGCAATCACGCCGCGCTGATCATCGAACAGCACCGCGTCCGTGTAGGTGCCGCCGGTATCGACGCCGATCTTCAGGGTCATGGTCGGCTGGCGTCAGGCGGTGGCGGGGACATACTGCTCGAAAATCTCGCGCACGCTGCCCGGAATCGGCACCGGGCGCTCGTCGTCGCGATCGACGAACACGTGAACGAAATGGGCGACCGCTGACGGCAGGTCATCGTCGGGCATGTACAGCGCCACCTCGTAGACAATGCTGGTGTTGCCGAGCCGGCCGACGCGCAATGCCGCGTCGACATGCCCGGCAAAGCCGATCGGGCGCAGGAACTTCACGCACACCTCCGCGGCGAAGGGCACGACGCGATCGGCGAGCCAGTCGACGCCCGCGCGCCTGACCAGCTCCAGCACGATGATCTCGACGTAGCGGTTGTACAGCACGTTGTTCACGTGACCGAGCAGGTCGTAGTCGTTCCAGCGAATGGTGATGGGCATGTGCATGACGTAGCGGTCGCGGGTGTGCTCGGCGGGGTCGGTATTCATGGGCCTCGGGTTCGGGTCGGTCGTCCCGCGGGTCGTCGGGGGACGGTTGAAGACGAAGCCGGCAAGTGTACCCTCACCGCTACGGCAGTGCGTTGATCGGTTGCGGCGGCAACCGGCGAGCCAGCGACGCCGTCGATAGATATTTGGCGCCGATTGCACTATCGTTGACCGCGTACTCCAAGGCCTCCCTGCAACCCGATGACGACCGAGAATCCACGGCGCTGGCAATTCTGGATCGACCGCGGCGGCACGTTCACCGACGTCGTCGGTCTCTCCCCCGACGGCGAGGTGCGCACCCACAAGCTGCTCTCCGACAATCCGCGTCAGTACCCCGACGCGGCCATCCAGGGCATCCGCGACCTGCTGGGCACCGGGCAGGGGGAGGCGGTGCCCCACGAACGCATCGAATCGGTGAAGATGGGCACCACCGTCGCCACCAATGCCCTGCTCGAACGACGCGGCGAGCCGACCCTGCTGGTGACCACGCGCGGCTTCGCCGACGCGCTGCGCATCGGATACCAGAACCGTCCCAAGCTGTTCGCACTCGACATCGCGCTGTCCGAGATGCTGTACACGGACGCGGTCGAAGCGGATGAACGCGTCATGGCGGACGGCACCGTGCTCGAGAACCTCGACGAGGACAAGCTGGCGACGCGGTTGCAGCGGGCGTTCGACGACGGCCTGCGATCCGTGGCGATCGTCTTCATGCATGGCTACCGCTACCCTGACCACGAGCGCCGCGCGGCGACACTGGCGCGCGAGACCGGCTTCACCCAGGTCTCCACCAGCCACGAGACCATCGCGTTGATGAAACTCGTCAGCCGCGGCGACACCACCGTGGTCGACGCCTACCTGTCGCCGGTACTGGGTCGCTACGTCGAGCGCGTGCGCGGCGAGCTGGCCGACACCCGGTTGATGTTCATGCAGTCGAGCGGCGGGCTCACCGACGCCGACGCCTTCATGGGCAAGAACGCGATCCTGTCGGGGCCGGCGGGCGGCGTCGTCGGCATGGTGAAGACCGGCGGCCAGGCGGGCTTCGACAAGTTGATCGGGTTCGACATGGGCGGCACCTCGACCGATGTCTGTCACTACGCCGGCGAGTTCGAGCGCACCGGCGAGACCGAGGTGGCCGGCGTGAGACTGCGCGCGCCCATGATGCACATCCACACCGTCGCCGCCGGCGGCGGCTCCATTCTGCACTTCGACGGCAGCCGCTTCCGGGTCGGTCCCGACTCGGCCGGCGCCGACCCGGGACCGGCCTGCTATCGCAACGGCGGCCCACTGACCATCACCGACTGCAACCTCATGCTCGGCAAGTTGCAGAGCGATTTCTTCCCCGCGGTATTCGGACCGAAGGGCGACGAGCCGCTCGACGTCGACGAGGTCCGCCGGCGCTTCGCCGACCTCGCCGCGCGCGTCACCGCGGCCACCGGCATCGCGCAGGACGCCGAACAGGTGGCACAGGGGTTTTTGGCCATCGCGGTCGAGAACATGGCCGGCGCCATCAAGAAGATCTCCGTGCAGCGAGGCTACGACGTGTCGAAGTACACGCTGTGCAGCTTCGGCGGCGCCGGCGGCCAGCACGCCTGCCTGGTCGCGGACGCACTCGGCATGTCGCGCGTGTTCCTGCACCCGCATGCCGGCGTCCTGTCGGCGGTCGGCATCGGACTGGCCGATCACCGCGTCATCGAGGAGCGCTCCGTCGAGAAGCCGCTCGATGACGACGTCATGCAGGAACTCGAAGCCGTGCTCGCGGAGCTGCGCAGCAGCGGGCGCACGGCGCTGATCGACGAAGGCGTCGACGCCGCGACCGTTGAGTCCCTGGACGCGGCGCTGTTGCGCTACGCCGGATCGGACACCGCCATCGAGGTGACGTTCGGCGAACGATCCGCACTCGTTGCGCGGTTCGAGGCCATCCATCGCCAGCGCTTCGGATTCATCGACCGGGACAAGCACGTCGTCGTCGAATCGCTCAAGGCCGAAGTGGTTTCTCGCGCCGACACGCGCCTGAAGCTCACCGCGATCGATCGACCCGATCGAAGCACGCCCATCGACCGGCGCGAGGTGGTCATGGACGGCGAGCGTCGCGACACGCCTTTCTACGAGCGCGACGCCCTTGCCGTGGGCCAAGGCATCGACGGACCGGCGGTCATCGTCGAGGCTACCGGCACCGTGGTGGTCGAGCCCGGCTGGCGCGCAACGCTGCGCGAGGACGCCAACCTGGTCCTCGACCGCGTTGCCGAACGCGAGCAGCGTCTCGCCGTGGGTACCGAGGTCGATCCGGTCATGCTCGAGATCTTCAACAACCTGTTCATGAACATCGCCGAGCAGATGGGCCTGGTGCTGGCCAATACCGCGTCGTCGGTGAACATCAAGGAGCGACTCGATTTCTCCTGCGCCATCTTCGACGCCGCGGGCGAACTCATCGCCAACGCACCGCACATGCCCGTGCACCTCGGGTCCATGAGCGAGAGCATCAAGACGGTGATTCGCGAGAACGCCGGCAACATGCGCGACGGCGATGCCTTCGCCCTCAACGCCCCCTACAACGGCGGCACCCACCTGCCGGACGTCACCGTCATCCGGCCGGTCTTTCTCGCGGACCACGACGAGCCGTCGTTCTACGTTGCCTCGCGCGGTCACCAGGCCGATATCGGCGGCATCACGCCCGGGTCCATGCCCTCGCACTCGCGCAGCGTGGACGAGGAGGGCATCCTGCTCGACAACGTGCGCATCCTCACGCAAGGCCGCTTCGAGGAGGAGACGGTTCGACACGCCCTCGCCGACTCGAAATGGCCGGCGCGCAACCCCGACACCAACGTCGCCGACTTCAAGGCGCAGGTCGCCGCCTGCGAGAAAGGCACGATGGAACTGGTGGCGATGGTCGGGCAGTTCGGCATCGACGTGGTGAATGCCTACATGCGCCACGTGCAGGACAATGCCGAGGAATGCGTGCGTCGCGTGCTGAACGTGCTCAGGCCCGGCCACTTCCGCTACCAGCTCGACGACGGCCATGCGGTGGAAGTGGACATCGCCGTGGACAACGAGCGGCGCGAGGCGGTCATCGATTTCTCCGGCACCTCGGCGCAGCATCCGGGCAACTACAACGCGCCCGCCGCGGTCACCGTGGCCGCGGTACTCTACGTGTTCCGGTGCCTGGTGGACGACGACATTCCGCTCAACGCCGGCTGCCTGAAGCCGCTGCGCATTATCAATCCGGAAGGCTCCATGGTGAATCCGCGCTACCCCGCCGCCGTGGTGGCGGGTAACGTGGAGACGTCGCAGGTCATCGTCGACACGTTGCTCGGCGCACTGGGCGTGGCCGCGGGCAGCCAGGGCACGATGAACAACTTCACCTGGGGCAACGAGCGTTACCAGTACTACGAAACCCTGTGCGGCGGCGCCGGCGCCACGGCCAGCGCCGATGGCACCTCGGCGGTTCATACCCACATGACGAACTCCCGGCTCACCGACCCTGAAGTGCTGGAATGGCGCTTTCCGGTGGTCCTGGAATCGTTTGCCATTCGCCGCGGCTCGGGCGGCCGCGGTCGACATCGCGGCGGCGACGGCGTGGTGCGGCGCGTCCGGTTTCTCGAACCGATGACCGCGAACATCCTCGCCAATCGCCGACGCGTACCGCCCTACGGCGTCGACGGTGGCGAAAACGGCGCGCCCGGACGGAATTACGTGCAACGCGTCGACGGCGCCGTAACCGACCTGACACACAGCGATTCCACCGATGTCGAGGCGGGAGACGTGTTCGTCATCGAGACGCCGGGCGGCGGCGGCTTCGGCACACCGTGACGCACAGGCGATCGGCATCGAACGAAACCATCGCCCGTCAACCGTCGGATTACGCCTGCGGCTAATCCGACCTACACGTTGCCGGGGTTTCAAATCGGAGCACCGTCGCACCGTCGATCGGATTAGACCCCACGCCAGCGGGGACGCAATCCGACGCGGCATCGAACGAAACCACCACCCGTCATTCGTCGGATTACGCCTGCGGCTAATCCGACCTACACGTTGCCGTGGCTTCAATCCGGGGCACCGTCGCACCGTCGATCGGATTAGACCCCGCGCCAGCGGGGACGTAATCCGACGCGGCGTCGGAAGAAACCACCGCCCGTTCCTCGTCGGATTACGCCTTCGGCTAATCCGACCTACCTGTTGCCGTGGCTTCAATCCGGGGCACCGTCGCACCGTCGATCGGATTAGACCCCGCGCCAGCGGGGACGTAATCCGACGCGGCGTCGAACGAAACCACCGCCCGTTCCTCGTCGGATTACGCCTGCGGCTAATCCGACCTACACGTTGCCGTGGTTTCAAATCGGGGCACCGTCGCACCGTCGGTCGGATTAGACCCCGCGACAGCGGGGACGTAATCCGACGCGGCGTCGAGCGAAGCCACCGCCCGTCATTCGTCGGATTACGCCTGCGGCTAATCCGACCTACACGTTGCCGTGGCTTCAATCCGGGGCACCGTCGCACCGTCGCACCGTCGATCG
>JAUIDF010000099.1 GCA_030429125.1 Gammaproteobacteria bacterium | reverse complement strand
GCAAGTCGTCGACGAAGGCCTGCTTGTCGTCGGCGATGCGCTCCGGATCGTCGGCGCCGATCTCGGCCAGTCGCTGGCGCAGCAGCTGGCGAATGCCGGCCCTGACCACGGTGTCCGGCACCATGCCGCGCTCGACCCAATTGATGACATTTGCCGTGCTCATGTGAACCCCGGTTTGATGAAGTGACGCGTAGTGTGTCGGTGGCGCCGTCAAGACGCCGTTCACGGGATGTGAAGAAAGCGTGAAACGCCGCGTTTCAGCGGCATTCCAGGCGCGATGCCTGCGCACGGGGGAAGGAGACGCGCACCCGGGTGCCGACGCCGGGCTCGCTGTCGATGCCGACCGGCCAGTCGAAGCGCTCCGACATGCGCCGCACGATGGACAGGCCGATCCCGTGCCCCGGCGTGTTGGGGTCGCCGCGGTAGAACGGCTCGAATGCCTGGTTCACCTGTTCCGGCGCCATGCCCACGCCGCTGTCCTCGATGGTGACGCCGCCGGCGTCGATGGTCACGCGCACGCTGCCGGAGTCGGTGTAGGCGATGGCGTTCTTCAAGAGGTTGCCGAGCAGCACCGCCGGCACCCGCGGCGGCGCCGTGATGGTCAGCTGGCAGTCGGCGTGAACGGCCACGTCCACCGGCTTGTGACCCATCACCAGCTTCACCCGTTCCACCTCGTCGCGCATGACCTCGTTGACACTGACCTGGTCGGCCGCCAGTCCCTGTTCCGCCTCCCGGGCCAGCAGCAGGAAGGCTTCGACCAGTTCCTCCATGTCCTTGACCGAGCGCTTGATGCGTTCGATGTCCCGGCGCGCGCCGTCGCCGATCTCGTCGCGGGCCAGCAGCACGTCGGTGGCAATGCCGATCACGGTGAGCGGGGTGCGCAGCTCGTGGCTGGCATCGCGCGTGAACTGCCGCTCGCGGTCGACGAAGGCCCGCAGCCTTTCCGCGAACCCGGCCAGCGCCCCGGCCAGGATCTGCACTTCGTCGTTGGCGACGTCATGCACGAGATCTTCGGTGAACACCGCCGGATCGGGCGCGTCGGGGTCGAGCCGGTTGACGCGATGCGCCAGTGCGGTGACCGGCGACACCGCGCGCTGGGACACGCGGTAGGCGATCCACACCGACAGGTACAGCACCAGCAGCACCAGCGTCAGCGGAATGATGCCGAACCACGTCGCCAGCGCGTTGACCTGCTCGCCGTCGAACACGAGGTACAGCCGTTGACCGTTGCGATCGGAGACATACACGGTGGAGAAGCCGCTGTCCTGTTGCTGGTCGTGAAAGCCCGCGTCGAGGCCTTTCAGGCGCGCCGGCAGGCCGTCTTCGCTGCCGATGGGCGCGAGGTAGCCGGTCAGGTTGTGGGTGTTCGGCCGCGGGAAGTTTGCGTCCTGGTCGTAGCGCGTCCAGAAATGATCGGCTTCCTGCACCAGCGCCTGGGTGATGAGAATCTCCTCGAGGATGACGCCGGCCAGGTAGATGCCGAGAATGGTGGCGATGCTGATGGCCGCCGCCTGCAGCCCGAAGGTGCGGCTCAGGCGTTTCTTGAGTCCGCCGTCAGTCATCCTCCACCGCGAGGCGATACCCGAGGCTCGTCATGGTGTGCAGCAGCGGGTTGTCGAAGTGCTTGTCGATCACCTTGCGCAGCGTGTAGAGATGGCTGCGCAGCGTATCGCTGTCGGGCAGCAGGTCGCCCCAGATCTCGCGCTCGAGTTCCTGCCGGCTCACCACCCGCGGCGAGGCGCGCATGAGCGCAGTGAGCAGTCGCAGGGCAATCGGCGTCAGGGTCAGTGACTTGCCGCCGCGCTGAATCGTGAGCGTGCCGGTGTCCAGCGTGAGATCGCCGACGCGGAGCAGTTCCGGCGCCACCTCGCCACGGCGCCGCCGCAGCATGGCGCGAATGCGCGCTTCGAGTTCCTGGATGGCGAAGGGCTTGACGAGGTAGTCGTCGGCGCCGGCATCGAGACCGTGGATCTTGTCGTCCAGGGTGTCGCGGGCGGTCAGCATCAGCACCGGCGTGTCGTTGCGGGCCTCCTCGCGATACTTGCGGCACAGCGCCACCCCGTCGAGGCCGGGCAGCATGAGGTCGAGAATCAACGCGTCGTAGTCGTTGGTCACCGCGAGGTGCAGGCCGGTGACGCCGTCGGCGGCATAGTCCACCGTGTAGCCCTTGCCCTCGAGATAGGCATGAACCATCTCGGCGATGTCGCGATGGTCCTCGACCAGCAACAGGCTGCCGAGCTGGCCGGATTCTGCAGGATCGCCGCTCATCTTTTTCGGGCGTACGCTCGCACGGGTAAGAGATTGATCCGGCCACGGTACCCGCGCGGAAGTGAAGATTCCGTGAAGGCCCGCGACGCTGCCGGCACCGACGAAGATACCGCGAACGCGTAGTGTGAACAGGCCCTAGATGCCGTACGCCTTTCGAAGCAGGCTCACCGGGTGTTCGGCGCTGGAGCCGTCGCCAAGCAGGTTGGACAGGTGCTCCGCCGCCACCGGGCAGTCGCTGCCGTAGTGATCGCTCTCGTTGCGCTTGATCTGGTTCACCACCGGCCGGCCGATCTTCACCGAGGCGGCGTGGAACTCCTTTTTCACCGCGTAGGTGCCGTCATGGCCGGAGCAGCGCTCGATGGCCTTGACCTCGGTATCGGGCACCAGCGACAGCACGTCGCGCGTCTTGTTGCCGATACGCTGCACGCGCTGGTGGCAGGCGACGTGGTAGGACACCTTGCCGAGCGGCTGCTTGAACTCGGTGCTGAGCAGTTCGTCGCGATGCCGCGAGGCGAGGTACTCGAACGGGTCGAAGATGTGATCGCGCACCAGCGCCACGTCCTCGTCCTCGGGATACATGAGCGGCAGCTCCTGCTTGAACATGAGCACGCATGACGGCACCAGCGCCATGATGTCGTAGCCGGCCTCGATGGCGCGCTTCATGGCCGGGATGTTCTGCTCCTTCTGCCGTTCCACCGCCTCGAGGTCGCCGAGCTCCAGCTTCGGCATGCCGCAGCACTTCTCGTCTTCCAGCAGGGTGACCTCGATGCCGTTGTGACGAAGCACGGCGATGAGGTCCTCGCCGAGCGCCGGCTGGTTGTAGTTGCCGTAGCAGGTGGCGAAGAGCGCGACGCGGCCGGTGGTGTTTCGGCCCGGCCGGGCCTCGCCCGCCGTCGCGCCCTCGAAGCGCTTGCGCAGGGTGCGGCTGTGGTAGGCGGGCAGCCGCGCGTCCTTCGATACGCCGAGGGTCTTCTCGAGCATGCCGCGCAGCGTGGGGTTGCGATTGGCGGCGTTGACCGCGTTCACCACCACCGGGATGCCGGCCAGCTTGCCCACCGCGTCGGTGCTGGAAAGCACGCGATCGCGAATTGTCGCGCCCTGCTTCTTGTGGCGCACCGCCTTGGCGCGCAGCATGAGGTGCGGGAAATCCACGTTCCACTCGTGCGGCGGCACGTAGGGGCATTTGGTCAGGTAGCACAGGTCGCACAGGTAGCAGTGATCGACGACCTTGCCATAGTCCGCCTTGCTCACGCCGTCCACTTCGAGGGTCTCGGATTCGTCCACGAGGTCGAACAGGGTCGGGAAGGCCTGGCACAGGCTCACGCAGCGGCGGCAGCCGTGGCAAATGTCGAACACCCGCTCCATTTCCGCAAGCAGGGCGCTCTCGTCGTAGAACGAAATCGACTTCCAGTCGAGGGGGTGTCGCGTCGGTGCCTCCAGGGAGCCTTCGCGGTTGGCTTCGGGCATGGTCATGACCTCGTGCGTCGTCGCTGGGTTGATCGGCGGTCGGCCGTTTCTGCCTCGCGGCGGAATCGAATACTTATCCGTAAATCATAGGTCGGCGGGCGATTCGCGTCTAATCGGACCGAGGGCCGATTCTCATAGGCGGACCCGATTTGTGCGGCGTCTCAGTCGTCGCCCGGCGCTTCGACGACGAGCCGCGCGGCGTCCGGCGACAGGGTGCAGCGATAGACGCGAATCGGGTCCTCGGCGGGCTCGTCCAGCGCCGCGCCGGTGGCGAGGCAGAAGCGGCTGCCGTGCAGGGGACAGGAGACCGTGCCCGGCTTCAGCGCGCCCAGCGACAGCGAGGCGTCCTCGTGGGTGCAGGTGTCGGAGACGGCGTGAAACACGCCGTCCAGGTTGGCGATGAGGACCCGTTCGCCGAAGGCGTCGATGCGCTTCATCGACCCCGGGCCGGGCAGGTCGTCGATGGGCAGTTCGATGGCGTCGCTCACGCGTCGCGCGCCGCGTCCGGCGCGCCCCCCTCGTACCAGTTGAGTTCGCGGCGCAAACTCACGACGCTGCCGATGATGATCAGCGTCGGCGCGCTGACCTCGTGCCGCCGGACCTCGCCCGGCAGCGTGGACAGGGTGGCCGTGACCACGCGCTGGCTGGCGGTGGTGCCCTTCTCGACCAGCGCCGCCGGCAGGTCCGCCGGCAGGCCGTGCGCCACCAGTTCGCGGCACAGCACCTCGATGCCGGTCAGGCCCATGTACACCACGATGGTCTGGTTGGGCTGGCACAGCTGCGCCCAGTTCAGGTCCATCTGTCCCGACTTCAGGTGGCCGGTGACGAACACGCAGGACTGCGAGTGGTCGCGATGGGTGAGGGGAATGCCGGCGTAGGCCGCGCAGCCGCTCGCCGCGGTGATGCCGGGCACCACCTGGAAGGGGATGCCCGCGTCCAGCAGGCCGTCGATTTCCTCGCCGCCGCGACCGAAGATGAAGGGGTCGCCGCCCTTCAGTCGCAGCACGCGCTTGCCCTCGCGGGCGAGTTCGAGCAACAGTGCGTTGATGCGTTCCTGCGGCACGGCATGGTCCGCGCGCGCCTTGCCGACATAGATGCGGTCGGCGCCCTTGCGCGCCATGTCGAGGATGGGTCGGGACACGAGCCGGTCGTACAGCACCACGTCGGCCTGCTGCAGCAGGCGCAGGGCGCGGAAGGTGAGCAGGTCCGGATCGCCGGGTCCGGCGCCGACGAGGTAGACCTCGCCGATGGCATGTGACGACGGGTCGACGTCGTCGAGCACGCGCGCCAGGGTGCGGTCCGCCTCGGCCACGTTGCCGGCGAACACCAGCTCGGCCACGTTGCCCTGCAGCACCTGGTCCCAGAAGCGGCGCCGGGCGGCCGCCGGCAGGCGCGCGGCGACGCGCTCGCGAAACGTCTCCACCAGTTCCGCGAGCTGTCCGTAGGCGGACGGGATCAGGCTTTCCAGGCGCGCGCGCAGCAGCCGCGCGAGCACCGGGGAGGCGCCGCCGGTGGACACCGCGATGGTCACCGGCGAGCGGTCCACCACCGACGGCACCACGAAGCTGCCGTCGCCGGGGGCGTCGGCCACGTTCACCGGCAGGCGGCGCGCCGCCGCGAGGTCGGCCACCCGCCGGTTCACCGCCGCGTCGTCGGTGGCGGCGATGACGAGGTGGGCGGCGTCGAGATCGGCGGCGTCGAAGGGCCGCGCGACGTGGTCGACGAGGCCGTCGGCGGTCATGCGGGTGAGCGTCGGCGACAGCGCCGGCGCCACCACCGTCACCACCGCGCCGGCCTCGAGCAGCAGGTTCGCCTTGCGCGCCGCCACCTCGCCGCCGCCCACCACGAGGCAGGGCTTTCGGCTGATGTCGAGAAAGATCGGCAGGTAGCGCATGGTGGCGTCGTCCTTTGAATACGCGTCAGGTGCGAATGGTGCCCGCGATGGCGGCACGGCTGTATATCCCGCCGGCAGTATGCCTCATGGCTTCACCGTGCCGCACCGCTCACACGGCCCGCCGCCTGGCCGCGTCCGGCGACACGCCCAGCCCCGAGAGCATCCCGCTCGCCGATTCGACGAGCCAGTCGGGACCGGCTACGTACCAGTCGGCGTCTGCCGCCGCCGTGTCGCCCGGCAGCCGTCGCACCGCGTCGGCCAGTTGCTCGCGTGGCGCGCGGATATAGTCGAACGTGTCGAGGGCATCGCGCCAGCTGCGCAGCTGGTTCTCCAGGTAGTGGGTGCGCCCCGCGTCCTCGATCAGCAGCAGCGACACCGGGATCGTCTCGTCGAGGGACTGCGAATGTTCGATGATGCTGGCGAGGGGCGCCAGTCCGGCGCCGGCGCCGATCATCAGCCGCGGGCGCGCCGAGTGCGCGTCGAGTACGAATTCGCCCAGCGGACCCGACAGCGCGACGGTCGCGCCGGGTTCGAACAGGCGCGCGTCGTCGCTGCCGGCGGCGACGTGGAAGTGAAGGTTGCGGTCGTCGCAGGGACAGCTGGCGATGGGCAGGTCCACCCGTTGCCCGTCGCGCGACAGCGTCGCCCACTGGCCGGCGAGAAACCTCAGGCGCCGGGTGCGCGGCGTCTGCACGTGCACGTCCGTCCATTGCCCGTCGAGCGGTGTCACGCGCTTCACCTTCACCTCGATGTCCTGGCGCTCGATGTCGAGATGATCGCGGGCAACGCCGGTGTCCAGCTCGAGGTCCGAGGCCGCGGCGTGGCAGCACATGAGGAACCAGCCGGCCGCGGCATCGGCAGCGGAAAAGCCGAAGTCGCTGTGGCGCAACCGGCGCACCTCGCCCTGCACGCGGCGCGCCCGGCACTTGCCGCAGTTGCCGTTGCTGCAGCCGTAGTCCACCGCCAGTCCGTGCGCCAGCGCGCTGTCGAGCAGCGATTCGTCGGGGGCGTTGTCGAAGTCGTGACCGGACGGTCGAAGCGTGACGCGGTGAGTCATGGCGCGCAAGTATCGGGGGGCGCCGCGAAGGCGTCAAACGCGCGACGGCGCGGTTGGAGCGGCCGTCGACAGCGGCATCGGGCGCGGGTCGCGAGCGGGTACAATGCAATCGCGATTCGTGCCGCGTCCCGCACCCGACTTCACCGGAGACAACACCGATGCGCAACGACGAACTGCGCGCCCTGCAGGCGCCGCTGAAACAGGCCTACCAGGAGAACCCTTCAGCCGCGGTGATCACGCTGCGCGCCAGCGGTGAGATCGGCGAGGGCATCACCTGCCGGGTCGATACCGGCCGCGCGCTGGTCGAGGCCGGCCTGCATCCGGCCACCGGCGGCGACGGCATGGCCGCCTGTTCCGGCGACATGCTGCTCGAGGCGCTCGCCGCCTGCGCCGGCGTCACCCTCAACGCGGTGGCCACCGCGATCGGCGTCGAACTGCGGCGCGGCACCGTCACCGCCGAGGGCGACCTCGACTTTCGCGGCACCCTCGGCGTGTCTCGCGACGCGCCCGTGGGGTTCTCGGCGATCCGGCTTCACTTCGATCTCGACACGGATGCCGAGGGCGAGCAGGTCGACACCCTGCTGCGCCTCACCGAGCGCTACTGCGTGGTGTTCCAGACATTGTCGTCATCGCCGGCGCTCAGCGTCAGTCACCGCGCCGCGCCCGGTTGATCGCGGCGGCGCACCGGCCAACGGCCTCGCCGCCCGCGTTATACTCTCCGCCCCGACCACCCCGCCCGTCGGTCCGATCACCGGTGGCGCAGCCCGCAACAGGTAGCCGATTCATGATTCCCGCCAGCGAAGCCCTGCAACGTCTCAAGGAAGGCAACCGCCGATTCGTCGACGGCGAGGCCACCGGCGTCATCGCCGCCGGCGCCTCGCGCCGTGGCGAGCTCGTGTCCGGCCAGACGCCCTTCGCCATCATTCTCGGCTGCTCCGATTCGCGCGTGCCGGCGGAGATCATCTTCGACCAGGGCCTCGGCGAACTGTTCGTGATCCGGGTGGCGGGCAACATCGTCGCGCCGTCGCAGGTGGGCAGCATCGAGTTCGCCGCCGAGCAGTTCGGCACCCGGCTGGTGGTGGTGCTGGGGCACTCCAACTGCGGCGCGGTGTCGGCCACGGTGCAGGAACTGACGCGTCCCTCCGAGGTTCGATCGCATAACCTGCACTCCATCGTCGATCGCATCCGGCCGTCGGTGGAGACGTTGCTGGAGACTCCCCTCAAGAGCGACCCGGCGGCGCTGGTCAAGCACGCGGTGCGCGCCAACGTGCGCCTGTCGGTCTCCCACCTGCAGCACGGTTCGCGGATTCTCGAGGAGTTGATCGACGACAACCGCCTCGCCGTGGTCGGCGCCGAGTACTCCCTCGCGAGCGGCGCGGTGGAGTTCTTCGACGGCGCGACCTGAGCCGGTCCGCGGCGGCGGTAGGCGGCAGGCGTCGGGCGCGTCGCTATCGCGGCAACGAGACCGAGGCGAGCAGGCGCAGCGGCCCGGTCGCGCGAACGGCGTCCAATGCCGCGGCTTCGGGCACGAACAGCGAGCCGGCATAGCCCAGCGCGTTGATCGAGATGCCGTGCGCCGCCTCGGCGGATCGCGGCGCCAGGAACAGCCACTGCCGCGTCGCCAGCAGGTTGTAGGGCATGCCCTGGCGTTCCGTCCCGTCCTCCCCCACGCAACCGATGCCGGTGGCATCGAGCATGTCCCGGTAGGCGGCGAGCGCGCGACGGGCGTCCTGCCCGATATCGTCCGTGCAGGACAGCCGCGCGATTGCATGGCGAAAGGGCAGGGCGGTCCGCGACTGACCGTGCGCGCCCGCCATGGCAGCGTCGAATACCGTCTCGAGCGGAAACAGGCCGCCGCCGATCGATAGCGGCAGCGGCACCACCTGCAGGTGCTTGTGCGGCTGGCTCGCGCCGGCGATCCGGCCGCCGTTGTAGAAGCCGAGCGACGGGAAGTCGGCAAGGCAGCGCCACAAGGCGACGAAGTCTGCCTCCGTCAACAACTGTTCCTGGTGCTCGAATCGTCGCGTCACCACGAGCAGGTGATGGGCAACCACGTTGAACTTGTTCAGCACCGCCACGTGGGTGTCGCCGACCGGACCCACGGTCAGTTCCGGCTCCGGCGGCAGGAAGGGGTTGGCTCGCGCCTTCGCATTCGCGGTCCCGTCGCGTTTGCGCCGCAGGCTTTCGGCAACGCGTACCACGAACGGGATGTCCCGCTCCTCGACGACCACCGCGCGGGTGTCGATGGGGTGTATCGCCCCCTGCGCCAGGGCACGGCGCGTGGTGTCGACAATCGCCTGCCAGAGCTTGCCGTTCGTCATGGTTGTTCGTCCGCCGGTCGGAAGAGTGCGGGTATTCGCGCGCCATCGGTCCCCGCCACGCCACGGACGGTGCAGAATCGCTAGCGTCGCAGCGCGTGCGACGGCGCGGGCCGTGAGCCGGGTCCGGCGCCGGCCGTGGGACGTCCACCCGGACGGGCCGGCACCGGTTCGACGATAACGCCGGGAATCCGGGGCTGGCAATGCCCGCCCGGCGTCGCGGCCGGGATCGACGATCCATCGCCGCACCGCAATGCGCTGTGCGACAACGACACTGACACTGCAAAGCACGAGGGAATGTCATGACACCAAGAAAACGATTCTTGCTCGGGGGCGGCGGCGCATTGATGCCGGTGCTGGTATCGATACTCGCGGTCGACGTCGCCACGCTGATCGACAGCGAGTCGGGACTGAGCACCGGCAACGTGATCGGCTTCATCGTCCGCTACCTCATCCTGTTCGCCGTCGGCGGCGTGGTCGCGTGGCTGCACGAGGACGAAACGAAGTCGTTCAAGCTGTTCGAACTCGGCATCGCCGCGCCGGCCTTGATCACCTCGCTGGTCACGGCCCAGGGCGTGGTGGCGCGGAACGGGGATATCGTCCCCGCCGAGTCCACCTACCACGGCACCGCGCTTATCCAGCAGGCGCATGCCGCCGGATCGGCGCCGCAAGGCGGCACCCTCGTCGCCGCGGGACTGATCGGCGACGTGTGGTCCGGCATCACCGGCCGCGTGTACAAGGAGGTGAACGTTCGCAAGCAGGAAAGCGTCGAGCCGGAGGTGGTCGTGGACGAACCGATCGAGGTGCCCGAGGAAACGGTGGTGATCGAAGACGAGACCGAGAGACTGCGACGCGAACTCGAGGCCGAGAAGGCGCAGCGCCGAACCGAACGCATCCGCGTGCAGCGGCTCGAGGCAGAGGCCGCTGCCGCGCGCCTGCGTGCCGATTCGCTCGAACGACAGCTCGAAGCCGAGCGCGCCGTGTCGGTGGACTGAGTTCGGTCCCGGCCGGCGCCAGCCGTCGGCGCGCACGACCGCCGCGGCCGGACCATGGCGCGGCGCCGACCGCAACCGGGTCGGCACCGCACCGGACGGAACCGACATCGCCGGGATTCATGTGCGGGATTCACGACCGCGATTCCCGTCCGGGATTCTCGTCCGGGATTCTCGTCCGGTGTTCTCGTCCGGTGTTCTCGTCCGGTGTTCTCGTCCGGTGTTCTCGTCCGGTGTTCTCGTCCGGTGTTCTCGTCCGCCGCTCCTGGCGGATTCGCGTCCTGACTCGCCGCGAACCGCCCGGAAGGCGCGGGGGTATTGCCAGGTTGTCGGTGCTGTGTTAAAACAAACAAACGTTTGGTATTTACGTGAGCCCGATGAATCAGCCTGCCCCCTCAGCGCGCCCCGCGCGCCAGGACAACCGCCGCCAGCAGCTGCTCGACGCCGCCGCCGGCGAGTTCCGCGCGCGCGGCTTTCACGCCGTCACCATGCGCGACATCGCCCGCGCCGCCGGCATGATCGCAGGCTCCATCTACTACCACTTCCCGTCCAAGGAAGAGCTGTTCCTCGCCGTCTACGCCGAGGGCGTGTCGCGTATCAGCGCGCGGGTGGCCGGGGCCACGGCCGGCATCGCCGATCCCTGGGAGCGGCTCGCCGCCGCCTGCCGCGCCCATACCGGCATGCTGCTCGAGGAAAGCGACTTCGCCCAGGTGATCCTGCGCGTGTTCCCCGACGACGTCCCCGGCGCGCGCGAGACGCTGGTCTCACTGCGCGACGAATACGAATCCCTGTTCCGCGATCTCGTGGAAGACCTGCCGCTCGCGCCCGGGGCGGATCGTTCCCTGGTGCGCCACATGCTGCTCGGCGCGCTCAACTGGGCCAAGTTCTGGTACCGGCCGGGCAAGCTGAACCCCGACCGTATCGCCGACGACATGGTCGCGACACTCAGGAACCCGCTCTGCGCCCCGGCGGCGCCACGCCCAGGAGGTGACTCATGATGCCCGAACTCGCCGAGACCACGCGCCCGGCGCGCGTGCTCGTCACCAAGATCGGCCTCGACGGCCACGATCGCGGCAGCCGCGTGGTGGCCGCGGCGCTGCGCGACGCCGGCATGGAGGTCATCTACACCGCGCCGTGGCAGTCCATCGACGACGTGGTGAAGCTGGCGGTGCAGGAGGACGTCGACGTCATCGGCATCAGCTCGCTGGCCACCGATCATCTCCTCGTGCCCAAGCTCATGACCGCCCTCGGCGAGGCCGACATGGGTCACGTCGGCGTGGTGGTGGGCGGCATCGTGCCCGACGACGAGGAGCAGATGCTGCGCGAGGCCGGCGTCGACCGCGTCTTCCATCCCGGCAGCAAGCTCGACGACATCGTCGACTTCGTGCGCGAGCGCGCCGAGACCGCGCAGCAGCACCCGGAACGACTGTAATTCAAGGGCCGCGCCCGTGAGGCGCGGTAAACGAGCGAGTCAAACACCATGAACAAACCCACCCAGGTCTCCCTGCCCGGATTCGAGCAATGGCGGCAGGATTATGACGAGCAACTGCCCGACGCCCGCGAGATCAGGCACCGCTCCGGCATCGTCGTCGAGCCA
>JAUIDF010000379.1 GCA_030429125.1 Gammaproteobacteria bacterium | reverse complement strand
TTTCAGTGCCTGGTGGCGGGCGCCGCTGCCGACGAACAGGAACACTACGTCCGGTTGAGCCTTCAGCGCCTGCGCCGCGTCGAGCACATTTTCGAGGCCGTGCGCCAGGCCCTGGGTGCCGATGTATCCGACGACGAATTTTCCCTCGAGGCCGAGGTCGACCAGCATGGCCCGGTCCTTCGCGCGCGGCGAGTAGCGCGACAGGTCGACGCCGTTCGGTACCACGGCGATCTTCTCCTTCGATACGCCGCGACGAACCAGTTCGTCGCGGAATGCGCCCGTGACCGACACGATGATGTCGGCCTTGCGGTACAGGAAGGCCTCGAGGCGCTCGAGCGCGCGAATGGACCGGCTCTCGCGCATGGCTCCCACCACCTTGATCGACGCCGGCCACAGATCGCGAAGCTCGAACACGAACGGGCGGCGGCGGAACACCGACAACATCCACGCGCTGCAAACGGTGAAGAACTGGGGTGACGTGCCGATGATCACGTCCACGTTTCTCTGGAACAGCCCCGCGACGAACGAGGTCACCATGAAGGACAGGTAGTCCAGCGTACGCCGTGCGAAGCCCTCGTTGGCCGTGATGTAGGTCTTTACGCGCACCACGTCGATGCCGTCCATCGTTTCCCGGGCATACCATCGGTTGCGGTAACCCTCGAACAACTTTCCTTCCGGAAAGTTCGGGGCCCCGGTAATGACCGTCACGCGAGCGCCCGCCTGCACCCAGCGCACGCAGTGTTCGTACGTTCGCGACGCGGGCGCATTGCCCTCGGGCGGGAAGTTGTCGGTGAGGAAGAGAACGTGCAACGCGACGGCGTCAGGACCAACGGATCGTCGTGTGGCATCGTCCCCGGTCGAGGAGGACCTCGATGCACCGGCTGGGCAGCGACTTGCCGAAACGGGGATGGTAAGTGGTCTCGTGTACGCTCGCCGATCCGCCGTCCGACTCCAGTCGAATCGACCCGAGCAACGGTGCTTCGAGGCGAAACCGCCCACTCGACGCCTGGTGCACGGCCACGTCCGGATGCAGGTGGAACCGCGCGACCGCCTTCGCCGGACGGCCGGACACCTCGTCCGTTACCCGCAGGCTCCCCTGCCCCATCCGCCATTGCCGCGTGTGGACCGGTCGACCGGATAGTCGCCGGTAGCCGTCGTGTGAACAACGAACGGACAGTTCGTCGCCTTCAACGCCGGTAATGAGGTCAAACGGGCGCGCGCGTCGCGCGACCCTGAATCCGGACCACACCTCGGACGAATCCGCGTCGTCGATGCACACGGTACTGTGCGCGGCGGTGCCTCTCTGGCGCTGTCGCTCCGAGCCGGTGCCGTAGAGCGACGTGCCGGAGTTCACCACCACGCGTTGGCCACGAACGGAGAGTTCGAACGACAGCGTGTCCGCGTGCGCATGCCCCGGCTGGTAGTCGGGCCCGACCGGCGCCACGTCCAGCAAGGCGACTGCTTCATCACTCGCAAGGCGCACGTAGCCGCTGTCGCGCAAGCACATGAGCCGCTCGTGCGCCGAAACCGCACTCACTCCGAGCCGACCCGCGTAGTCGAACAAGGCTTCCGGCGCCGGCGCCATGCCGACGGCGGCGTCGTTGAAGAAGCTGATTTCACCATCCGGGTGACGCATGACGCCAAGCCACCGGCCCATGCGCGTGGCCGCGTCGGCACAGTCCGACAGCAGCATCTTGCTTACCTCGAACGCGGCGGGAAACGCCCGGGCGAGATTCAGGATATCGAGCACGTCTTCATAGGCGAGCGCGTGGTACATGGGACTGCGCTCGAACTGACCGCCGTCGCCGAGGACCTGCTCGGGCAATTCCCGCTCGAGTATCGACGCACCGCGCGCGAACCATGCCGCCGCCTCCGGACCATCGAAAAAGGCCCCGGCAAAAACCAGGGCCTTGGCGTTGGCGAACAGGTGATTGGCACGCAGGTGATGTTCGACACGCCTGTCCAGCCAGCGCGCCTGCACGGCCAGGCTGTCGAGGCGCGGCTGATTTGCGGCGTCCGGATGGCGCATCATCCACTTGATCCAGTTGACCATGCGCCGCGATACCGGGTAGGCATCCCAGCCCACACCGCGGCCGGGGGGATTCTCGGCAATCCAGCGATCGACCAGTGCGCGATGCCACTCGTCGCGCGCGTCGGCCTTTTCGGCGTTCAGGTCATCGAAGTAATGAAGATGGTAAGTCCAGAGCGCGTCGCGATCCGCCGCCTGCCAGTCCTCGGGGGTATCGATGTCTCCCGTTTCGCCGAGTAGCGC
>JAUIDF010000098.1 GCA_030429125.1 Gammaproteobacteria bacterium | reverse complement strand
GGCCGACTCACATTTCACGTGGAAGACGGCGTCGGAACTCGTTTTGTTATCGAACTACCAATGGAGATTCCTGCTGAGGAGGCGGCAGCCACTCCGGCTCAAAATGATTGCGCGGTGCTAACATGAATGTTCTATTCGTCGATGATGAACCCCAGGTGCTGCGTGGCCTGGAAAGAATGCTTGATGCCGCCGACCTTGAGTGGGAAGCAGAATTCGCAAGGAATTCAGTGGAAGCACTGGAAATGCTGGCAAACGACGACTTCGATGCCATTATCACAGACATGCGAATGCCGGGAATGGACGATTCGTCGTCCGGCTGCACACCGACGATGACGATGTCGGGATTCTGCTCCTTGAGGAACCGCGACACGCCCATGATCGTCCCGGTGGTGCCCATGGCACTGACGAAGTGCGTGATTCGGCCCTCGGTCTGGCGCCATATTTCGGGTCCCGTGCCGCGATAATGGGCCAGCGGATTATCCGGGTTGGCGAACTGGTCGAGCACGCGGCCCTCGCCCCGGCGCTCCATCTCGACCGCCAGGTCGCGCGCATGCTCCATGCCCTGCTCCTTGGTGACGAGTACCAGTTCGGCGCCGTACACGCTCATGGTGGTGCGGCGCTCGGCACTCATGTTGTCCGGCATGATCAGCTTCATGCGATAGCCGCGCATGGCCGCGACCATGGCCAGGGCAATGCCGGTGTTGCCGCTGGTGGCCTCGATGAGGGTGTCCCCGGGTCGAATCTCGCCGCGCCGTTCGGCTTCTGAAATCATGCTGAAGGCGGGCCGATCCTTCACCGAGCCGGCCGGATTCTGTCCCTCGAGCTTGACCATGACCGTGCCGCCCGCGGCGGCGGGCATTCGCTTGAGTGAAACCAGCGGCGTGTTGCCAATGAGATCGTCGAGAATCATGGGGCACTTCGGTCGATTCGAGGCGGCAATTTTACACAATGAGAGCGCTGCCGGGACACGGCGCGTGCGCGCGCTCCGGTGGCGGGCGGTACCCCGGGCGAGGTCCAACCGCGGCCTAGAGGGGATTGAAGTATTCGATGACGAGCTGAGGGCGGATGCGTCCGGCGAACTCGTTGATGTCGAGCCGATAAGCCGCGTGAATGCGATCGAGTTCCGGACACGGTGCGCCCGCGTGCTCGAGGTATCGGAAGCAGATCGCTTCCACGCGATGGCGACTGCCGTCGGCCTGCAGCATCATCTTCAGGTGTACATCGCCGACGAGCGCCTGCTCCAGGACCCGGAATTCGTTGTCGAACAACGGCTCGGGAAATCCCTGCCCCCACGGCGCGAGGGTGCGCAGCTGGCTGATGAACGCCAGGTCGTCGAACTCGTCTGTCAACGGCCCGTCGGTCACGATCTCCTTCGCCGCGTCGATCGTCTCTCGGTGACCGTCGAGGACGCCGAGGAACACCTCCCGAAATCGCGGAAAGTCACTTTCCCGGATACTCATGCCCGCGGCCATTGCGTGGCCGCCGAACCGGAGCAGGATGCCCGGTGCCCGCGTCTCGACCTCGCACAAGACGTCGCGAATGTGCACGCCGGATACCGACCGCGCCGATCCCTTGAGTTCCCCGTCGTCGCCGCGGGCAAAGGCCACCGCCGGCAGGCTGCGCCGTTCCTTCAGCCGCGACGCCACCAGCCCGACCACGCCCTGGTGCCAGTGGGGATGGAACACGCACAGTCCCGCGCAAGACGCGTCGCCGTCATCGGCATCGAGAACGCCGACCGCTTCGCGTTGCATCTGTCGCTCCAGGGTCCGGCGTTCGACATTGATCGCATCGAGTTGCTCGGCAAGCCGTTTCGCCTGGCCCGGTTCGTCGGCGAGCAGGCACTCGATGCCGAGACCCATGTCGTCGAGCCGGCCCGCGGCATTGAGCCGGGGCGCCAGCTGGAAGCCAAGATCCGAGGCGACAATGCGTCCCGGTCGTCGCCCGCTGATCTCGGCCAGCGCCGTGATGCCGGGCACGCAGCGACCGGCATTGATGCGCTTGACACCCTGTGCCACGAGGATGCGGTTGTTGGCATCCAGCGGCACCAGGTCGGCATAAGTACCCAGGGCAACGAGATCAAGGTAATCAGCCATGTTGACCGCGCGCGCGTCACGGCGGAACCAACCCGTCGCATCGAGGCGGCGGCGGACCATCGACAACAGGTAGAACACCACGCCGACACCGGCCAGGTACTTGCTGCCGAAACCATCGCCCGCCAGGTTGGGGTTCACGATGGCATCGGCCTCGGGCAGCGTCTCGCCCGGCAGGTGGTGATCGGTGATGACGAGCGCGATCCCGAGTTCGCGCGCGCGCCGTGCGCCGTCGATGCCGGCAATGCCGTTGTCGACGGTAATCAGCAAGTCCGGCGATCCCCGGGCGGCCAGGTCCACCAGCGGCGCCGAGAGTCCGTAGCCCAGCTTGAACCGGTCCGGCACCAGGTAGGCGGGATCGGCCGCGCCCATGGCGCGCAGCGCACGCACGGCGAGGGCGCAGCTGGTGGCGCCATCGGCGTCGTAGTCACCGAGCACGATGATCCGACTCGCCTGCCGTACGTGTTCTGCCACCAGTGATGCGGCCGTTTCGACGTTACTCATTCCCGTCGGCGGCAGCAGGTCGCGATTGGAAAAGGCAAGCTGGTCCACCGAGCGCACTTGCCGGTTGGACAGGATGCGTCCGATGACCGGATTCAGGCCCTCGGCACCATCCACCGTCGCGTCGCCCTCGCGCCGGCGAATGGCCTTCCTGAATCGCGTCGTGGCCGCCGCCCCCGTGACTGCCATCAGGACTGCAGTGTCACCCGTATGTTGACCCGTCCGGGGCCGGATCGATCGATATTGACGGCGGCGATCGTCACGTTCTGACGACGCAGGGCATCGACCCAGCGAAGCCACGGATCGAAGGCAACGTCGTCGAACCACACCCGCACGCTGCCCCTCTCCGCCGGCTGCATGCGAACGATGTTCTCGCGCAACCCGGCGCGGGTGGCGGACTGTTCGACGGTGGTCAGGATCGGCTGCGACGGTACGCTCGAACCTGCGCCCTGCCCTGCCAGCAGTTCGCGGTGCTGTCGTACCTGGTCCTTCATCCACTCGAGATCGGCCAATTGTGCCGGCACCTGGTTGCGAAGCGTCTTGAGACGTTGATATCGAGGCTCGAGCACGCTGACATAGACGATGCTCGCGATCACGGCAACCAGCCCGATACCCAGCAGGCTCCGCTCCCGGGCGCTGAGCGAGCGCCAGTACGTGGCAATCATCCCGAGGCTCCCGCGCGCAAGCGGTAGCGCCCGGTGACCCGGTCGTCCAGGGAACCGGAGCCAACCAGTTCGACTTGCAGGCCATCGCGGCCGAAAGCGCGCTGAAGCCGATCGAGATCGGCGAAGTTCCGCACCGCGCACACGATCTCGAGCGTGTCTTCGCGGAACGAAACTTCTTCAAGGCTCGTGTCGGGCGCTCGCATGGCCGGCGCCACCACGGACAACAGGCGCACGAATTCGCCGCCGGCGCCGCCGGCGCGGGTCAACGCGACGAGGTTCTGGCGAAACTGGCTGCGCGCGTTGACGATGCGCGTCTCGTCTGGAAAGGCCTGTCGGAACACCTCGGTAATCTCCTGCGACAAGCGCCGGTGCTCCCGTTCCAGCTGCACGTACTCGTAGGCGTCGATTCCGATGCGACCGAGCACGGCAATGGACAGGAACAGGAGCGCGGGACGCAGACCGGGGATCGCGGCATCCCGGCGCCGGGCCGTCTCGTCGCGGGGCAGCAGGTTGACCGGGTGGGAATTGCGCGGCCGGTGACGCAGCCACTGTGTGAAATCGGTGCCGATATCCCATTCGTTGACGTCGCCGTCGCGCTGCTGGAGCAGGCGGCGGCCGAGCTCGGCGTCGTTGGCGGCGACGCTGACGTGATCGACTTCCAGCGACGCCCACCACAGGTCGACGGAACCGGCATCGAGCGTCGCCCCGGTGCCGTTCGCCTGCAGGATGCTCACGCGGCCGTCATCTGTCTGGGCCAACGTCACCGTCGCCTGGGGATGGACCGGCAGCAGCTGATAGTCGGCCGCCATGCCGTCCAGGCGGATGTCGGCGGCGGCGAACGCGTCCCGCCACTCGCGCACCCGCTGTCTCGAGACGATGCCGGCCACCGCCTGGTGACCCGGCTTCCAGTGGACGAGGGGAAAATGAAACTCGTCGATGTCCTCGGTCAACCTGTCCTCGAGGGCAAAGGGCAGTGCCTGCAGGAGCTTGCGCCGATGACGGGTGGGCACGGCGACTTCCGCGGTGAGCAGATCCTCGCCCGGGATGACGGCCCAGACTTCGTCGCTTCGCGCACGGACGGGTACCGCGTCGAGACTGTCGGCAATGCCGTGACGCCTTACCTGGCCCTGCCGATTGACGCGGGCCCAGCGATGCGGCGCCTCGATAGATACGTAGAGCCTCACAGGTACCCCCACGCGCGCGATACGACTGCGATCTCCCCGCTCTCGCGGCTGCGCCTGACCACGGACTCGATGGCGAGATTCATGTCGTCGATGCGGGCCTGGTTCGTCACCACGAAGTAGTCGCTGGCAAGACTGATCATCGGTTCGGCGAACTGGTTGGCTTCGCCGGCCAGCTCGGGGCGCTGAAGGAAAACCTCGATCGACTCATACCCGGACTCGCCGCGACCGTCGGCCAGGGTCTCGGCGGAGCCTGCGTCGATCGCCGCCATGGCCTGGAACAGCAACGGTGGGCAGGTATTGACGTTGATCCGCGTCTCGCGCTGGTCCGGTATCGCGGTGATGAACGGCGTAAGCCGGGTCAGCACGTCGTCGGTCACACCCTGCACCAACAGCAATTCGCCGATGTCGGCGATACGCCGGTTGGCGGCACGATACGGGGGGTCGAACAACAGGTATTCAAGGTCCTCGGCACCGTTCGCGTGCGTCCTTTGCTCATCCGGGTCTATCCAGTCGACCACCGCCTCGGCGACGCCTTCGTCGATGTCGAGCAGTCGAAGCAGGCGCTTGAAGGCAGGATACCATACCTCGTCACGCCGGGTCAGATTGTTGACGTTGAAGCGGCCCTGCATATCCTCGACCGCGGTACGCATGTCGGCATCGTCGACCGTCACCGGCTGGCCGAGACGGTTCCAGTCTTCGTTGAGATGATCGATCTCGGAATCGGCCCCATCGCGCTGGAGCACGCGCACGGCCCATTGTTCGCCGCCCAGCGCGAGTTGCATGCCCTGTTCGAAATTGCGCTGGTTGCCGGCACGGGACAACATCAGGTGATCCGCCTCGGTCACGTAAACCGCCAGCGTGGTGAGCAGGACGAGAATGAACATGACCGACAGCAGCGCCACGCCCGCCTGCCGCGACCCTGCGCCGCTACGTTCGATTGGAAACATTTGCCACCTCGATCAGGCGCCGGTAGGTCGTCTCGTCGTCGAGCGTCAGGATGAGCTCGACTGCCAGCGGCAATTCATCGCCATCGTCCTCGCCCCACTGCGTGCGCGATTCGACTTCGCGCTGCCCGGAGGCGCGCGCGTAGTATCGAATCGATGCCGAACGCACACCGTCGAGCAACGCGGTCTCGCGCGGAACGCTGTCGAAATCGCGGTCAAGTACCGGCCAGACCTGGCGAACGATTCGGCCATCGACGAGTGACCAGCTGATGCGCCGGACACGATGCCAGCGCGGATTGCGATAGGACGGCTGGGCAACGGTCATCTCGATCAGCACCGCGTCGCCGATAGCGTCCGCATCCCCCCCGAGCATGGCGGGCAGGGTTTCGCCTATCCCGTCCCTGACCGTGCGTCGCGTCATGAAGCGGACATCGCGCTCGAAGTGACCGATGGCGCGCTGGAGTTGACGCGTGGCGGCATTGCGCGCATCGACAAGATCCCGCGTGGCGAGAAACTGATCGAGAGAGGTATAGGATACGGCGCCGACGACAGCGAAGATCGAGATGGCAATGACCATCTCGAGCAGCGTAAATCCGCGCTGCGCATGACGGCGAACCGCGTCGATCGACAACGCCGGGGCAGCGTTCATGGTGTCAGCTCGAGCCGCGACCATTGGCGCCGGGGCCCGCCTCGAGTCGCGGGCGCGGTGGATCGAGGCGCGCGAGATATCCGCTCAGGCGTGCGACCGCGGGTCGCTCGAGCGCCGCTTCGAACACGGTGATGACCACCTTGACGACATCCTCGTCGGGCGTGGACTCGATACCGCGATCGACCCGCCACGCCCGGCCGCCCATCTCGACCTCCCGGCTGCTGTTGCCGGTGGCGAGCCAGGTGTCCGACAGTCGCAGTTCGGTCATGTGATTGGCGGCGACCCAGTACGCCACCGAACGCGTCGACGTCGCGTCGGCCACCTCGACCGTCGAGGTAATGGTCTTCGATACGGCAAGCAGGCCGGTGGCGGCGATAGCGAGCGCCGCCAGTACTTCGATCAGGGTGAACCCCGTCTCGAGGCGGCGGGGCCGGTTCAACGGGCGCTCTCTTCGGCGCGGGCGACGACATTGGCATACTCGTCGAGACCCACGATCACCCGGTGTCCGGACGCGGCAAGCGCCAGCGTGAACGGCGTGATCTCGCCGACCGGATCGACGATGACGCGTGCCCGTCCGTCAGCCGTATCCGCACCGGTGTCGTCAACCTCGTCTTCGTCGGCCTCCTCGCCCGGCCCCGACTCCACGCGCATTTCGGCGCGCACGGGTTTGCGCAGGCGGCGGGCATGGAACAGCTCGTCATCGTCCACGAGCTTCCATTCGCCGCCTTCCAGGACTTCGAACGCGTACTGTCCCGTGCCGGTGTCGACGTGCATGGCCATGGCACGCCCGCGCAGTATGCTCTCGTCGCCGAGCTGGCGCAGCAGCGCGACGACGCGATCGCCTTCGCGACGCACGATTTGCGCCGGATCCGGATCGAGGTTCAGGTTGACGAAGGTGATCGTGATGCCGATCAGCAGCACCACGAGCATGATCTCGATCAGCGTGAAGCCGGCCTGCCTCGTCCGGGACGCCATCGTCGCCTAGTTCTGGTCGAGGTTCCAGTTGCCGATGTCGGCGTCCACGCCTTCTCCGCCCGTCTGGCCGTCGGCGCCGTAGGACCACAAGTCGAACTCCATCTTCTCTCCCGGGTAAAGGTACTGGTACTTGTTGCCCCAGGGGTCGGCCGGCAGGCGATCGACGTAGCCCCTGCCGTCCTTGCCGCCGCTGATCAGCACGTCGAGCCCCTGCGACGTCGTCGGAAACTTGAAGTTGTCGAGCTTGTAGAGCTGGATGGCGCTGGACATCGCGCGAATGTCGCTCTTCGCCTTGGCAATGAAGGCCTCGTCCTGGCGTCCCAGGACGCGCGGCAGGATCAGGGTGGCGAGCAGGCCGATGATTACCACGACGACCATGATCTCGATCAGGGTGAAGCCCCGTTGCGGGCGTCCCTTGCCTTGTGCGCGCGAACGCGCCGTTGTTCCCGGTTGTTTCAAAACGCGATTACCTTACGAGTTGATTGAGGTCGAAAATGGGCAGCAGGATGGCGAGCACGATGGTCAATACCACGCCGCCCATGAAGAGAATCATCAGGGGTTCGAACAGGCCGACGAGCACCGCGATACGGGCTTCCATCTCGCGCTCGAGTGCCGTGGCCGACTTGTCCAGCATGCGGTCGAGGTTGCCGCTCTGCTCGCCCGACGCCACCATCTGGGTGAACAGCGGCGGAAAGTATCCGCTGCGGCCGATGGCGCGACTCAGCCCGATGCCTTCGCGCACCTCGCCGGCCGCCTGGTCGAGCGCGGCGCGCAGCACGAGGTTGGACACGACTTCGGCGCTGGCCCGCATGGCGTCGAGCAGGGGCACCCCGCTGCCGACCATGATCGCCAGGGTGCGGGCCATGCGCGCCGTGTTCACCCCGCGCGAGATACGCCTTGTTGCCGGAAAAACCAGGATGCGCCGGTGCAGCCATGCCTTCGGCGCCGGACGGCGAAAGGTGACGAGCCCGGCCAGCAACGAACCGAGCACCATGATGCCGATGATGGCCGCGTTGTCGCGCAGGAAGTCGCTGACCGTGATCAGCAGCTGCGTCAGCAGCGGCAGTGCCTGTCCGGTGTCGTCGAATACCTGCACCACCTGCGGAACGACGTAGGTCAACAATGCCACGACGATGAGAATGGACACGACGGTCAGGATAACCGGGTAGACCAGCGCCACGCCGAGACGCTGGCGCAGTCCCTGTCGCGCCTCGGTGAAATCGGCCAGCCGTTCGAGCACCTCGGCGAGCTTGCCGGTCTGTTCGCCCGCGGCCACCGACGCGGTGTAGATCTCGGGAAAGGCGCGCGGGAACTGGCGCATGGAATCCGCCAGGCCGCGGCCTTCCACCAGCGAGGCGCGCACACTGCTCAACAGCGACTTCAGCTGGTGACCCTCGGACTGGTCGACGAGGGCGTTGAGCGAGCCCTCCACGGTCATGCCCGAACCGACCAGCGTCGCGAACTGGCGGGTCACGACGGCGAGCTGGGTGGGGCTGATCTTGCGCGCCGATGTGCGGCGCCCGCGATCGGCGCCCTTCTCGGCGACCGCCTGGATATCCAGCGGTGACAATCCGCTCTCACGCAGGGACTGGCGCACCTGCCGGGCGGTATCCCCGGTCGCGACCCCCCGCTTCTGTCGACCGCGTGCGTCGAGGGCCCGATACTCGTAGGCGCCCACGGCAGGGTCAGGCCCGTAAACCGGACATCGGGCGGCGCATGCCGTGGTCGCACCCATCGCGCGCGTCAATTGCCATCCTGGGTCACCCGCAAGACTTCGTCGAAGGTCGTGATGCCGGCCCGGATCTTGTCGAGGCCGTCTTCCACCAGGCTCTGCGACTGGTGCCTCGCGGAGCTGACGAGGTCGGCCTCGCTGGCGCCATCGTGCACCATGCGCTTGAGTCGCTCGTCCAGTCTGACCAACTCGAAGATGCCCAGCCGCCCCCGGTAGCCGGTGAAGTCGCAGTGCTCGCACCCGGCCGAGCGGTAGATGCTCGGCGGCGCCGAGTCACCGCCAAGCAGATCGCGTTCGCGCTCGTCCGGCTCGACGGCTTCCTTGCAGTGCTCGCACAGGCGGCGCACGAGGCGCTGGGCCAAGACCGCCAGCAGGCTGGAGGAAATCAGGAACGGCTCGACCCCCATGTCGACCAGGCGCGTGACCGCGCCGACCGCCGAGTTGGTATGCAGCGTGGAGAGCACCAGGTGACCGGTAAGACTGGCCTGGACGGCAATTTCCGCCGTTTCCAGGTCGCGGATCTCACCGACCAGGATGACGTCCGGATCCTGTCGGAGAATGGAACGCAATCCCGAGGCGAACGTCAGGCCGATGCCGGCGTTGACCTGGGTCTGTCCTACGCCGTCGAGATCGAACTCGACCGGATCCTCGACGGTGAGAATATTGAGACTATCGCGGTCGAGGCGGCTGATCCCGGAGTACAGCGTGGTGGTCTTGCCCGAGCCCGTCGGCCCGGTAACCAGGATGATGCCGTGGGCGGAGCGAATCAAACGATCGAACTGGCGCTGCATCGCCTCGGCCATGCCCAGGTGACCCAGGTCCAGGCGCGAGCCCTGCTTGTCGAGCAGCCGCAACACGATGCGTTCGCCGTGCCGTGTGGGCAGGCAGGAGACGCGCACGTCGATCGGTCGATCACCGACGCGCAACGAAATGCGCCCGTCCTGGGGCAGCCTTTTCTCGTCGATTTTCAACTTCGCCATGACCTTCATGCGGGACACCAGGGCGTTGTGCAGTGCGCGCTGGGGTTCGACCACGTCCTTGAGCACGCCGTCGACCCGAAAACGCACCACCGAGCGCTGCTCGAACACCTCGAGGTGGATGTCCGACGCGTCCTCGCGAATGGCCTGGGTGAGCAAGGCGTTGATCAGTCGAACGACGGGCGCCTCGTCCGAAGCGGCCAGCAGGTCCGTGGCCTCCGGAATGTCGTGCGCAAGCAGGTCGAGGTTGATGTCCTCGCCCATGTCGTCGACCATCTGGCTGGCGGCGGATTGGCTTCGGTCATAGGCCTGTCGCAGCAGGCTGTCGAACTCGGGGCCTTCGACGCGCCGGAAGACAAGCGGCATGCCGATACGCCGCCGGAGTTCGGTCAGCGTCGGGAACTCGGGCGATTCGGTGCACAGCACGACGGCGCTGTGGTCTTCCCTAAATGCCACCAGGACACCGCGGCCGCGCGCAAATGCATAGGGCACGCGCGTGACCAGCGCCGGATCGATACGGCCGAGCAGCGTGCGGACGTCGTCGGGACTTTGTTCGATGGCGAGTGCCATGGGGCGCAACTCAGCGGTTCTTCATCTCCCCGAGAACGGGGATGCTGCTCTCCTTGATCAACCGGCGCGTATCCGGCAGCGATTCGGCCTGGTCGCGCTGAATCGTCTGGTAGCGCGCCTGGGTATGCTGGAACAGGTCCTCCGGGGTGCGGATGATCTTCGGCCGCAGGAATACCATCAGGTTGCGCTTCACGGCCTGCTTGGTCTTCTTTCGAAACAGCGCACCCAGCAGCGGAATCTTGCCCAGTACCGGCACCCATTCAAAGGTATCGCTGATGTCGTCGGTAATGAGTCCGCCGAGCACGATGATCTGCCCGTCGTCCACCAGCACCGTGGCGTCGATGGATCGCGTGTTGGTGATCAGATCGGAGGCGCCGGAAACCGAGGTGGGACTGACGCTCGATATTTCCTGCTCGATCTCCAGCCGGATGGCGCCTCCCTCGTTGATCTGCGGCGTGATCTTGAGCGTCAGGCCCACGTTCTTGCGTTCGATGGTCTGGAACGGATTCACCACGCCGGTAGTGGTCTGGTTGTCGTCGTTGGTTACCGTGCCGGTGGTGCTGGCATTGGATACGAACTGGCCGGTCACGAACGGTACCTCCTGCCCGACCACGATCTCGGCGGATTCGTTGTCCAGGGTGAGCAGGTTGGGCGTGGACAGGATGTTGGCGTTGTTGTCGCTGCGCAAGAGCCGTAGCACCACGCTCAGATCCGGCACCACGTTGCCCGCGAGGTCGGTGACGAACTTGTTGATGACGCCGACCGTGAGCCCGCCGCCCTCGCTGACGGCACTGCCGCTGCTGACGGAAACCTCGCCCCCGGACGACTTGGAATGCAGGCCCTGCCACTGCACGCCGATCTCGGCCGCCTTGGTCGTCGACACCTCGGCAATTATGGTCTCGACGAATACCTGCGAGCGCCTGAGGTCGAGCTTCTCGATGACGTGAGTGATCTCGGCGAAGTCTTCCTCGCCGGCACGAATGACCAGCGCGTTGGTATCGGAATCCGCCTGCACGCTCACGTCGGTGGTCGTGCCCGCTCCTTCCGCCGCCGGCCCCGACTGGCGCGATGCCACTTCGTTGAGAATCGATACCAGGTCCTCCGCCTTGGCATAGCGAAGGTATACCACGTGTACGTTGCCTTCGCGCTCGCGCTTGACGTCGAGCTGGTCGATCAGCGCGCGCAGGATGCCGAACTGGGCCTCCGGCGACTGGATGATCAGGGCGTTGAGACCTTCGTCGACCTGGACACTGATGCGCGGCGCCGATCCCCCCTCACCGCCTTCGCGTTGCAGGGAATTGGCCACCTCGCGAATCACGCCGCCGAGCCGCTGCGCGTTGGCATGCACGACTTGAACCACGTTGATATCGGACCG
>JAUIDF010000378.1 GCA_030429125.1 Gammaproteobacteria bacterium | reverse complement strand
GTCGCCATTGCCGGTAATGATCAGCGAGTCGGACTTGTCCGCGACCACGAGCAGCGCCTCGAGTCGGCGCAACATGCGATCGGTGCGCCAGTCCTTGGCCAGTTCCACCGCACTGCGCACGAGGTGTCCCTGGTGCTTCTCGAGCTTGGACTCGAAGCGCTCGAACAGGGTGAAGGCATCCGCGGTGCCACCGGCAAAACCGGCAAGCACCTTGTCGCGATAAAGACGGCGGACCTTGCGGGCATTGCCCTTCATTACCGTCTCGCCGAGCGACACCTGCCCGTCGCCGCCAACGACCACGCTGTTGCCGCGCCTGACGGCGAGAATCGTCGTTCCATGGAGGTCCCTGACCGACACGCTGAATAACCCCGCCGCGCGAGTTCAGACGATGCGAAGGTCGGGACGGCCGCGGCGCGGCGACGGCTCGTCGCCGGCGTCGGGCGCCTCGTCCTCGGACGGCGCCGCCGAGGCCGTGCTCGCGGCATCGCCCTCGCCTGGCACCTCGAAGAACAATCCCTGGCCGTTCTCGCGGGCGTATATCGCCAGCACGGCGTCGACCGGCACGAAAATGCTGCGGGCGCGCCCGGCGAAGCGAGCGGAAAAACTCACCGACTCGTTGTTCATGTCGAGATCGCGCACCGCCCGGTCGTGAACGTTGAGCACGATCGCGCCGTCCTTGACGTGCTCCGCCGGCACGTCGACGCCGTCGACGGTCGCGTTGACCAGAATTTGCGGCGTCAGCCCCGCATCGACGCACCATTGCCACATCGCGCGGAGCATGTAGGGGCGCTTGGAAGGTAGTGAATGATCGGTATCGCTCATCTGCAACTCGGATCGACCCGGGACGTCAACCAGCCGGGCGCAGTGCCGTTTCCGACTCGGTCAGGCTCTCGGCGAACGCCGGTCGTTCGAACAGGCGGTCCGCATACTGCTTGAGTGGCACGGCCGGACGCGGCAACTTGATCTTCAATGCCGGCAGCCGCCACAGGAGCGGTGCCATGAAGGCGTCGGCCATGGTGTATTCGTCCCCGATCAGGTACTGCTGTTCTCGGAATACCGGTGAGATGGAGATGAGCCCGTCGCGAATCAAGGTGCGATTGGTTTCCGACAGCCGCTCGTTCTTGCCGCCGAGCTTCTTGACCGCGTCGATCCAGTCGCGCCGCAGCCGGTGGATCAGCAGCCGGATCCGCGAACGGCCCACGGGATCCACCGCCATCAGCGGAGGGTGCGGCAGTCGCTCGTCGAGGTACTCGCAGATCAGCGCGGTATCGTACAGCACCACCTCGCGGTCGATCAGGGTGGGCGTCTCCATGTACGGGTTGAACTCGGCGAGCGACTCGAGTTGACGTGGCCCGTCGAGGTAGCGGTAGTCGCATTCGACGTCCTTCTCGCGCAACACGATGCGCGCGGCATGACTGTAGGGGCAGTCCTTGCCCGAGAACAGGGTCATGACACCACGTCGATTGACAGTACCGCTCACATTATTCCACCTGGGCGACCCGCGCCTCGGAGCGCGGTAATTGACCCGTCGACCCGGCTGCCGGCGCTTTCGCGCAACCCATCCGGGGCGACGGGCGTGTGATCAATGCACGTCGCGCCAGAACTCCTTTTTCAGTGCATAGGTCAGCGCGACCATGATCAACAGGAACACCATGACCCAGAAGCCGATGGTGTAGCGCTTGAGCTTCGCCGGTTCGGCCAGGTAGACCATGAAATTGGTCAGATCCCGCATGGCCGTGTCGTACTCCTCGGGCGACAACTTCGCCTCCTTGACCAGTTCGAACCGCTCGAAGACCTTGTTGCCCGACTCGTCGGTCGTGAAAATCGCTTTCTGGTTGCCCTGCCACTCGTACATGGCGTGGGGCATGGCGACGTTCGGGAATACCGTGTTGTTCCAGCCACTCGGCGTGCTCTCGTCGAGGTAGAAACTGCGCATGTAGGTATAGAGATAGTCCGCGCCACGGGATCGCGCCATCAGCGACAGGTCGGGCGGCGCAACGCCGAACCACTCCTTGGCGTCTTCGTCGGGCATCGTTGTCGTCATCAGGTCGCCGATCTTGTCGCTGGCGAACATCAGGTCGGCCTGGACGATTTCCTCGTCGATGCCAAGGTCCCTCGCCATGCGCTCGTAGCGCATGTACTCGGCGCTGTGGCATGACAGGCAGAAGTTGACGAAGATGCGCGCGCCCCGCTGCAACGATGCCATGTCGGTCAGGTCGACGTGCGCCTTGTCCAGGTTGGCGTTGTCGCCCCCGGCGCCATGGGCGGTGAACGGGGCGAGCACGAGTACGAG
>JAUIDF010000097.1 GCA_030429125.1 Gammaproteobacteria bacterium | reverse complement strand
TCCATCACCACGTCCACGCCCAGCTCGGCCCAGGGCAGCTTCGCCGGATCGCGCTCGGCGATGACCCGCACGCGGGCATCGCCGACACGGAAGCTGTCGCCGTCAACCGTCACTTCCTGGCCGAAGCGTCCGTGCGCCGTGTCGTACTGCAGCAGGTGCGCATTGGTGGCGGCGTCGCCCAGGTCGTTGACCGCGACGATCTCGATCTCGTCCTCGCGGCCCGATTCGAACAGGGCGCGCATCACGTTGCGCCCGATGCGGCCAAACCCGTTGATCGCGACCTTGATTGTCATGGAAGACACTCCTTAACCTGATGAAAGAAAACAGAAAACAGACCCGGCGGACGCGACGGTCCGCACGGCCGGTCCAACACGTCGACCTCAGTCGATGAGCGCCCGGACGGCGTCGACCACGTTGTCCACGGTAAAACCGAAGTGTTCGAACACGTCGGCGGCCGGTCCCGATTCACCGAACGTGTCGATACCGATCACGCGCCCGGCGAGTCCCGTGTATCGTCGCCAGTACTCGCTCACGCCGGCCTCGACGGCAACCCGGGCGGTCACGGTGGACGGCAACACGGCTTCCTTCCAGTCGTCGTCCTGGGCATCGAAGACGTCGGTCGACGGCATGGATACCACGCGCACCCGGCGGCTCTCGCCAGCCAGGCGCTCCTGCGCCGTCACCGCCAGGGCAACTTCTGAACCGGTCGCGATGATAACCGCCTCGGGCTCGCCTTCACAGTCCCGCAGGACGTAACCGCCGCGGGCGATGGCAGCCACCTGGTGCTCGTCGCGCGCCTGGAAGGGCAGGTTCTGCCGTGAAAACAGCAGGCTCGTGGTTCCGTCACACCGCTCGATGGCACGCTGCCACGCCACCGCGCTCTCCACCGTGTCGCACGGGCGCCACACCGACATCCGCGGCATCAGCCGCAGCGTGGCCGCCTGTTCCACCGCCTGGTGCGTGGGACCGTCCTCGCCGAGGCCGATGGAGTCGTGGGTAAACACGAACACCGAGCGAATCTTCATCAGCGCAGCCATACGCAGGGCGTTTCGCGCGTACTCGGAAAACATCAGGAAGGTGGCAGCATAGGGAATGAAGCCGCCATGCAGGGCAATGCCGTTGCAGATGGCCGCCATGGCGAACTCGCGCACGCCGAAGTAAATGTAGTTGCCGTCGTCGACGGTTCGCGACATCGCGCGCGAACCGGACCAGATGGTCAGGTTGGAGCCGGCCAGGTCCGCCGAGCCGCCGATCAGTTCGGGCAGTGCCGGGCCGAAGGCTTCGAGGGCATTCTGGGACGCCTTGCGGCTGGCGATGGTCTCGGCGGCATCGATGGTGCGCGCGAGATACCCGGCGGCAACCGAGTCGAAATCCGAGGGCAGTTCACCCGCCGACCGGCGCTCGAACTCGGCAGCCAGCTCAGGGTAGGCCGCGCGATAGGCGTCGAAACGACGACGCCACGAATTCTCGAGGGCGGCCCCCGCGTCGCGCGCGCTCCAGGCCTCGTAGATGGCCTGCGGAATCTCGAACGGCGGCGCATCCCAGCCGATCTCGCGGCGCGCGGCGGCGATCTCGTCCTCGCCCAGGGGCGCGCCGTGACAGGCTTCCGTGCCCTGCTTGTTCGGAGCGCCCCAGCCGATCACGGTGCGACAGCACACGAGGCTGGGTCGACCGGTCTCGGCACGCGCCGTTTCGATGGCGGCCGCTACCGACTCCGCGTCATGGCCGTCCACGTCCTCGACCACGTGCCAGCCGTAGGCGCGAAACCGGGCCGGGGTGTCGTCGGTGAACCAGGCGTCGACGTTGCCGTCGATGGAGATGCCGTTATCGTCCCAGAAGGCGATCAGCTTGCCGAGTCCGAGCGTGCCCGCGAGCGAGCAGGCCTCGTGGGATATGCCTTCCATCAGGCAGCCATCGCCGAGGAACACCCAGGTGTAGTGGTCGACGATGCGATGGCCGTCGCGGTTGAAATGACCCGCCATGGCCTTCTCGGCGATTGCCATGCCCACCGCATTGCTGATGCCCTGGCCGAGCGGACCGGTCGTGGTTTCCACGCCCGGCGCGTAGCCGTACTCGGGATGACCGGGAGTTTTCGAATGAAGCTGGCGAAAGGACTTGATGTCCTCGATGTCGAGGTCGTACCCGGTCAGGTGCAGTAGCGAGTACAGCAGCATGGAGCCGTGTCCGTTGGACAGCACGAACCGGTCGCGATCGGGCCAGGCGGGATTACCGGGGTTGTGACGCAGGTAGTCGCACCACAGGACCTCGGCGATGTCGGCCATGCCCATGGGCGCGCCGGGGTGACCGGATTTCGCTTTCTGCACCGCGTCCATGCTGAGCGCGCGAATGGCATTGGCCTTTTCTCGCCGCCGCGGCGAGGTCAGGGGTTGCGCTTCTGCCATGCTGTCCACTACCTCTCGATGTTCTGCGTGATCTTCCCGCCGGGTGCGGCACGATTCGGCACGATTCTGCGCGCCGCACGCCGGCAGCCGACGCGGCCTGGCGGACCGCCGGAGGCTGGGACTATGCCCACATCAATTGGCGAGTTCCAGTAAAACTTTTTGATCCGGGGAATAAAGGCGCGGCCCATCGCACCGCGCGCGACCCTAGCGCCAGCGTGCGCTCGTCGCCGGCGTGGCGAGGCACCCCTGGCTGAAAATCCAGCGGCTCCACAACTCGTGCAGGGCGGGTGTCGAGGCGGCGATGACAGAACGCTTTGAGAGCGTTCGGCAGTCGAGGTCGCCGCCCTCGAAGCCACTGGCCACGCCACCCGCCTCCGACAGGATGAGCGAGCCGGCGGCGTAGTCCCACAGCTTCTGCCCGCCGTGCAGGTAAAGCTGAAAACGGCCGGCGGCAAGCCAGCACCATTCGAGCACGCAGGAACCGAGATTGCGCTGGGAACGGTAGGGCGGCGACCTGACCAGCCGGTCGGCCACCGGGCGGGTGAGTCGCTTGTAATCGACGTTGGCAACGCACTGGCCGAGGCGCTGTACCGGCGCCGGCCTCAGGGCTTCGCCATTGAGCGTCGCGCCGCCGTCTCGCTGCGCACGAAACGTCTCGCCGCGAATCGGATCGTGCACCACGCCGAATACCGCCGCGCCGTTCTCCACCAGCGCCAGCGAGATACCGTAGAACGGAAATCCGGCGACGTAGTTCGTCGTCCCGTCGAGAGGATCGAGCACCCAGAAGCGTGCCGCGTCGCCGCCCAGCACCGACACCTGCCGGGCGTGGGGCATCTCTTCACCCATGAACGGGATGTCGGGATAGCGCTCACGCAGGCCGGCCTCGACGAAGTTCTGGATGGCGTCGTCGGTAAAGGTCACGACCGAGCCGTCATCCTTGTGGATCTCGTCTGCGCCGGACGGCATGCCGACGCCGAGGTAGCGTGCCGCCGCGCGCTCCACGAGGTCGCAGATTCCGTCCGGATCGATCATTGTCTTCCCACCGCTAGGCTCATGGCGTCGGGCGCCGCGTTTGCCCCGTTCTCCTTCACGCTGATCCTGCATGCACCCGTTTCAGCGGTCCCGCACTGCGTTTACGCGAGATCACACTCACCCGGGTCCGCCCCTGAATGACGCCGGTGACGGTTCACGCCCGACAATCCATGCGTTTTCGTGCCGGCGATGTTCAATGCAGCGTTTCCACCGGCGTCGAGGCCGTTTCGACCGGTTTTCCCTCACCGGTCAGCGACTGAATCGTGTTCACCAGCTCATCGAGCCGATAGGGCTTGCTCATGTAGCCGTTGGCACCCAGGCGCACCGCCTGGTCGCGATGTCGCGTGCCGGCCCGGGACGTGATGACGAGAATCGGCACCTCGACGAGATTGTCGTCGGCGCGAACGCGCCGCGTCAGCTCGAAACCGTCCATGCGCGGCATCTCGAGATCGACCAGCAGGATATCGGGCACGGTGTGGCGAAGCTGCTCGATGGCATCCACGCCGTCCTTCGCCAGGATCACCTCGAAGCCGTTATTCTGCAAATCGCGACCCATGACGTTGCGCACGGTCATGGAATCGTCCACGACCATGACCGTGACATTGTCGGTGACCGGCGCGGCCACGGCGAACGTGTCGGCGGTTACGTTGACGCGTCGTGACTGCCACAGGTCCGGCACATCGAGAATCAATACGATGCTGCCGTCGCCAAGCAGGGTGACCGCACCGATACCGGGGATCGACTGCAGCAACGCCCCCAGCGGCTTCACGACCACCTCCCGCGTGTCGGAAATGGATTCGACCATGAGGCCGATCTCGCGAAGACCGGCGCGCACCACGATGACGTGGGCGACGTTGCCTTCGCTTTCGCGAAACGGCAGCCCGAGCCGGCGCGCCAGGTTGAGTACGGGAATGCGCCGGTCGTTGTAGTACGTGTAGGCGTCCGCATCGGCATCGCCATCCTCGACATCGCCGCGCCGGATCCGCAGGACGTTGACGATCAGGCGCGCGGGGACCGCGAACATCTGCTCGCCGGCGTACACCAGCAGCGCATGACTGACCGCCAGGGTCACGGGCACGCGCAGGATGAACGTCGTTCCCTTGCCGCGCTCGGTTTCCACGGCGATCGAGCCGCCCAGTTGCCGCACCATCTCGCTGACCACGTCCATGCCCACGCCGCGGCCGGACACCTGGGTGACAGTGCCCGCCGTGGAAAGGCCCGGCGTCGCCAGGACGCGGATCAGATCCTCGTCGCCGAGTGTTTGATCGGACCTGAGCAGGCCGGCAGCGCGTGCGCGTTCGGTGATCGCGTCCGTGTCGATGCCGCGTCCGTCATCGCCGATGCGGATGACGATGTCGTTACCATCCTGCTCCACGCCGATGGAGATCGTACCGCTGGCCGGCTTGCCCGCAGCGGTGCGATCCGCGGCATCCTCGATACCGTGGTACGCGGCGTTGCGGATCATGTGCTCGAACGACGCGGACATCTGGTCGAGCACCTTGCGGTCGACTTCCACCTGCTCGCCCGAGACCTCGAGGTTTACCGACCGGCCCAGTTCGCCGGCCGTCTGCCGGGTGAGATGGCGCAGCCGCGGCACCAGGGCCACGAAGGAAATCATGCGCGTGCGCAGCAGGCCTTCCTGCAGGCTGTCGCTCAGGTGTCGCTGCTGTTGCAGCGTATTCTCGGCGTCGCCGGCGAATTCGGAGATACCCGCCTGGATGGCGGTGAGGGAGCCGAGACTCTCGCTGAGCTGGCGCGCCACCGTCTGCAGGCGGCTGAAGCGGTCGAGCTCCAGCGGATCGAAATCGGAAACGCCGCCCTCTTCGCGAATCCTTTCGTGCGTGGCCAGCATCTGCGATTCGGACTCGATCTCCAGGTCGCGAAGCTGCTCGCGGAACTGCCGCACGGTGTCGCCGAGCTCGCCGAGATTGGATCGCACCATCGCGATCTGCTGTTGCAGCCGTGAGCGCAGGATGCTGACCTCGCCGGCGTAGCTGACGAGCTCGTCGAGCACCTCGGTACGCACCCGCACGGCGCGGGACTCGCCGCCCTCCATGACGGCAGAGAGCGGCGCCGCGGGGGCATCCGTCGAGCCGGCGGAGGGCAGGTCGCGCGCGACGCCATCGTCTTCGCTCATCGCCACCGTCGCCACGCTCGCCGACTCGACCGTGTCGTCGTCCGCGCCGGCACCGAAATCCAGCACGCGACGATTGAGTCGCTTCAGGTCCTCGTTCACCGGACCGGTGGCGGCGGAAACGGCCACCATGGACAAGTCGTGCATCTCGCGAACGATATCGGATACGGCGGCCGGGTCGCGCGCCGTCAGCGACTCGTTCTCGAGCAACGTCTCGGTGTTGTGCGCCAGGTCGCCAAGCACGGTCCAGCCGACCGCTCTCGCGCCGCCCTTGAAGGTGTGCAGTTCGCGACGCATGGCCGAAAGCGCCTGCGAGGCGGGCGCGCCGTGTCGCCAGCGCTCCACCTGCTGATCGAGACGGACGAGAATTTCCTGGGCCTCTTCGCGAAACGCCTGCAGCAGTTCCTCGTCCTCCGCGCTCGTCGCCGTCGACACGCGGGCCGGTTCCTCGGGTTGGGCCGATAGCGCCAGTTCCGTGCGTTCCGCCGGCTCCGCCGCGCCGGCGCGCGGCGCGGCGAACTCGTCGCCGGCTCCGAGATAGCGAAGCCGCTGGGTGAATGCCGAGGCCAGCTCCTCGAACTGCATCGCGAGGTCGGTCGTCATCGTCAGTTCGCCGTTGAGCTTGTTCGCGGCGAAACGCATCAGCCGACCGCACTGATCGATGAGCACGAGATCGACTTCTTCCAGCGGACCACGCTGCCGCTTCTTGAATACGATCAGGTCGTCGAGTCCGTCGGCCATGCGAGCCGGCGAGTCAAGACCCACCGAACGAAACACGCCCCGCAGGGTATGCGCCGTTCGCGCCAGTGGCTCCGATACCTCCCAGTCGGGAAACTTCCGGCGCGCCTGGGCGACGCTGTCGGCAATCACGCGAATGTGCCCGTCGAGCTCGTTGAAAAAGACCTCGTTGACGCGGGCGCCTTCCGCTTCCGCCGGCGGCGCGGGCGCCGGCGGAGCGGCGGCGGCACCACGCCCGGAGATCTCCAGTTCGAGCAATTCCGCGCCCAGGCCGCGGGACAGTTCGGCCGCGCCGTCGATGTCGCCGCCAGCCTTCAGGGCCGCCGCCTCGTCTCGCCAGGGCGACAGGTCGACATCGTCACCGACATCGCGGCGGGAGATGAGTCGGGCTACCTCGTCATGGGCCCGGTCGACGAATGCGTGGATGCCGGGCGACGCCGATGCCTCGCCCTCGAGCACCGCGTTGAGCAGGTCCTCGGTTACCCACGACAGTTCGGCAATGGACGTGGCGCCGGCGAATCGGCCCGACCCCTTCAGGGTATGAAAGCCACGACGCAGGTCGCGCAGCGTGGTCTCGTCGGCGGGGTCCGCGCGCCAGGCGTCCTTGTCGCGCGCGATCTGCGGCTCGATCTCGGATGCTTCCTCGAAAAAGATCCCGACCAGTTCGTCCTCGTCCCCGGCGACCTCGTCCACCGCCGCGATCGGCGGCGGGCCGCCGGCGACGTCGTCATCGAAGTCGTCGTCGAAATCGAGGTCCAGCCCGAGTGATTCCGCCGGCTCGTGGTCATCGTCGGCCGCGGCCTCGTCCAGCGCCAGCGGCAGGGGCTCATCAATCCTGAGGCCGCCGTCGCCGGCATCGTCCGAGACGTCGTCGCCGCGAGCCTGCACCAGTTCCAGGTGCGCCGGACGCGATGGCTCCTCGTCCGCACCAGGCGCGTGGCCGAGTTCGGCGATGGCGCGGTCGATGGCCGGCTGCATGCGTTGCGGCGGGCTGCCCGCGCCTATCTCGTCGGCGCACATACCCAGCGTGCCCACGGCCATGGCGAGGGCGTCGAGTCCACGGGTCGAGACGGCGTCGGAATCGACCATGGCGCGCATGCCGCTGCGCAGTCGCTCCGCGAGGACCGCCGCCTGGCCGTGTTCGAGAATCTCCAGGGTTCCCTCGATACGCTTCAGGTGTGCTTCCACCCCGCGCAGACGGCTCGCCTGTGCCTCGCCGCTGGCGACCTGTTCCAGGGCGTGCTCCACGTATTGCAACTCGCTGCGCACTTCGGTGGCCGCCGCGCGGGCAACCTGGTCGCCGGGCACGTGAAGCGGCGCCGCGGCGACCGGCTCGACGGCAGCCGGCTGCGTCGACGGCGAGTGCGCCTGCTGCGAAATCGACTCGAGTGCGGCGACGCTCGACTCCGCCTGGGCCTGCCACTCGGGGCCGGGTCGAACACCGTTGCCGCTGTCCTGGATAAAAAGGAGAGCGCCGGCCATCTGCATGGAGGCCTGGTCGAGGTCTCGCACGCGCTCGGCACGAATCTCGGCGGTGACCGCCGCCAGGGCGTCGACGAGACGCACGAACAGGGTGAGTTCGTTGCGCTCGGCGGCGATCCGCAGCGAGTCGAGTCGCGCCACCAGGCGGTCGAGGGTCTCCGCTTTCGCGCCCTGGGGAGAGAAGTATCTCGCCAGCAGGTTCTGTGCCTGCTCGAGGTCGATCTCGGCTTCGGAATTGAAGCGCACCAGTGCCGCGCTGAGCGACTCGATATCCGGCAATCCGCGGGTCGCCGACTTGTCGATCCATTCGTCGAGGTCGAATGCCTCGCGAATGCGCTGCACGGTCGCCGCCTCGCTGCCGCAGTAGGCCAGCGACAACAGGGCGCGCTTGATCAGTTCGTCCGGCGGGGCGCGGCGCCGCCCGGCCTGCGACTTGTCCTTGAGGCCCTTCAATTGTTCGTTGATGCGCGCGAGGATGCCGCGTACGCGCTCGTCGACGTCGAGGCTCCCGTCCGCCAGTGCCTCGCTGAGGCCGGCGCCGATCCACCACAACTGGCGCAGTGATCCGCGCCGGTCGATGGACACCAGGTTGTTGAACACGCGCAGGAATTCCTTGAACGGCGCGCGGTCGTCCGGATTGCGCAATGCCGCCAGCAGCGCGCGCTCGAAACGCATGCGCAAATCATCGGCGAGCTTGAGGAACAGGTTGGCGTCGATGTTCGCCTGCGCGGTCGCCTCCGGGGGACGCGCAGAAAGATCCGGCGAAAACAGCTCGATTTCGGATACCGGCTCGCCACCGCGCACCTCGAGCACGCGATTGATCGGTTCGACGAGTTTCAGCGGCGAGGGTACCGGGGAGGATTGCAGCCCCTCGAGGTAACTCGACAGGTCGTCGACGGCGCGCTTCAGGGCGCCGCCGACCGCACCGCTCCACTCGACGTTGCCGTCAGCGACGCCCTGGGCAAGGTGTTCGCACTCGTGCACGAGGCGCGCGGCGCCGTCGAGTTCCACCATGGTCAGCGTGCCGTAGACCTGGTGAAGGTGCGTGGCGCACATGCGCATCGCGGCGTTGTCGGAAGGGTCGCGCTCGAACCGGTCGAGCAGATCACGCGCCTGCGTCGCGGTATCCTCGATCTCCGACTTCACCCAGCCCAGGGTACCCGCGTCGATGGTGGGAAGTGTGGTCATCGCCGAACCTGGTGGTTAACGGGTGCGCGAATGCATGGCGTCGTAATACCGGCGTCAGACCTTGAACCCGGCCACCGATTCCTGCAGCTCCTGGGCCACGCGATCGAGGTTGCTGATCGACTGCGCGGTGTCGCGCACGCCTTTCACCGCGTCGTCCGTGGCGGTGCGGATCGAGGTCATGCGCGAGGAAATCTGCTGCGCGGTCTGCGAGTGCTTCAGTGTCTGCTCGGCGGTCTCCTGGATCAGCTGCGTGAGTTGCTCCGATTCCTGCTCGATCTCGGTCAGCGCGCGGCCGGCGGCATCCGCCAGGTTCGTGCCCTCGACCACCTCGCGCGTGGCCTGCTCCATGGAGGTCACGGCGTCGTTGGTGTCGCGCTGAATGGTATTGACCAGCTCGTTGATCTGGCGCGATGCCTGGCCGGACCGATCGGCCAGGCGCTGCACCTCGTCGGCGACCACGGCGAAGCCGCGGCCCGCCTCGCCGGCCATGGCGGCCTGGATCGAGGCGTTCAGCGACAGCACGTTGGTCTGCTCGGCAATGTCCGTGATCAGCGAGACGATGTCGTTGATCTGCTGGGAACTCTCGCCAAGACGCTTGATGCGCTTGGCCGTTTCCTGGATCTGCTGGCGCATGTCGTTCATGCCCTGGATGGTCTGGCGGACCGACCCGGCGCCGCGGCGCGCGACCTCGCGCGAGCTTTGCGCCACGTCCTTGAACTTGTTGGCGTCGCTGGACAACTCCGCCATCGACTGCGCCATCAGCTGGATTTCGCTGGTGGCGGTGTTGATCGCCTGCAGCTGCTGGTCCGCCGACGCGGCAAGGCTCTCCGCGGTATCGCGCGAACCGCGCGTCTCCGCGGTCACCGACTCGGCCGCCTGCTTGATTCGCACCACGAGGTTGCGCATCTCCTCGACGGCGAAGTTGACCGAATCGGCGATGGCGCCGGTCACCTGGTCGGTGACTTCCGCCTGGATGGTGAGGTCGCCGTCGGCCAGGTCGCTCATCTCGTCGAGCAGCTTCATGACCGCTTCCTGGGTGCGCTGGTTGGCCTCGCTGCTGACTCGCGCCTCGGAGCGCGCGCGGCCGAGGAACGTGCGAACCAGGGCGAACAGCATCAATGCCGCGAGAATGCCGGAAATCCAGGGCAGCCACCGCAGCGCGACATTGGCGTCCACGCCCTCGGGCACGTATTGCTGCACGATCGGCAGCGGGGTCTCCTCGGAGATCGAGCGCACCAGCTGCTGGGTCACGTCGAGAAAGCGGTCCGCCTCGGCGCTGACGCCGCGCGCGGCCACCTGGGCGGAGAAGAACTCCGCGACGCCCGCGAGAATGACCTCGACCGCCGAGCTCAGCTCCTGGTAGGTGGCCTTGAGCGTATCCAGCTTGGCGGCCACGGGCGCGGACACGCGGCCCTCGAGCAGGCGCACGGTGCGACCGTACAGCCTCAGGTCGCGTCCGAACTGCGTGGCGGCCACCTCGGCACCCTCCTCGCCGAGGGCGAACTCGTTGACCGATGCCCGGATGCGCTGGGTCAGCGTACGCTGGCGACCGGCCAGGTTGATCAGCGACGCATCGGCCTGTTCCAGCACCATGGACTCGACCACCTCGTCGGACTGCGCCAGCAGCAACGGCACGAGGTCGTTCACCTGGTCGCGTGCCCGGCGAATGGACAGAACCGCCTCGCGGTTCGTGATAATGGTGTCGGCGTTGGCGCGCATCGGCCCCCAGGATTCCGTCAGCGCCTGCAACAGCGGTCGCGAACCGGTGGCCAGCGGTTCCACGTCGATGGTCGGGTCGCCGAGATCGAGGGCGCCGATAATGCCGTTGATCGAGGCACGCGAGTCCTCCAGTCCGGCGAATGCCTGCGGGTCGCCGAGCATGGCCTCGCGGGCCTGCCGTGACAGCCGCTGGGAGAGCATCAACAGGCGCGAGGAAACCTCCACCTGCCCGGCCTGGATCGCGCTTCGCTGGGCTTGCAGCACGAGGGAGGCGACGAGCACCACCAGGGACGCGATCAGCACCAGCACCAGCAGCAGGACGGCGAGACGGCTGCCGCCGCCGCTGGAACGGGTCCGTCGCGCGGGAGCCGCAGCCGACGCCGGACGCTGCGCATTCGTCGTGACCTGCTCGGTATCACCTCCCCCGGCGTGGTCGTCGAACCGCTGCTGAGTGTCGGCGCCGTCCAGTTCGAGCGGCTCGTATCTCGTCGTCGTTGCCATAATTCCAATCCAGCGTTGCTGTTGTTTCCCGGTTTGTCTTTCGTCGCGATGCGCGGACGTTGCTCTCCGCTGACATCGGCCCCGCTCCCCGCCGGGGGCTTACTGCAGGTCCTCCAACGGCCGGCCCGCCACGCCCGCCGCGCGCCCGACCCGGCTCGGATCGAGAAATTTCTCGTCGCGCCGAAGGGCGGCCACGTCGAGCACCGCCCACTGGCGCGAGTCGCTCTCGACACCGGCCTTGAAATAGCGTTGCACGTCGGCGGGCACGTCGCCCGGTACCGGCCGTGCATCCTCGTCGTGGAAGGCTTTCATGCCCATGACGTTGTATACGAGCAGGCAGGCGCCGAGACTGGCGTCGCCGAGCATGACGATGCGCGCATCGCGGCTGAGCCGGGTTTCCGTGCCGCCCAGGAATACCGACAGGTCGACCACGGTGTACAGCTGGCCGCGCACGTTGGTCAGTCCGCGCACCCAGGTGCGCGTCAGCGGCACGGGCGTGATGTTTTCACACACCGCCAGCTCCATGACGTCGTTGATCGGCAGGACCACGGGCAGGCC
>JAUIDF010000096.1 GCA_030429125.1 Gammaproteobacteria bacterium | reverse complement strand
CCGGTGGATGCGTCCGTGGACCAACGTGGCCTGGCTGTTCCTCACCCTCGGCATCGCGCTCGGCAGCTGGTGGGCGTACTACGAACTCGGCTGGGGCGGCTGGTGGTTCTGGGACCCGGTCGAGAACGCTTCCTTCATGCCGTGGCTGGTCGGCACCGCGCTGGTCCACTCGCTCGCCGCCACCGAGAAGCGCAACGTCTTCAAGGCCTGGACGGTGCTGCTCGCGGTGTTCGCCTTCAGCCTGTCGCTACTGGGGACGTTCCTGGTGCGATCGGGCGTGCTGACGTCCGTTCACGCCTTCGCCTCGGATCCGGCGCGCGGCATGTTCATCCTCGCCTTCCTCGTCATCGTCGTCGGCGGCTCGCTGGCGCTCTATGCCTGGCGCGCGCCGACGCTGCGCGACACCGGCCGTTTCGAGGGCGTGTCGAGGGAGAGCGCGCTGCTGGTCAACAATATCCTGCTGGTGGTCGCCGCCGCCTGCATCCTGCTCGGCACCCTGTTCCCGCTGTTCATGGACGCGCTGGGTCTCGGCAAGTACTCGGTCGGTCCGCCCTACTTCAACAAGATATTCCTGCCGCTGATGATTCCTGCCGCCCTGCTGGCGGGGATCGGCGCGATCCTGCGCTTCAAGCGGGACCGGATATCGCGCATCGGCAAGCCGCTGCTCGTCTGCCTTGCGCTCAGCGTGACGGCGGGTTTCGTCGCCCCGCTGCTGGTACCGGGTTCGTGGTCCGTCGGCGCCGCCCTGGGTCTGACCGTGGGCTTCTGGGTCATTGCCAGCAGCCTGCTGGCCCCGTACGAGCGAATGGGCCGCCGCTGGCGGCCGGACCTGCTGCGCAGCGCGCCGAGTGGCTTCTTCGGCATGGTCACGGCACATGCCGGCGTCGGCCTGTTCGTGATCGGCGTGACCATGGTCAGCGCCTACGAGGTGGAAAAGGACATCTCCATGGCGCCAGGCGACGAGTTCGTCGTCGGCGGAACGTTGTTCACGTTCCAGGGCGTCGAAGGATTCGAGGGAGCCAATTACACCGGCCAGCGCGGGCGCGTGGAAGTCATGCTGGACAGCGGCCGCTCGCTGATCCTCAAGCCCGAGAAACGCGCCTACGGCGCCGGCTCGCAACCGATGACCGAAGCCGCCATCGATGCCGGCCTGACCCGGGACCTCTACGTATCGCTGGGCGAACCGCTCGGTGGCAATTCCTGGGCCGTGCGGATCTACTACAAGCCCTACATCCGGTTTATCTGGCTGGGGTGCCTGTTCATGGCCATCGGCGGCCTGCTGGGCGCGATGGACAAGCGTTATCGGGCAGAACGGCTGGCACTGCGTGAATCCAGCGTGGCGGCACGGAGCTGAGAGCGTGACACGATACCTGCTGCCGCTCGGCGTCTTCCTGCTTCTCGCCGTCTTCCTGGGCGTGGGATTGAAGCTCAACCCGCGCGAGGTCCCCTCGCCGTTCATCGACAACCCGGCGCCGGCGCTCGATCTGCCGGGACTGTACGACGCCGGCACCCGCGTCAGCGGCGAGGCCCTGCGCGGCAAGGTCTGGGTCCTCAACGTCTGGGCTTCCTGGTGTCTCGAGTGCCGGCGCGAACACGACCTGTTCAACGAACTGTCGAAACGGCGCGAGGTCACGCTCGTCGGCCTGAACTACAAGGACCCGGAAGCCGACGCCAAACGCTGGCTGGCCGAACTCGGCAATCCGTACACGTTGATCGCGGTGGATCGCGAAGGCCAGACCGGCATCGAATGGGGTGTCTACGGGGTGCCCGAAACCTTCGTCATCGACCGAGACGGCGTGGTCCGCTACAAGCACATCGGCGCCATCGACCGCCAGGACATGCACGAGACCATCGAACCGCTGGTCGCCAGACTGGAATCCGAATCCTGATGCGCACCCTGCTCTTCGCGCTGCTGCTTGCGCCCGCGCTGTGCCTCGCCGCGATCGAGTCGCGACAATTCGACGACCCGGCACAGGAAACACGCTATCACGCCCTGATCGACAAGCTCCGCTGCCTCGTATGCCAGAACCAGAACCTGGCGGACAGCAATGCCGACCTCGCGCGCGATCTGCGCGACAAGACTTTCGAGATGATCACCGCCGGCCGCTCGGACGAGGAAATCACCGATTTCATGGTGGCGCGATACGGCGAATTCGTACTCTACGAACCACCTCTGAACATGCACACCGTGCTCCTGTGGCTCGCGCCGGCGCTCCTGGCCGGGGTCGGCGCCGGGGTGTTCGTCAGCCTCGTGCGTCGGCGTCGCCGCGACGATGGTCCCGCGATCGATGACGACGCCAGGGAGAAGGCCCGCCACCTGCTGAGCGCCCGGGACCGATAATGCTGACTTTCTGGTTGATCGCGGCGGCCCTGACCGCCCTCGTACTCGTCCTCCTGGTACCGGCGATGCTGCGCGCGCCGGGCGAGCGCCATGCCGATCAGCAGGCCCAGGACATCGCCATTGCCCGCCACCGACTGGAAGAACTCGACGCGGCGCGGGACGCCGGCGAGATGACGTCCGAGGACTACGCGGCGAGCCGGCTCGAACTGGAAGCCTCCCTCGCCCAGGACATCGCGCAGCTGGAGAAGACCCGCGAGCGCGTGGCCGCCGACCGCAGCCGACTGACGCCGGCGGGCACCGCCCTTCCGGTGATCATCGCCTTTGCCCTTCCGGTTACCGCGGGCGCGATCTACCTCGTCGTTGGCGAGCCGAATGCCATCCAGGATTCCACCGTGCGCGGCCTGCAGGCGGCCGACGGCGCCGCCGCGAACCGTTCCATCGAGGTGATGATGGATCAGCTCAAGCAGAGGCTCGCGGAAAATCCTGAGGATGCCCGCGGCTGGGGGATCCTGGCGCGCTCGTCCATGCAGCTCGAGCGCTACGACGATGCCGTCGACGCCTATTCGCGACTGAACGAACTCGATCCCGACAATCCGGACGTGCTGGTGGAGTATGCCGACGCCCTGGCCATGCGGGCCGGCGGCGTGCTCATTGGCAAACCGGCGGAGATTCTCGAACAGGCCCTGCGCCTGAACCCGGACCAGCCCCAGGGACTCTGGCTCGGCGGCCTCGTCGCGCGGCACCGTGGCGAGTACGAGCTCGCCATGACGCGGTGGAGCCGACTGCTACCCCAGGTGGAATCCGATCCGCAGTCACGTGGCGAGCTGGTCAACCTCATTCGCGACCTGGTGCGCGAGGCCGAGGCGAACGGCGTCGCACTGGAGCAGCCGTCGTCACTCGAACCGTCCGGGGCCTCTGTCGCGTCGGCGCCGGCGTCGCCGGCCACGGTGCCGACGGATGGTGCGGGAGCGTCGCTGACGGTTCGCGTGTCACTCGCCGAGGACTTGTCCGACACGGCATCGCCGACGGACACCGTGTTCGTGTTTGCGCGGGCCGTCGACGGCCCGCCCATGCCGGTTGCCGCGGCGAGAAGGCGCGTGGCCGACCTGCCCTTCGAGGTCACGCTGGACGACAGCCAGGCGATGATACCGACCATGAAGCTGTCTTCCTTCGAGCGCGTGAACGTCGTCGCCCGGGTGTCGAAGAGCGGTCAGCCGACCGCGTCGAGCGGCGACCTGGAAGGGGCGATGGACGACGTCGCGACGAACGAATCCGACGCGCTGTCGGTGGTGATTTCCCGCCGCGTTCCCTGACTCGCCGCTGCCGCGATCAGTCGGCGCCGTAGACCGCCGCCACGGCACGCTCCAGCCGCTCCAGCGCTTCGTCGATATCGGCCTCGGGCACGATCAGCGACGGTGCCAGGCGCACCACGTCCGGCCCGGCGACGAGAACGAACAGGCCTTCGTCCAGCGCCGCGTTGAGCACTTCGCGCGCCCGTCCGCGGTAGTCGTCGGCCAGCGCCCATCCGATCAGCAGCCCCTCGCCGCGGACTTCGGCGAACATCGGGAACTTGCCATTGATGCGCTCGAGGCCGTCGACGATGCGCCGACGGCGCGGCGCCACGCCGTCCAGCACCTCGGGCGTGTTGATGACGCCGAATACCGCCGCGGCCACCGAACAGGCCAGCGGGTTACCGCCGTAGGTGCTGCCGTGCGTGCCGACCTTGAGGCTGGCGGCCACCTGCGCCGTGGTCAGCATCGCGCCTACCGGGAAGCCGCAGCCCAGCGCCTTGGCACTGGTGAGGATGTCCGGTGTGACACCGAAGTGCTGGTAGGCGAACAGCGAGCCGGTGCGGCCCATGCCGCACTGCACCTCGTCGAACACGAGCAATGCATCGTGCTCGTCGCACAACGTCCGCGCGGCCTGGAGAAACTCGCGGGTGCAGCTGCGAATACCACCCTCGCCCTGGATGGGCTCCACCACCACCGCGCAGGTTTGCTTCGAGACGGCGGCGCGCAGGGCCTCGATATCGTTCAGGGGCAGATGGGTAATGCCGCCGGGCAGTGGGCCGAAGCCCTCGGTGTACTTGGGCTGTCCTCCCACGCTGACCGTGAACAGGGTGCGACCGTGAAACGCATCGTTGAATGCGATGATCTCGTGTTTCTCCCCGCCGTGGCGGTCGTAGGCGAAACGCCGTGCCAGTTTGAAGGCCGCCTCGTTGACCTCGCCGCCCGAGTTGGCGAAGTAGACGCGCTCGGCGAAGGTCGCCTCGCACATGATCCGCGCGAGTTCGAGCGCCGGCTCGTTGGTAAACACGTTGCTCAGGTGCCACAACGAGTCTGCCTGCCGTTTCAGGGCCCCGACCACGGCCGGATGTCCGTGGCCGAGCGCCGTCACGGCGATGCCGCCGGCGAAGTCGATGTAGCAGCGTTCGTCCTGGTCCCAGACGCGCGAACCCTCGCCCCTCACCGGGATGATCTTCGCCGGGGAATAATTGGGCGTCATGAACTGGTCGTACATCTCGCGCGTGACGGTGGACATCGCAATGGGCTCCGTTGCTGGCATTTCACAAGAACAGGATTGAGGTCGGCGAGTATAACCGCGGCTTGCTGGAGAGTCAGTGCGGCGCCGTGCCGGTCCTCGCGCACGGGATTCGGCCCCGGCGTGGATGCGCCGTAGATCGTTCGATGACGTGCTAATCTCGCTCCGCCAGCACCGTGAACGCCCCGAACCGAAGCCCGGCCCCGATCATGCGCGAACTGTTCGACCTGCCCGACGACGTCAGCTATCTCAACTGTGCCTACATGTCGCCGCTGGCTCGCCCGGTCGTCGCCGCCGGTGAACGGGGCCTGCGCCGAAAATCCCGCCCCTGGGAAATCACACCGGCGGACTTCTTCGACGATACCGAAACATGCCGCGCGCGCTTCGCCTCGCTGGTGAACGCCCGCGCGGACGATATCGCCGTGGTGCCGTCCGTCTCCTACGGCATTACCCAGGCGAGCCGAAACCTGCCGCTCGCTCGCGGACGCCGCATCGTGGTGCTCGCCGAACAGTTTCCCTCCAACGTCTATCCGTGGCGCGCACTGGCCGAACGCAATGGCGGCGTGGTCGAAACCATCCACCGACCGAACGCCGGGGGATGGACCGCCGCGGTGGTCGAGCGCCTGGAGGCGGGTGACGTCGATATCGCCGCCCTGCCCCACTGCCACTGGACCGACGGCGCCCTGCTCGACCTCGATGCCATCGCCGAGTGCTGCGATCGACGAGGCATCGCGCTGGTGCTCGACGTGTCCCAGTCGCTGGGCGCACTGCCCCTGGACGTGCAGCGCATACGACCGGCTTTTCTCGTTTGTGCCACGTACAAGTGGCTGATGGGCCCCTACAGCCTCGCCTTCGTCTACGCGCGCGAGGACATGCAGGCCGGTGAGCCGCTGGACCTGTCCTGGATCACGCGCGAGCGGGCGGAACAATTCGCCGGGCTCGTCAACTACGAAGACCGGTTCCAGCCGGGCGCCCGGCGCTACGACGTCGGCGAGCGGGCCAATTTCGCCCTGGTACCCGCCGCCATCGCCGCGCTCGACCTGCTCCTGGCATGGACCCCGGCGCGAATCCAGTCGACGGTTGCCGCCTTCACGGGTGAAATCGAGCGGGCCGCCCGCTCGATGGGATTGCGCGTATCATCGATACCCGAACGCGCGGGCCATTTTCTCGGCATCCGTTTTCCCGGCGGGTTGCCGCCCGATGCCCTGCAGACGTTCACCGACCGTCGGGTCTTTGTGAGCGTGCGCGGCGACAGCGTGCGAGTCACGCCACATCTGTATAACGACGAGGCCGACCGCGACCGGTGCCTGGAAACGCTGGCGCAGATCGCGCGACGTTGACCGGCGAGCGCCGTTCGCCGCCGTCGAGACTGTCCGGCCGGCGGGGACTTCCCACCAACAAGAAAGCGAAACTCAAGGTGAACTCATGAAAAAGACGCAATGCGCCACGCTCCTTGCCGGTGCGCTGCTGGCATGTTCCGTGTCCGCGGACGATCCCGTGGCACTACCGATCATGCGACTTCATATGAACCTGGCGACGGTGGCGGCACAGGCCACGATCGACGCCTGCCGCGAGCAGGGCCTGAACATCGCCGTGACCATCGTCGACCGGGGCGGTCATCCCCAGGTGGTGCTTCGTGACACGCTGGCGATGCCGATTACCGTCGACATCAGCCGCCACAAGGCCTATGCGGCGCTGAATTTCAACACCGCCACGTCCGCGCTGGAAGACCGATTTTCCTCTCCCTTCTCCCCGGGCAAGCTGCCCGGACTGATTCTCTCCGCGGGCGGCCTGCCGATCGCGGCGGGCGGCACCATTCTCGGCGGTATCGGGGTCAGCGGCGCGCCCTCGGGCGAAACCGACGAGGCCTGCGCCCAGGCGGGGCTCGACGCCATTACCACGGAGCTTGAAATGGGCCTCATGTAGCCCCGGGCGGGCGGCGACGACGCGCGCGAACCAACCGTCGCCCCGGGTGTCAGATAAAATACATCCCGATCAGGGTTTTATTGACCTTTCGGCCGAATTTGCTGCAAAATTCCCTCAAGAAAGTTCAATTCGACCCGACAGATAATATCGAGAGTTCAACGATTTCCTGAAAATCGAGACGACCATGGGGTGGGAAATCCTGGCCGACGGAAACGATGTTCCGGTCCGAAGGTTTCCTGAGGCCGTTCGTCATGTCGTTTCCCCGACCCGAAGGCCCCGAAATCCGGCACATCCGCCGACCGTTCACGACGACGGTCGGCCCGCGCCGACAGTCGCCCGGCATTCATGGAAGGCACGGTCACCATGAGACATCCGCCATCGACACCCGTTTCACCCGCCTCGCCTGGCACCGCCAGCCGCGAACGGGGCCTCACGCTCATCGAACTCATCGTGACGGTGATCGTCATCGGTATCCTCGCCGGCATCGGCTTCCCGGCCTTCCAGGAGTTTTCCCAATCGGCCACGGCGCGCAGGGGTGTCGACGACCTCGCCACCGGCTTCATGAGCGCACGAACCCTGGCAGTGACCAACGGCGTGGCAATCAAGATATGCGCCGTCACCGGTGGCGCTTGTTCCGGTTCCGCGAGCGACTGGTCCAGTGCGTGGGCCGTGTTCGAGGACTGTGACGGTGACGACGTCATCGATGACGATGCCTCGTCGGTGGCCTGCACGCCGGCCAACTCGAACGTGACCGCCAACGGGCCGGAGCGCGTCTACGCGCGCGGCGACAGCAACGATGCCAACTGGACGGTCACCGATGACAACAATGCCACGGGGCCGACGATTTTCACTTTCCGTCCGAGCGGCCGGGTGTTCTCGTCGACGTCGGACTGGCCGGTCACCTTCGCCGTGCACGGCTCGGCGAGTGCGAAGAGCAACCTGCTGATCGTCTCGCGCCTCGGCCAGGTATGCGTCGAGATCAAGGAGTCGGGCGAATGCGGATGATCCCGGCACGGCATCGCTCTCGACGCGGTCGACGCCCCGGATCGAACGCCCCGGCGGCGGGCTTCGGCCTGATCGAATCGATCGTTACGCTGCTGATCGTATCCTTCGGCCTGCTCGCGCTGGCCTACATGCAGTCATGGGGACAGCGGTACGGCCAGGATGCCGGTTCGCGAACCCAGGCGACGATGATCGCGAACGAATTGATGGACCGCATCCGTATCACCGGCGTACCCGCCGCCGGCGCGGTGGCCGCCGGTTACACGGGCAACCCCTCGGATGCCAACAATGTCACCTGCAATCCGAACGCGGTCGGCGCGGCCAACGACCGCGACTGTTTTTATTTCCAGATCGGCGAACGACTCCCGGCCGCGGCAGGTGCCATCGCGGTGAACGGCAACATGTACCAGATCACCATTGCCTGGCTTGACCGCTATGGCGACCAGTTCGATACCAACGACAATGGCCTCACCGCCACGGAATGCACCAGCAACGGTCGACTTTGGTACAACGACAACACGCTGACCTGGTACCCGGCGAACCGCAAACCGTCGGAGGCGACCTGCCTGGTCTCGCAGAACTGGAGCCTGATGCAATGAGGCGCGCCTTGCTACCTTCGGCGATGCACGTGGCGCGCAATGCAGGGTTCACGCTCATCGAACTGATGGTGAGCATGGTGATCGGCCTGTTCATTGCCGGCGGTCTCATCGCCATCGTCGTCACCAGCACGTCGGCCTACAACGTGCAACTCGACCATGCGCGCGTGAACGAGAACGCCCGCTTCGCCGTGGAGTTCCTTTCGCGGGACGTGCGCATGGCCGGGTATTACGGCTGCCTCGACAATCCGGCCAATGTCATCAACAACCTGAACGCCGGCGCGGGCACCCTGTATGACATCGCCGACGCCATCGAGGGATTCGAGGGCAACGCCGGCGAAACGGCCTGGCAGCCGTCCGGTACCGCGGTATCGGGACTGAACATCCTCGCCGGTACCGATGCCATCACGGTGCGATTCGCGAATCCGACGGAATCGGCACGACTCGACAATGAATCGAGTCCGGACTCCCCGATTCCGGGCGGCGACCCCGCCAACGGCCACTACGAGTTCAGCGCGGGCCAGGTGGCCGTCGTCAGCGACTGCGACAAGGCGGACGTATTTCAGATCACCGGCACCGACGACGACAACAACCTCGCCCACGCCGGCGGCGGCAGCGGCACGCCGGGCAATTCCAGCGGTTCCCTCGGCGGCGGTCTCGGCGACGGCTACGACACCTTCGCGACCGTCATGACGTACAACGCCGTGCGTTACTTCGTAAGACGAAAGGACACCAGCGACACCGATGCCAATGCGCCCGTCGCCCTGTATCGCGAATATATCTCCGGCAGCGGCGCAACGACGGTCGAGGAAGTAATCGAAGGCGTCGAGAACATGCAGGTACTCTACGGCGTCGACACCGATGCCGACGGCGTCGCCAACAGCTACCAGACCGCCGCCAACGTGGGCGGCCAATGGCGCAACGTGGTCAGCGTGCAGGTCGCGCTGTTGGTACGATCCAACGACGAGTACGGCCTTGATTTCGAGAGCAGCGCGGCCACCCACGACCTGCTCGGCCAGACCATTACCGATGCCGACGATCTTCGCGTCCGGCGCCGCAAGTACACTACAACCATTGCGCTCAGGAACGGGCAATGATGCACTGCAAAAACCAACCTGATCGACATCCGTCGCCACCGGCGCGCGAACAAGGGTTTGCGCTGGTCGTTTCCATTATCTTCCTCGGCATCCTGACCGCGCTCGGCATCAACGCCATGCGCACCTCGGCGCTGGAGGAGAAAATGGCATCCAACACCGAGCAGCAGAGCTTCGCATTCCAGTCCGCCGAAACCGGGTTGACGATCGGCTTCAGCACGGCGCCTTCGGCGACCACCAGCCAGACACTGGACAACTCAAAGAAGCAGTACAAGATCGTGAACGGGACCGTCACCGAGCTTGGCGACAATTGCAACCGCACTCCCGCGGGTGGCAAGACGGTCGACCTGTGCATGGCGGTCGGGTATAAGGTGGAAGGCAGGGTACCACCGGAAGGTCACAGTCTCGACGGCCCGTTCGCCACGCACCATTTCTCGATGTTGAGCGAAGCCAACTATGGCACCACCCGTACCGAGCTGCACCAGGGCTTTCGTCGTCTCGGACCGAGCGGCGAACAGTAATCGCGCAGTGGGAATACGACCATGAATGCAAACGCGTCGAACACCGGCCGGCACACGCACAGACGGGCACTGCTCGCCGCGTTCCTGCTGATCCTGTCAGCCTCATTGCCGACGGCTGCCGTTGCCGTGCCAATCATGAAGATCCTCGAACTTTCCCGGGAGGGTGCGCTCGTCACCTACAACGTGGGCGAGAACGGATACGGCAAGGCCGTGGTCTCGATGTGCGACAGTTGCGGCGAGTTCCTGGAACTCGATATCACGCCCCGGACACGACTGATTCTTGACGGAAGGGATGTCTCCTTCGCCGATCATCCTGCCGCCGACGGGTCGAGGATGACCGTCTTTTACTTGCCGGACGAGAAACGACTCACGCGAATCGTCGCGACGTCGCCTCCCCAGTGAAGCGGCAATGGCACAGGATTACAACGGCCGGGATCGCCGACACCGAAGGTGAATAGCATGGCCCGTTACCCTAAAAAATCTGCACTGGCGGCGTTTCTAGCCGCGGTTCTTATCGGCACCGGCAGCACCGCCCGCGCCGACGATACCGAGATCTACATCGGCCTCGCCGCCGACCAGGACAATGTCAACCCGAACGTGCTGTTCATTATCGACACATCGGGAAGCATGGACACCGAGGTCACCATCACGACCGACTTCGATCCCAGCGAGAACTACGACGCGCCCAGCGGCGAAGCATGCGACGATGACGACAATATCTTTTATTCCAGCAATGCCGACGAACCGCCGGACTGCAACTCGTCGAACCGTTTCGACGAAAGCCTGCTGGTTTGCGACAAGGCGGACAAGGCGCTGTTCAACGGGGCAAACGTAACCGGACGATATACGGACCAGATCGGTGTCTGGCGACGGTTCTTCATTTTCGCGCCATCGTGGGCCGACAGTTTCGGCGGATTCCTCTACACCAACATCCACGTGGAATGCGAGGACGATCGGGGCGTGCATGGCGCGTCGACCGGCGGCCCGGCATGGCCGGTGAACAGCGGCGGTCCGTTCCAGTCTTCCACGCCCAGCACGAGCGTCTGGACCAGTTGGCCGACGCGTACGCTGTTCAGCGCGAATTACCTGCGCTGGTACTGGTACCACCAGGAAACCAGCAGCCAGGACCGCCTCGACATCGTCCAGGACGTCGCCAAGGATCTCGTCGACAGCGTATCGGAAATCAATATCGGCCTGATGCGGTTCGACACCACCGGCGGCGACTACGTTCCGACGCACAGTTGGTTCGGCGACCGCCAGGGCGGCCTCGTGGTCTACCCGATGCGCGATATCGACGCAACCGGGATTCGTGGTGAGTTCAAGACGGCTGTTGACAGTCTCGGCCACGACGGCTACACGCCGTTGGCGGAGACGCTGTACGAGGCCATGTTGTACTACCGCGGGATGAACGTGAAATACGGACGCGGCGGCTTCGCCGGCAACGGCGCATGGAGTCACTCGGGGTCCAGGACTGGTGGAACGTACAATTCACCGATCGCCTACGAGTGCAGCAAGAACTACATCGTCTTCCTCACCGACGGACTGCCCAACACCGACAACGACGCCGATGACGAAATCAACACGTTGCTGGCGGGCACCAGCGGCCTCACCCTGGGCACGTGCAACAACGGTATCGGCGACCCGATCGACAACTGCCTGAACGAGTTGTCCGAGTACATGTACAAGACGGATTCGGCCACCGCTGCCCTCGGCAACGATCTCGTCGGCACCCAGAATATCACCACGTACTACGTCGGCTTCAATGTCGACGACGACGGCCTGCTCGAAAGCGCGGCAGAGAAGGGCGGCGGCAAGT
>JAUIDF010000095.1 GCA_030429125.1 Gammaproteobacteria bacterium | reverse complement strand
CTGCAGGATGATGCCGGCGCGCTCGGCTGCGGCGACCAGCGCCTCGGCATCCTCCACCGTGTGAGCGCCGGGCTTCTCCAGCAGGATGTCCACGCCGTTGTCGATGAACAACTCCGAAACCTCGCGATGCGCCGTGGTAGGCACCACGATACTCACGGCCTGCACTTCGTCCAGCAGTTGCTCGGGTGCGTTGAACACGTCGCAATGGCATTCCGTGCCAACCTTCTTCGCGATGCTCGGATCGATGTCGACCACGCCCACCAGGTCGACGTCCGGCATGCGGGCGTAGATGCGGGCATGGATCGAGCCGAGATATCCGGCCCCAACGACACCGACTCTGGTTTTTTTCACCATCTGCTGTTATCTCTAGCGGGATCCGTTTCTCCCGCGTAAATCGATACTGTCATGCCCGATCGCGAAATGCCAACGAATCCCCCCCGCGACGAGCGGCGCGTGGTGCTGGTGACCGGTTGTTCGTCGGGAATCGGCCGCGCGATTGCCACCGGTCTGCCATCATCGACCTATCGCGTTTTTGCCGCGGTGCGCGCGGCGGCGGACGCCGGGTCTCTCGATCGGGCGGGTCTCGATACCCTGCGGCTCGATCTCGCCGACAGCGAGAGTATTCAATCCGCGGTGTCGCGCCTGCTCGAGAAATCGAACGGCCGTCTCGACGCGCTGGTGAACAACGGCGCCTACGGTCAACCGGGCGCGGTCGAGGACTTGTCGCGGGAGGCACTCAGGCTGCAATTCGAAACCAATGTATTCGGCACGCATGAACTGACCCGCCGATGCATCGGGCTCATGCGCCGCGCCGGAACGGGCCGGATTATACAGATCAGCTCAATACTCGGGCGAATCTGCCTGGCCAATCGAGGTGCCTACAATGCCAGCAAGTTTGCCATCGAGGCGCTGTCGGACACCCTGCGACTGGAGCTGCACGGCAGCGGCATCCAGGTGAGCCTGATCGAGCCGGGCCCCGTCGAAAGCCGTTTTCGAGTCAACGCGCTGGCGGCATTCCGGCGTCACATCGATACCGCCACGAGCCCGCACGCGCGCTTGTACGCGGCTGTCGAGCAGCGTCTCGCGGCCAGCGCCAATGCGCCCTTCACCCTGCCCGCCGAGGCCGTGCTGAAGCCGGTGCGCCACGCCCTGGAAAGCCGGCGCCCCCGGGCGCGATACGCGGTGACGCTGCCGGCGAAAGTACTTCCCAATATCAAGCGGTTCCTGCCCGATCGCACCATGGATCGCATCCTGCGCGCGGTGGGCGACAAGCCGCCGGTCGACTGAACCGCCGAGGCCGGCACTATCGGTCAGCCTCGGCTGCCTCGATACGGTGTGCGAGCGCGAGCAAGCGGCGTGCTTCTTCCACGTGAAGCCGTTCGACCAACCGGCCATCCACCACCACCACGCCGGCCTCGGCGGCCTCGGCGCCGGCCCAGGCGTCGACGACTCGCCGGGCGCGATCGAGCGCCTCGGCCGAGGGCGCGAACACGCGGTTGGCGACCGCCAGCTGGTCCGGGTGTATGAGCGTCTTGCCGTCGAATCCGAGGTTGCGTCCCTGTTCACAGGCCTTCTCGAAACCGCGGGGATCGTCCAGGTCCAGGTGGACGCCGTCGAGCACATCGGCGCCCGCGGCGCGCGCGGCGATGACGCAATGGCCAAGGGCGGCAAGCAGTCCCAGGCGCCCGGGCGTGGGCGGAACGCGTAACTCGTGCGACAGGTCCGAGGTGCCGGCCACCACGCAGGCGGGCACGCGGGCGCCCTGGCAGATGTCACCGATGTTGACGATTCCGGCCGGCGTCTCCGCCATGACCCACACCGGCACCGCGTCATCGATACCCGCCGCGGTCATTGCCTTGCCGATCCGGTCCATGTCGGCCGCGCGCCCCACCTTGGGAAACAGGATGCCGTCCACCGGCACGCCGCACAACGCGGCGAGATCCGCCTTGCACCAGTCGGTATCGAGTCCGTTGACGCGGACGATGCACTCGCGCGGCGCGTAGTTGCCCCGGTTCAGTTGATCGCCCACCCTGTCGCGGGCCTGCGCCTTGCGCGACGGGGCCACCGCGTCCTCGAGATCGAAGATGAGCACGTCTGCCGGCAGGTTACGGGCCTTGGCAAGCGCTCTTTCGTTCACCCCGGGCAGATACAGCGCGGAACGGCGCGGCCGCACGTCGATGTGGTCGTCGGTCATGGCTCGTCTCGGAAAACGGTATGCGCAGTCGCCGGGCGCGCCATTCTAGCGGCGGGAACGCACGGCGTACACACGGGTGCACAGCGGAACTCGACTTGTCGACGGGGCTCGTGCAATATGGGCACGTCCCCGATGATTCGGCGCGGTCGTGGTGGCCGCGACACGGCACGGTGCCGACCTTCAAGATCTGTTTACCATGTCCCATGCTCCCGAGCCCGGCGACGGCAGCCGCCCGTCGCGACCCGAATCCGGCATCCAGGTCATCGACCGGATGGTCAAGCTGCTGGATGTCCTGGCGCGTTACGACGCGCCGGTCAGCCTGAAGATTCTCAGTGTCGAATCAGGGCTTCACGCATCCACCGCCTTTCGCATCCTCTCGGCCATGGCGGCGCACGAGTTCGTGGATCGCGACGAGCAGGGACACTACAGTCTCGGCGGCAAGCTGCTGTACCTCGGAGGCCGGATTCGCGCGGGCATCGATCTGCAACGCGAGGCCATGCCGGTCATGGAATGGCTGCGCGACCGCGTCGGCGAAACCGTGCACCTGTCGGTCAGGGAAGGATTCGAGATTATCTACATCGAGCGGGTCGCGAGTCACCACACCATTCGCGCCGAGCAGGTCATCGGTTCGAGGGCCCACCTCCATGTCACGGCCGTGGGCAAGATGATCCTCGGCGACCGCGGCCGGGAGTTCTGTCACCGGTACTCGGCACAGACGGGGCTGCCCGCCTATACGGACAACACCATTACCGATGCGTGGCAGCTCGTGCACGCAGTGGAGCAGGATCTCGAGAACGGTTATGCCCTGGACAACGAGGAAGCCGAAATGGGCGTCGGCTGCATCGGCTGCCTGGTTCGCGATACCACCGGCGTCGCGATTGCCGGGTTGAGCGTGTCGGCGCCGATTTCGCGCCGCAAGCTGGAATGGGTGTCGACGGTGCAGAAAGCCGCCAGTACCCTGTCGCGCCGGCTCGGGTACCGCGGATCGGCATGACGCTCGAGTCGGCATCGGCTACGACGCCGGTCGGTTCGTCCGCTCGATCGTCGCCCGCATGACACAGCCGCCGGACGATGCGATAGGCCGGCGTCAACCGCCCCGGCGCAATGCCGCGATTCGGTCGTCCAGCGACGGGTGGGTACGCAGCAGCCTGCCCAGGCCCTCCTTGACGCTGCCGGAGATTCCGAAGGCGACAAGTTGATCGGGCAGCTGCGTTTGCCCGGAAGCGACTTTCAACCGCTGCAGGGCAGCGATCATTTTCTCGCGACCGGCGAGCGACGCACCGCCGGCGTCGGCGCGAAACTCCCGCAACCGGGAAAAATACATCACCACCATGCTCGCCAGGATGCCGAGCACGAGTTCCGCAACGATGGTGGTCACCCAGAAGCCGATGCCGTGGCCTCGCTCGTTCTTGAATATCGCACGATCGACGAACTGCCCGATGACCCGCGAGAGGAAGATCACGAAGGTGTTGACCACACCCTGGATCAGCGCCAGCGTGACCATGTCGCCGTTGGCGACGTGGCTCACTTCGTGGCCCAGCACCGCCTCGGCCTCGTCCTCGGTCATCGAGCGCAGCAAGCCGCTGCTTACCGCGACCAGGGCATTGTTACGGCTCATGCCGGTGGCGAAGGCGTTGATCTCGGGCGCATCGTAGATTGCGACCTCGGGCATGCCGATGCCCGCCCGCTCCGCCTGCCGGCGAACCACCTCGACGAGCCATTGCTCGTGCCGATTCGAAGGCGATTCGATCACTCGCGCGCCGGTCATCCGCTTGGCGGTCCATTTCGAGATCGCCAGCGAAATGAATGCGCCGCCCATGCCGAACACGGCGGCGAAGATGAGCAGCGACTGGTAGTTCAATCCGCTGCCCTGGAGATAACTGTCGACACCGAGCAGGCGCAGCGTAACACTGAGCACCAGCACGACGGCCAGGTTGGTGACGATAAACAGGAAGACTCGTTTCATGTACGTGAAGCGTACCGCCGCGGGTGATTGAGAATGCCCGGTCGATATAGTATTTTTCCGCGCGATTCTCAAGTGAAAACTGCCACCCGTCCGCCGGCGCCCGAATATTCCCGGCCTATCGGTGGGCAACACGCGACCGCCGGCGCACCCACCGACCGTATGAAACCGGGACGCGGCGCCCGCCGGCGCGCAACGATGCGACAATGTGGTTGATCGAACGCCTGCGCCCATTGGCGCCGCCCATTCTTTCCTGCCCCGCCGACCCCGGTGATTACCTGCTTTGCCGTGTCGGCGGCGAGGCGGGCATCCCCCTGGGTGCGTCGCTGACCGTGCGCGACGGCGAGCAGGCCATGCTCGTCTCGGGGCAACGGATCGTGAACGCCTTGACGCCGGGCATCCACCGGCTCGACCGCCGAGGGCTCGCCGACTTCGATGCCCTGTACGCCTGGCCCCAGGACTTCGCGGGTCCCGTCGACGCGAGCATCGTCTTCGTCTCCACGGCCGGTCATCGCCCGATCGTCTGGCACTTTCGCAACCCTGCCGCGCAGGCGAAGGAGCTGATCGAGGTCTCGGGCACGATCGACGTCGTCGTGACCGACCCGCAACGGTTCGCCGCCTGGCACCTCGCTCGCGGGCAACTCGACGACGAGTCGGTACGCCGTACGCTGGAGCGTGCGATCATCACGTCCCTGCGTCAGATACTGAAATCGCCCGCATCGCAGAGCGACGGTCCCGTGGACACACGGGACGGCGTCGCCCGGTCGCTGAGAAAGCGATTGCGCGCGGAACTTTCTTCGCGTGGAATCGGCGAATTCTCGATCAAGGTCCGACGGATGAATCGAACCCTGCCGACCGACCCGCCGACCGCCACGGCGTCGTCGCCATCCAACATCGCCCATCTTCCGATCGACCGCCCTGCCGCGGCGGCGTCTGCGACAGGCGTTGGCCGGGTGCCGCCGCCGCCCGCGGTCGCCGGCGAAGACACGGTGGAGCCGGTACGGGACGGAGAAGGCGACGAGCTCGAAGCCATACTCGAACTGGAGCGGGAGATCGAGCGGCTCGATGCGTGGAGCAGTATCGGCAGCCAACCGGTCGAGGCACGCGACGCCGGTACCGACGAAACCGGGGAAACCGGGGAAACGGCGGCGTCTTCCACCGCCCCGACCGCACTGCCGGAACGATTTCGCAGCTTGAGCTTTTATATCGCCATCGACATGCAACAGACGGGCCCCTTCGACGTCGACGAGTTCGAGCAGGCATTGCGCGAAGGCGTAGTCGAAGCGCGCACCCTGGTCTGGTACGAGGGCATGGAGGACTGGCGCCCGGCCGGCGAGATTCCCGAGGTGGCCGCGCTCCTGTAGCAGCGGCGCGCGCGTTACTCGTCGAAGGTGACGATGACGCGGCGGTTGTGCTTGCCCTTTTTTTCGATCTTCTGCACCCGCACGGCGCCTATTTCGCCGGTGGACGCCACGTGGGTACCGCCGCAGGGTTGCAGATCGACGCCTTCGAAATGGACCAGCCTTACCCGTCCCGCACCGCGCGGCGGTTGCACGGACATGGTGCGCACCAGGTCCGCCTGGGCGTCCAGTTCCTCGTCGGTGATCCAGCGCATGCGCATCGGATGGTTGCCCGCGACGAGTGCGTTCAGCCGTGCAGTGACCGTCTCCTTGTCCAGCGTTTCCTGCATGTCGAAGTCGAGTCTCGCGCGATCCTCGCTGATGGAGCCGCCGGTCACGCCGAATGGCACCACCGCGCACAGCATGTGCATGCAGCTGTGCAGGCGCATGTGCCGGTATCTTCGCTCCCAGTCGATGACGAGTTCGACCGTGTCGCCGACGGTGGGTCGTGGCGATGTCTCGGCGAGGACGTGCTCAATATCTTGCCCTGCCTTGCGTGTGTCCTCGACCCGCGCCTCGTTACCGTCCGCCAGGACCATGCGCCCGGTATCGCCGGGCTGTCCGCCCCCCATGGGATAGAACACCGTTCGGTTCACGCAGACGGCGCGGCCGTCCACGGCGGTGACCGTGGCGCGGCACTGCCGCAAGTAGGCATCCTCTCGAAACAGCTCTTCGGTACTCATGATAGTTCCCCCTGGGCCGGGCTCCCGTGTGGTTCACGCCAATGCCGTGTCGACGCGCGTCGCGTCGATTTCGGCAAGCCCGCAGCCGCAGCGGATCCGAATCGCGTGATCATTGCAGTGCGGACAGTGCCTTCTCGAGACTTTGCAACAGCGCTGGCACGGTCTCCAGCCGACAGGTGCCGACCGAGATGCGGTACCACTGTGATTCGTCTGCCGCACCAAAGAACGAGAACGGCAGGATGCCTACTCGCGCCTCATCCAGCAGGTAGGCCAGTGCGTCCTCGTTGCTCTGGAGCACCTGTCCACTCGCCGTGCGCTTGCCGACCAGGTTGATGCGCACGGTGAGATAGATGCCGGCCTGGGGCGCGATGGCATCGACGTCCAGGCCTCTCGCCTTCATTGCCTGGAAGCCGTCGTAGATCGCCCGCAGCCGGTCGTGCAGGGCGACCCGGAACGGCACCAGGAAGGCATCCACCGCGTCGAGATCCTCGAGAAACCGCCCGGTGGCGATCTGTTCCGGCTTCGGCGCCCAGGCGCCGATGTAAGCCACCGTGTCGGACACGCTGCGCACCAGGTGCGCCGGACCATAGCCCCAGCCGACACGCACGCCGGTGCCGGCGAACGACTTCGACAGCCCGTCCGCGCAAAACAGGTAGTCCTGGATCTCCGGGCACAGCGCCGCCGGGTGCGGATACTCGATACCGTCGAAGGTCAGCAGCCAGTACACCTGGTCGAAGAGGACGTACAGGGGCTTTTCGTCGGGGCCGCGGCGCCGGTTTTCGGCAACCACCAGTTCGCAAATCTCGCGCAGCTGGTCGGCGGCGAACACGGTGCCGGTCGGGTTCTGCGGCGAGCACAGGGCGAGCATCGCGGCGTCGGCAAGGTACGGCTCGAGTTCGGCGGCGGTCGGCATGAAGTGGTTCTGCGGCCGTGTCGGCACCGGCACGGGTTGCGCCGCGCACAGGTGGCAGTACGCATCGTTCATCCACGAGGGCACCGGGAAAACGACCTTGTCGCCGGGATCCACCACGGCACGGTACATACCGTAGATCAGCGGCCGCGACCCGCTGGAGATCTGTATTTGCGAAACGTCGTAGTCGACGCCCGCGTATCGCCGCACGAGTTGGCGCACGCCGTCGCGCAGGCCAGGCAGACCCACCGGTCCCGGGTAGTTGGTCTGGTGGTCCCGGTAGCTGTCGACGACGTAGTCGGTGAGCAGCGCCGGTATCGGGAATATCCGCCCGTCGAAGTCGCCGATGGTGAAGTTATGGAAGGTTTCGCCCCGGGCGATCTTCTCGTTGATCTGCGCGGCCACGCGAAGGATGGGCGGTTGGCTGGTTTCGCCGGCGATTTTCGACAGTTTCATGCGACATTCCGAACGGACGGGGCGCGCATTGTATCAGGCGGCGCACGGTCCGGACGCACGCCGTTAGCGTCATTCGCCGCGCCGGATCAGGCGCGCTTCAAACCGTCGACGCGCGAGATATCGCCGACCCCACGCCGCGGTCCGAGGCCGAGAATGTCGCAGATCGCCGTGGTCAACTCGAAGCGGTTGAGCGTATAGAAGTGAATGTGCTCAACGCCGTGCTCGATGAGTCTCGCGCACTGCTCGGTGGCGACCGTGGTGGCCACCATGTCGCGCACCTCGGGCGCCTCGTCGAGGCCGGCGAACAGCTCGTCCATCCACGCCGGGATGACGGCGCCGCAACCGTCCGCGAACCGGCGCGTACCGCCAAAGTTGTGGATGGGCAGTACCCCGGGCACGATGGGAATGCGCACGCCCGCGGCCACCGCCTGGTCGCGAAAGCGCAGGAAGCAGTCCGTGTCGAAGAAAAACTGGGTAATGGCCCGGGTCGCCCCGGCGTCCTGCTTGGCCAGCAGCGCGTCGATATCCTGCCGGATGTCGACCGAATCGGGATGCTTCTCCGGATAGGTACCGACGTTGACTTCGAAATCTCCGCGACGTCGGATGGCCGCGACCAGCTCATGCGATCGCCGATAGCCACCGCGTTCGATCGCGGCGCGCTCGGCGCCGGCGGGCAGGTCCCCGCGCAGCGCCACGAATCGACGAACACCCGCCTCGATGAAGCCATCCAGGGCCGCGTCGACCTCGTCCCGACTGGCACTCGCGCAGGTCAGGTGAGCGGCGACCGGTCGCGCAAAGCGCGACGCGACGTGCGAAACCACCCGGGCCGAGCGGTCACGCGCCGAGCCGCCGGCGCCGTAGGTGACCGAGACGAACGCCGGCTCCAGGCGCCCCAGCGCGTCGAGCGTGCGATCCAGGCGCCGCTCGGCTGCCTCGTCCTTCGGCGGGAAGAATTCGAAGGACATCGCCACGTTCTCGCGGATGGAGACGATGGGCGAATGCCGGCGTCGACGACGCAATCGCTCGAACGTCTCCTGCAGGTTGATCCTGAAAGGCCCGGTCATTTCTTTCATGGCGTTTTCCAAAAGGCTCCTCGGGTGGTCAGTGCACGATGGCGTTTCTCTCGCCGGCGGGTCGCGTGGCAGTCCAGATGAATACGCCCATGTCGTCATCGTCGCGACCGCCGAACGACTCGATTTCGCCGCAGGCGAGGCCCGCATCGCGCATCAGCAACGCGACTTCGTCGGCTTCGAAGCCAAGCCGCCGGTGAGCGGACTCCTCGCGCAGGCGCTCGTCGGCATGTGGCGCGTAGTCGACCACGATCAGCAGGCCGCCCGGCTCGAGGATTCTCGCCGCCTGTTGGATCACTTCCCCGGGTGTATCGAGATAGTGAAGCACGTGGTGAACGGTCACCAGGTCGCTCGAGCCGTCATCGACGTCGGGGTGTCGAATGTCGCCGTGCCTCGCCTGGCAGTGGACATAGCGTTCCTGGGCCAGGTTCACCCGCGCCACCGCCAGCATGTCGCGGCTGTTGTCGATGCCGAGCCCCGCGCGGGTGCGCGCGGCGAGCAGTTGAAGCATGCGGCCGGTGCCGGTGCCGAGATCGACGTGACGGCGGAACGCCCGGTCACCGAGCAGTTCGACGATGCGTGACTCGACGTCCCGTTCCGACCTCCCTCGCCCGCGAATTCGATCCCACTGACCGGCAACCTGCCGGAAGTAGCGGGCGGCGCGCTCTCGATGATCGCTGTGCAGGGCTTCCAGCCGCGCCAGATCCTGCTGGATCTGGCGGTCGTCGCGAGGAATGCATCGCCGCACCATGTCGACCAGCGGATGGTCCGCCAGTCGGTAGAAGACCCACGAGCCTTCCTGGTGACGCTCAATGACGCCGGCATCCGACAGCAGCTTCAGGTGGCGACTGACGCGGGGCTGACTCTGCTCGAGCACGCTCGTCAACTCCGACACGGTCAATTCCCCGTTCACCAGCACGGAGACAATCCGCAGTCGGGTGGACTCGGAGATGCCCTTGAGCGCAGCCAGCAGCGAATCAAGCGATGACACGGGTAATCTCAAGATATAAAGATATCATTATGTCGTTATATCTTAATCAAGGAGTTGATTCAACAAGTATTTTGCCTGCCCCAAAAAACGTTGCTAGTATAGCCACCGCTGCACGGGGGAGCAGGAAACGGACTCCATGAGCCGGCGCGCGACCCCGGCATGCGATAAACCTGCGAAGGCCGGCCACTGGCCGAATTCGAGCAGGCGATAATCGAGGCGACGACACGAGCCGTTCCGCCTCCATGACATAAATCGTTTGAGGAGTTCCTTGATGAAACGTCGTGATCTACTGAAGGGCGCCGCCGCGGGTGCCGCCGCAGGCGCTTCCACCATTGCCGCTCCGGCAATCGCCCAGGATCGTATCGAGATCAACATGGTCAGCACCTGGCCGCGGGACTTCCCCGGCCTCGGTACCGGTGCCCAGCGATTCGCCCAGCGCCTGTCCGACATGACCAACGGTCGTATGCAGGTGCAGTATTTTGCCGCCGGCGAGCGCGTCGGCGCCTTCGACTCGTTTGACGAGGTTGCGTCCGGCAACGCACAGATCTACCACGGCGCCGACTACTACTGGAAAGGCAAGCATCCCGGCTGGGCGTACTTCACCGCCGTGCCTTTCGGCCTGACCTACACCGAGATCAATGCCTGGATCCGCTTCGGCGGCGGCCAGGAACTGTGGGACGAACTGGCAGGCGAATTCGGTCTCAAGAACCTGATGTGCGGCAACACCGGCGTCCAGATGGGCGGCTGGTTCAACAAGGAGATCAATTCCGCCGACGACCTGAAAGGCCTGAAGATGCGTATGCCGGGCCTGGGCGGCGACGTCATGGCAAAGCTCGGTGCGTCGCCGGTTTCCCTGCCGGGCGGTCAGATCTACGAGAACCTGGTCTCCGGCGCCATCGATGCGACCGAATGGGTCGGCCCGTGGAACGACCTGTTCATGAAATTCTACGAGGCAGCCAAGTACTACTACTATCCCGGCATGCACGAGCCCGGTTCCATGCTCGCCATCGGCATCAACAAGGATTTCTGGGAAAGTCTCTCCGACACCGACAAGTTGATCGTCGAAGCCGCTTCCTCCATGGAAAACGACGTCATGATGTCCGAGTTCAACGCCAAGAACGGCGAATCCCTGGCCACGCTGATCCGCGACCAGGGTGTGGAATTGCGTGAGTTCAACGACGACGTCTACGACAGCTTCGGCGAAGCGGCCGCGGCCGTGTTCGAGGAGGCGCGTGCACACAGTGATCTCGCCAACCGCATCCACGAGAGTTTCCTCAAGGCTCGCGCCGATGTGGGTGGCTGGGCAAAGATCGCCGACGTCGCCTACATCAATCAGCGCAACCGCGTACTCGGCCTGTAGGCCCACGGCGCCTTTCGCCTACCATCGCGGTCAATGGAAACGGAGCCTCAAGGCTCCGTTTCCGAATGTGGTCCTGAACTTCAGCGCGGCCGACACCCATGACCGCGTCGAGGGGACCGCAGACCGTCCCGCCCACGACAGGCAGCCGTGAGCCATGAGTGAACCAGACGCCGTAACCATGCGCAGCGGGCCCGACCGGCTGCTGAAGATATTCGCCTGGGGCATCGTCGCGGCGATGCTCGCCTTCCTGTTCAACACCTATCTCACGTTGTGGCTGCAATGGCCCGGCATCGGCAGCCTGCTCGCGCATTTCGGGGGCGAGGAAAAGGATCTGCTCGAAGGCGATGCGCTGGTCCGGGCATGGATCCAGGCCTTCGTCTATCCCGTCGCGGCGCTGCTCGTCGTCATCTACACGCTGAGCACCGACGAGAGATCCCTGCTGCGTGAATCCGACGCTCTGGCCGCCGTGGCCAACTTCGTCGTGCGCGCCGCGTTCTGGTCGGTCCTGCTGATCGGGGTTGCCGACATGGTCATCTCCTTCATGCGCGTGGAGGAACTCCTGTCGAATTGGCTCGACGAGGCGCTCATCACGCAGCTCGGTCGACCTACCTATCGCGGCGTCACCGTGCACTATCCCCTGATTGCGTTTTCCCTCGTTATTGCATTTTTTACCCGCTCCATCGGTTTTCACTGGCTGGCGCTGCTGGTGGTGATTGCCGAGTTTCAGATCGTTCTCGCGCGTTTCATTTTTTCCTACGAGCAAGCGTTCATGGGCGACTTGGTGCGATTCTGGTATGCCGCACTGTTCCTGTTTGCGAGCGCCTACACATTGATCAACGAAGGTCACGTGAGAGTGGACGTGGCCTACGCCCACT
>JAUIDF010000094.1 GCA_030429125.1 Gammaproteobacteria bacterium | reverse complement strand
GGTTACGGACCGGCTTCCTGCTGCTCGTCTTCCAGCCATTGCGCTTCCAGCCGGCCATCCACTCGGTGATGCCCTTCTTGACGTAGGTCGAGTCGGTGTACAGCCGAACCCGGCATGGCCGTTTCAGGGCCCGCAGCGCCTGCACGGCGGCGGTCAATTCCATGCGATTGTTGGTGGTGGCCCGCTCGGCACCGGACAGCGTCTTTTCGCTGTTCCCCGACATGAGCACGACGCCCCAGCCGCCCGGGCCCGGATTGCCACGGCATGCGCCGTCGGTATAGATCTCCACGCGCGACACCACTACTGTTTTCGACTGTGCGCCGGCAGGTGGACGCGGCGAACGGCGGGCTGCGCAAGCCTCGGCCTGAGCCGGCTGCGCGTGAGCGCGGGCGCCACCGGTATCATGCGCAGGGTTTCCAGCCGTGCATGAATGACGTAGACGGCGCCGAGCATCGGCCACCAGCGGTCACCGGCCCGCTCCATGAAACGAAGGCGGTCGAACAGGCGCTGCCTGGACAGCGGCGGCCGGTACATCAGCATGCGCCCGCCGCGCACCCGGTAACCCATGAGAGACAGCCAGTCCTGGATTCGGCCGGTGGTGAAGAAGCGGCCGCTCCACGGCACCTCGTCGGAGGGAATCCGCAGCCACTTGCGGGCGCCCCAGATGCTGAAGGGCTGAAAGCCGCTGATCAGCAGGTGCCCGTCCGGGACCATGGCCTGGGTCAATTCGCGCAGGAGGGCGTGCGGATCGTCGACGAAGTCGAGGGTATGGGGCAGCAGCGCCAGGTCGATGCTGCGCTGACCGAACGGCAGCGAACGGAAGTCCGTGTTCACCACGCCCGCTCCGACGATGCCCGGCGCCGTCAGTCGGCACTTGCGCCCGCTAGACACCGCGCCGAGCAGGTCCGCCGACCGCGCACCGAACTGCACGGCCACGGGAAAGTAGCGCGCCGGCAATAGCGCGGCGACGGCCCTCGCCTCGATCTCGGCGAGGTGCCGCCCGGGGTCGTGATCGAGCCAGCGTTCAAACCGGGCGAGCCGGTCGAGATTATTCATGGGATCAGGCGGGCGACATGCGGACGAGGGTGAGTGAATTGACGGTCCGTGGAAACTGAATCTAGTATGGACGGGTTATGCACCTGTTCTCAACCCTTCGTGCCCTGCGCGTCGTAGCCCTGTGTCTCGTCGCCGGTGGCTGCGCCCTGGTCAACCCGCCCGATGCGCCGTCGCGTCGAGCGGCGCCAGCGCCCGTCGCGCAACCGTCGTTCGACGGCCCGTTGCCGTCGCTGACACTGCACGGCATGGAGTCGGGCACGCTGCTCGCGCGGCTACGCGGCGGCTTTTCCCTGCCCGACCCGGGCGGCAGCGAGGTGCGTCACTACGAGCGCTTCTACGCCGGCAACGGCGCGGAGCTCGAACAACTTGCCGAACCGGGCAACTGGTACCTGCCCTACATCGTCGACGAGGTCGCCCGGCGCGGCCTGCCGATGGAACTGGCGCTGCTGCCGGCGGTCGAGAGCGGCTTCGACGCCACCGCCCGCTCGCCGTCCGGGGCGGCCGGACTATGGCAGTTCACGGCCGGCACCGCGCGCCACTTCGGCCTCTATTCCGGACCATGGCTCGACCAGCGCATGAACCTGGAAACCTCCACGCGCGCCGCGCTCGACTACCTGCAGGACCTGCACCGGCGTTTTCGCGGCGACTGGCTGCTGGCGCTGGCCGCCTACAACGCCGGCTCGGGCAAGGTCAGCCGGCTGCTGGATGGCAATGTGAATCGCGGCCGTCCGGCCACGTTCCGCTTCCTCAACCTGCCGCGCGAAACGCGCCACTTCGTACCCAAGCTCATCGCCCTGCGCAACGTGGTGGCGAATCCATCGAAGTACGGCGTTACGCTTCCCGACCTCGACGACGAGATCCGTTTCGTTCGTCCCGACTCGCCCCGGCAGCTTCGACACGAGGAAGTCGCCGCCACTTGTCGCATCGAGGCCGGCCTGGTTTCGCAGATCAACGCCGGCCAGATACGCCGGGCCACGCCACCCGGCGGACCGCATCGCGTTCGCGTACCGAAGGATTGCGCCGGCGCCTTCGACGCCCTGGCATCGGTCGCGCCCGCCATACGCGCCACGGCGCCACGAAACGGACGCGTCCACGTCGTCCGCCCCGGCGACAGCCTGTGGCGCATCGCGCGCGAACATGGCTTGTCGCTGGCGGCCATCAGCCATGCCAACCCAGGGATCGACGCCGACCTGGCGCCGGGGCAACGCATCAACCTGCCACGCCCGGCAGCGTCGCCGGCCAGCGAACCGCTCGTTCATCGCGTCGAGGCGGGCGACACGCTGTCGGCCCTGGCGGCGCGGTACCGCGTGAGCGCATCGGCCATCGCCCGCTGGAACCGGATCGCCCTGAACAGCACCCTCAACCTCGGGCAGGTCTTGAGAATCGTGCCCGATTAGGGCCTGTTCAGGCGACGCCGTGCGAGCGGGATTTCGCGGACTTTATGGTGGGTCCATGACGACGAAAGACAACGCCGTCTCGGCGAACAGGGGCCGAAAGTTCGCCGCGATCGAGTCGTTCGAAGCGGTCCCGGGCCACTACCCATCCGCGACCCCAGGCGCCTCGCAACCATCCAGCGCCCGGCGCATGGTCAGCGCGTCCTCGCGGCCGTGGCCACTGGCATAGTAGTCCCGACGCGTGCCGATGATGTCGAAGCCGAAACGCCGATAGAGCGCGATCGCGCGCTGATTGGATCGACGGACCTCCAGGAACACCGACGTGACGGATCGACGCGAGAGCAATGCCATCATGTGCGCCAGTAAACGCCGGCCATGGCCGCGCTCGCGCCAGCCGGGATCGACGGCAATGTTCAGCAGGTGGCCTTCACCGGCGGCGTGGTTGGCCACCGCGAATCCGGTGACGACGCCTTCCTGCTCGATCAGCCGGCACAGGTAGTCGGGCCGCAGACAGCCGTGGAACAGATCACGGCTCCAAGGCGCGGGCGAGGAAAGCGCCTCGATGCGCGCCACGGCGCCGACGTCCGACACGTTCATCGGCCGCAGTCGCGCCGGACCGTCGACGCGCCGGTCAGCCGTTCGATTCATCCAGCGTGCGGCGCGCCAATTGCAGGTCCTGCCACGCCTTGCGCTTCTCCAGCGGGCTGCGCAGCAGGTAGGCGGGGTGGTAACTCACGACCAGCGGTGTATCGAACTCGCCGTAGCGATGGGGCTTGCCGCGAAGCCGGCTGATGGGCGCGGTGGATTCGAGCAGCGCCTGCGCCGCGAAGCGACCCAGGGCGAGGATGATCTTCGGTCGCACATGGCGTATCTGCTCGCGCAGGTAGGGCGAGCACCGTGCGACTTCGTCGCCGAGCGGATCGCGGTTGTTTGGTGGCCGGCACTTGAGCACGTTGGCAATGTAGACGTCCTCTCGGCGCATGCCGAGCGCGGCGATCATGGCGTTGAGCAACTGGCCCGCGCGGCCGACGAACGGCAGTCCCTGCCGATCTTCCTCGGCGCCCGGCGCCTCGCCGATGATCATCCAGTCAGCGTGTCCGTTACCGGTGCCGAAGACCGTGTGCGTACGGCCGCCGGCGAGCACGCACTTCGTGCAGCGGGCGACTTCCTGCTCGAGCGCCTCGAGGCTGACGCGAGCCGCCGGCGGCGGGGCATGGACGTCCGGCGCGGCCGGTGCGTCGTCGGTCGCGACCGGTTCGACCGGATCCTGGACCGCCGGCTGTATCACCGGCCGAGGCGCGGCACCTTCCCCGCCCGGGGCCGCGGGCGACGAACGCCGGCGCCACTCGGTAATCCCCATCGCCGCCAGTCGTTGCGACCGGGTCGAACTCACCGCCCACTCGCGCGGTGCCAGGCGCGACTCATCGCGCTCATACCGCGACGCCGGCCTGCGGGTGCTTGCGCTCACCGGTTTCGGCAAAACCATTCAGCGCGTCGATGTAAGCCTTGGCGGACGCAATGACGATGTCGGTATCGGCTCCGTGGCCGTTGACGATGCGTCCGTCGCGGGACAGCCTGACGCTGACCTCGCCCTGGGCATCGCTGCCGCTGGTAATGGCGTTGACAGAGTACAGCGTGAGCTCGCTGCCGGACGCGACCAACGACTCGATGGCGCGGAAGGTGGCGTCCACCATGCCGCTGCCGGTGGCGCGCGCATGCACCTCGCCCCCGTCGACCACCAGGGTGACCTCGGCATCGGGTGCTTCGCCGGTTTGCGCCGAAGCGCCGACGCTCACCAGCCGGAACCGCTCGTGGCGTTCGGCACTGGCGGCGTCGGTCACCAGGGCCTGCAGGTCGTCGTCGAAGATCTCGTGCTTCTTGTCGGCGAGCTCCTTGAATCGGGCGAATGTCCGGTTCAGCTCCTCTTCCGAGGTGAACTCGATGCCGAGCGCCTTCAGGCGCTCGCGTACCGCGTTACGGCCGGAATGCTTGCCGAGTACCATCCGGTTGGCGTGCCAGCCGACGTCCTCGGCGCGCATGATCTCGTAGGTTTCCCGGTTCTTGATGACGCCGTCCTGGTGAATGCCAGCCTCGTGCGAGAACGCATTGGCGCCGACGATGGCCTTGTTGGGCTGGACCGGGAAACCGGTGACGTTGGACACCAGGCGGCTGATCGGCACGATCTGGGTCGTGTCGATGCCGGTATCGCACTCGAATACGTCCTGGCGCGTTCGCACTGCCATGACGATCTCCTCCAGCGAGGCATTGCCCGCGCGCTCGCCGAGACCGTTGATGGTGCACTCCACCTGCCGCGCGCCGTTGAGCACCGCCGACAGCGAATTCGCCACCGCCAGTCCGAGGTCGTTGTGACAGTGGACCGAGAACACGGCCTTGTCGGCGTTGGGCACCGTGGCACGCAGTCGCGCAATGGTTTCGCCGAACTGGGTGGGCAGTGTATAGCCCACGGTGTCCGGGATGTTGATGGTGGTGGCGCCGGCATCGATGACCTGCTCGAGTATGCGGCACAGGAACTCGAACTCGGAACGGCCGGCATCCTCGGGAGAGAATTCCACGTCGTCGGTAAACTGTCGCGCCAGTTTCACCGCCGCCACCGCCCGCTCGATCACCTGTTCCGGTTGCATGCGCAGCTTCTCGCGCATGTGAATGGGCGACGTGGCGATGAAGGTATGAATGCGACTGGCCCGCGCCGGCTTGACCGCCTCCGCGGCGCGCCGGACATCGGCGTCGTTCGCGCGCGCCAGGCCGCACACGCGGGACTCGGTGATCTGCGCGGCCACCTGTCGAACGGCGTCGAAGTCGCCCGGGCTCGCCGCGGGAAATCCCGCCTCGATCACGTCCACGCGCATGCGCTCGAGCAGGCGTGCGATGCGGATCTTCTCGTCCGCGGTCATCGACGCGCCGGGACTCTGCTCACCGTCGCGCAGGGTGGTGTCGAAGACGATCAGGTGTTCTTTCATGGGTCGTTGCCCTCGGTCATGGACGACCGTCGATTCGGCTCACTGCCGGTGGACTGCGATGCCATTTTAACCCCGGGCGCGACGCCGTCGCGAGCATCGCCTACGACCTGTGCGTGTCCCCGGCGCTGCTGGAACCGTTGTCCACGGCGTCGTCGATGGCGTCGACGGCATGGTCGACGTCCACGGTATCGTCTTCATCGACGATGTCGGTCCGGGTGTCGGCCGCCGCCGGCGCGGCGCGCCGGCGCCTGAGCCAGATGACCGGGCCCGACACGAGGTAGGCGAGGAAGAGCAGGAACAGGACGCGCGGCGGATCAAAGGAAATCAGCACGAAGGGAACGATCAGCAACACCAGCGCGACGAAGGGCACGCGGTTTTTCGGATCGAAGTCCTTGAAGCTCTTGTAAGGCAGGTTGGACACCATGGCCAGCGCCGACAGCACCATGATCGGCAGGCTCACCACGCCGAGGCTGGTGCCCTGCACGTCGAAGTCGGCCATGGTCCACACCCAACCGGCGACGAAGGCGGCCGCGGCGGGGCATGGCAGACCCTGGAAGTAGCCCTTGTCCTTGACCTCGACGGAATTGAAGCGCGCCAGTCGAAGCGCGGTGCAGGCCACGAACAGGAAGGCGCTCAACCAGCCGATCTTGCCGTAGGCCGACAGCGACCACTCGAACATGACCAGCGCGGGTGTCAGGCCGAATGCAATGACATCGACGAGGCTGTCGTACTCCTTGCCGAAATCGCTGGCGGTGTTGGTCCAGCGGGCTATACGGCCGTCGAGGCCATCGAGGATCATGGACACGTAGATGGCGACGGCGGCCGCTTCATATCGGCCCAGGGTGGCCTGCACGATGGCGAAAAAACCCACGAACAGGCTCGCCGTGGTGACCAGCGAGGGCAATACGTAGATGCCCTTTCGGCGGCGATCGACGTGATTCTCGGTCATGACGGCTCCTCGGTGGCGACGGCCTCCGGTTCGACGACAGCGGGCGACGGGTTCATGCGGGCGATGACGGCGGTGCCCGGCTGAACCCACTCGCCGAGCTTGACGTTCACGTCGACACCGGTTGGCAGGTAGACGTCGACGCGCGAGCCGAAGCGAATGAATCCGTAGCGCTCGCCCCCCGACACCGGATCACCCTTTTCGACGTAGCACAGGATGCGTCGTGCGATGAGTCCGGCCACCTGCACCGCCACCACGTCGACACCGCCGGCGGTGCGGATCCAAAGGGCATTGCGCTCGTTCTGAAGAGAGGCCTTGTCCAGCGCGGCGTTGAAGAATCGTCCCGGGTAGTACCAGCGACCGCGCACCACGCCACCAACCGGTGTCCGGTTGGAATGAATGGAGAACACGTTCATGAAAATGCTGATCCGGCACGCACGGCGCTTGAGGTAGGGATCGTCGACTTCGCCGATGGACACCACCTTGCCGTGTGCCGGCGCCAGCACCGCGCCCGGTTCGGCGGGAATGACACGCGGCGGATCCCGAAAAAACTGCAGTACGAACGCGAACAGCAGCCAGAACGGTATCGACCATGCCCAGGACGCCGCCAGCGTCACCACCACGGCGACGCCGAATGCAACCAGCACGAACAACCAGCCTTCCCTGGCGATGACGGGATGCTTCAACCGCTCACCCCCTCACGGGAAGGTCGAAATCAATTGACCGACTTGTCGACGATCTTCGACGCCTCGATCCAGGGCATCATGCCGCGCAGCTTGGCACCGACTTCCTCGATGCCATGCTTCGCCGCCTGTTCGCGCAATTCCGGGAAGCGCTTGCCGCCGGTGGCGTTTTCGTCCATCCATTCCTTCGCGAAGTCGCCGGACTGGATCTCCTGCAGGATCTTGCGCATCTCCGCCTTGGTCTGCTCGTTGACGATGCGCGGTCCACGCGTCATGTCGCCGAACTCTGCCGTGTTCGAGATCGAGTAGCGCATGTTGGCGATGCCGCCCTCGTACATCAGGTCGACGATCAGCTTGAGTTCGTGCAGGCACTCGAAGTAAGCCATCTCCGGCGCATAGCCCGCCTCGACGAGAGTCTCGTAGCCCGCGCGGATCAGCTCCGTCAGTCCGCCGCAGAGAACGCTCTGCTCACCGAAGAGGTCGGTCTCGGTCTCCTCGCGGAACGTCGTCTCGATGATCGCGGCGCGGCCTCCGCCGATCATGCTGGCGTACGCGAGCGCGACGTCCTTCGTGTCGCCCGAGGGGTCCTGCCCGACGGCGATCAAGCACGGCACCCCGCGCCCCTTCTCGTACTCGCTGCGCACGAGATGACCGGGCCCCTTCGGCGCCACCATGAACACGTCCATGTCCTCGCGCGGCGTGATGTAGCCGAAATGGATGTTGAAGCCATGCGCGAAGGCGAGCGCCGCGCCGTCCTTCATGTTGTCGCGAATCTCGGCGTCGTAGATCTTCGACTGCAATTCGTCCGGCACCAGGATCATGACCACGTCGGCCTCGGCCGCCGCCTCGGCCACCGGCTTGACGGTGAAGCCCGCCTTCTCGGCCTTCGCCGCCGAACCGGAACCTTCGCGCAGGCCGACGATGACGTTCACGCCGCTGTCCTTCAGGTTGTTGGCGTGGGCGTGGCCCTGCGAGCCATAGCCGATGATGGCGACCGTCTTGCCGCGAATGATCGACAGGTCGGCATCGTTGTCGTAAAAAACTTTCATGAAAAATACCCCTTCGGATTCGTCGATAGTAAATTCTAGAGCTTGAGGGCGCGGGTGCCGCGTGCGATGCCGGATACGCCCGACCGGACCACCTCGATGATCTCCGTCACCGACAGCGCCTCGATGAAGGCGTCGATCTTGTCGCCGCTGCCGGTCAGCTCGATGGTATAGGTGTCGTTGGTAACGTCGATAATGCGACCGCGAAAAATATCGACCAGTCGCTTGACCTCGTCGCGCTGGGCATCGCGCGCAACCACCTTGACGAGCATGAGTTCACGCTCGATGTGCGCGCCCTCGGTGAGATCCATGAGCTTGACCACGTCCACGAGCTTGTTGAGTTGCTTGGTGATCTGTTCGATGACTTCGTCAGACCCGGTGGTCACCAGCGTGAGGCGCGAGAGGGTGACGTCCTCGGTGGGCGCGACAGTCAGCGATTCGATGTTGTAGCCTCGCGCCGAGAACAGCCCGGCGACACGGGAAAGTGCGCCGGCTTCGTTTTCCAGCAACAGGGACAGGATGTGTCTCATGCTCAGGCGAGCTCCCGCTCGGCGACGTTCTCGGTCACATTGCTGGCGGGCTTGAGCGCCATCTCGTGGTGGCCCTTCCCGGCCGCGATCATCGGGTAGACGTTCTCGGTCTGATCGGTAACGAAGTCGAGGAAGTACAACCCGTCCTTGTCGGCCAGCGCCTCGCGCAGCGCGCCCTCGACGTCGCCCGGCTTCTCGATTCGCATGCCCTTGTGACCGAAACTCTCCGACATCTTCACGAAGTCCGGCAGCGCGTCCATGTAGGAATGCGAATAACGCCGGTCGTAGAAGAATTCCTGCCACTGGCGCACCATGCCGAGATAGCGGTTGTTCAGGTTCACGATCTTCACCGGCAGGTCGTACTGCTTGCACGTGGCCAGCTCCTGGATACACATCAGGATGCTGGCTTCGCCGGTAACGCAGGCCACGGTGGCATCCGGATGGGCAAGCTTTACGCCCATGGCCGCCGGCAGGCCGAAGCCCATGGTGCCGAGACCGCCGGAATTGATCCAGCGCAACGGCTTGGTGAACTTGTAGTACTGCGCAGCCCACATCTGGTGCTGGCCGACGTCCGAGGTCACGTAGGCATCACCGCCGGTCAGCTCGTACAGCTTCTCGATGACGAACTGCGGCTTGATGACGTCGGTGACGTCGCGGTCGTACTCCAGGCACTTGATACCGCGCCACTCGTTGATCTGCTTCCACCAGGCGGCCAACGCCTCGCCGTCGGGCTTCGCGCCGCTGCGCTTGAGCGCTTCGAGCAGGTCGTGCAGCACCGGCGCCGCCTGGCCGACGATCGGAATCTCCGCCGCGACGACCTTGCCGATGGAAGCGGGATCGACGTCGATGTGGATGATCCGTGCATGGGGAGCGAACTTCTTCACATCGCCGGTAATGCGGTCATCGAAGCGCGCGCCGACGGCGAGCATGACGTCGCACTCGTGCATGCACAGGTTGGCCTCGTAGGTACCGTGCATGCCCAGCATGCCGATGAACAGCGGATCATCCGCCGGGAAGGCGCCCAGCCCCATCAACGTGTTGGTGCAGGGATAGCCGAGATATCGCACCAGCTCGGTCAGCTCTGCGTGGGCGGCGCCGCTGACGACGCCGCCGCCGGAATAGATGATCGGCCGCCTGGCGCTGGCGAGCAATTCCGCGGCCCGCGCCACCTGCTTGGGATGTCCACGCCGGGACGGCGCATAGGAGCGCATCTCGATCGCTTCCGGGTAGTAGTACTCGGTCACCGCGGCGGTGACGTCCTTGGGCACGTCCACCACCACCGGCCCGGGACGACCGGTGGTGGCGATGTGGAATGCCTTCTTCATGGTCGTGGCGAGATCGCGCACGTCCTTGATCAGGAAGTTGTGCTTCACGCAGGGGCGCGTGATCCCCACGGCGTCGACCTCCTGGAAGGCGTCGTCGCCGATGACGGAGGTCGGCACTTGGCCGGAAATCACCACCATGGGAATGGAATCCATGTAGGCGGTGGCTATGCCGGTGACCGTGTTGGTGACGCCGGGCCCCGAGGTGACGAGCACCACGCCGGGCTTACCGGTGGCGCGCGCATACCCGTCGGCCGCGTGCGCGGCGCCCTGTTCGTGACGGACCAGTACGTGCTTTACGACGTCCTGCTTGTACAGCGCATCGTAAATGTGCAACGCCGCGCCGCCAGGATAGCCGAAGATATGTTCAATACCCTCGTCCTGGAGGCACCGCACCAGTATGTCCGCACCAGTCAGTTCCACGGTTCACCTCGAGATTCTATGGAGATAGGCCCGCCAGAAGCCGGGCCGAGTCGAACGGGATAGTATAAACGCCCCCTGCCGGCAAGGTAAATTCCCTGCCGGGACGAGCGGTTCGGACGACGACGGCACGCCACCGCCGCGGTGGCGAACGTTACAATCAGCGAACGGCGGGCCGCCACCGGCCCGCCCCGATTCACGCCGCCGCGACCCGGGCCTTCGAGACATGACCGACAGCACCGCACCGACCGTCCGCCTCGAGCGCGGCGCCCGCGCCGGTTTCATCTCGGATCTTCATCTTTCGCCGGGCCGACCCGACATCGAAGCGCGCCTGGCGTCGTTTCTCGAGGCGGAGGCGACGCGGCTCGACACGCTGTTCATCCTCGGCGACCTGTTCGAGTTCTGGATCGGCGACGACGCCGCCGCCCGATGCGGCCACGCCGGCGTCGAGGCCATGCTGGCCGGATTTTTCGCCCACACCGGGTGCCGCGGATTCTTCATGCACGGCAACCGCGACTTCCTCGTCGGCGAGGCGTGGTGCGGCCGGGTCGGCTGCCGACTGCTATCCGACCCGTGCCTACTCGATGTCGACGGCACGCCGGTATTGCTCAGCCACGGTGATGCCTACTGCACCGATGATGTCGAACACCAGCGGTTTCGGGCCATGGTGCATGACGCCGCGTGGCAGCGGAAATTTCTCGCCCGCGATGTCGAGGAGCGCTTTGCCTTCGCGTCCGAGGCCCGCTCGCGCAGCGAGTCGGAGAAGTCCACCAAGTCCCCCGAGATCATGGACGTGAACGATGCCGCGGTGGAACGCGCCATGGCATCGCACGGCGTTCGCCACATGATCCACGGCCATACCCATCGACCGGCCGTGCACCATCATGTCGCCGGTGGCCGGCAGGCCATCCGCATCGTGCTCGGCGACTGGTTCGACGGTCAGAACACGCTGACGGTGACCGACGATGCGATCCGCTATACGCTGGCCGGCAGTGCGCACGTCGTGCCGTTGCGCGGGAGCTGAAGGCGGCCCGGATCGAGCCGTGCCGGCCGACCCCGTATGGCGATGGATTGCATCGCCGGGAACACCGATCGACCGGACTCGCGGACCACGCCGGGACCCGGCCCCGCGAACCGCTCTACTGGAGTTCGCTGAGATCGGTGGAATCGAGTTCGCTCACCGAGCCCTCCCCGGCCCGGCTGCCGCGCACCATCTCGATCCGCTCGAGGTACTCGGCCGAGACATCGCCGGTAATGTAGTGGCCGCTGAAACACGAGGCGTCGAAGCCATCGATGCGCGGATTGCCCTCGCGCACCGCGTCCTCGAGGTCGCCGAGTTCCTGGTAGAAGACGCGGTCGGCGCCGATCTGGCGGCAGATTTCCTCGGTATCGCGACCGCTGCCGACCAGCTCGCCGGTGGTCGGCATGTCGATTCCGTAGACGTTGGGGAAACGCACCGGGGGCGCGGCTGAGGCGAAGTAGACTTTCTTCGCACCGGCATCTCGGGCCATCTGGATGATCTGCTGGGAGGTGGTGCCGCGCACGATGCTGTCGTCGACCAGCAGGACGTTCTTGCCGCGGAATTCGAGATCGATGACATTGAGCTTCTGGCGCACGGATTTCTTTCGCT
>JAUIDF010000093.1 GCA_030429125.1 Gammaproteobacteria bacterium | reverse complement strand
ATTTCGTTCAGCGCCGCGTCGGATTACGCCCGCGCTTCGCGCTGGCTAATCCGACCTACCGGGCGCCGCGGATTGAAGTTTCCGTAGGTCGGATCAGGCGAAGCCGTCATCCGACGATTGACGGGCGATGATTTCGTTCAGCGCCGCGTCGGATTACGCCCGCGCTTCGCGCTGGCTAATCCGACCTACCGGGCGCCGCGGATTGAAATTTCCGTAGGTCGGATTAGGCGAAGCCGTCATCCGACGAGGAACTACCGGGCGCCGCGGATTGAAGTTTCCGTAGGTCGGATTAGGCGAAGCCGTAATCCGACGAGGAACGGGCGATGATTCCCGGCAATCCCGCGTCGGATTACGCCCGCGCTTCGCGCTGTCCAATCCGACCTACGGGGCACTGCGCGATGAATCCCCGGTCAACTGTTCAACAGGCGGATCAGGCTCGACGTGTCCCAGCGACCGCCTCCGCGCTGCTGGATTTTCGCGTAGAACTGGTCGACGAGGGCGGTCACCGGTAACAACGCCTTGTTGTTTTTCGTCTCCTCGAGGCAGAGTCCGAGATCCTTGCGCATCCAGTTCACCGCGAAGCCGAATTCGAACTGGTCTGCTGCCATGGTGGTTCCGCGATTCTCCATCTGCCAGGACTGTGCGGCGCCCTTGCTGATGACTTCCAGCACCGCCTCCACGTCGAGCCCGGCGCACTGCGCAAAATTGATGCCCTCTGACAAACCTTGCAACAGGCCGGCAATACAGATCTGGTTGACCATCTTCGTGAGCTGTCCGGCGCCGGTCTCGCCCATCAGGCGAACCGACCGCGCATAGCTGTCCATCACCGGCTCGGCCGCGTCATAGTGCGACTGCTCGCCGCCTACCATGATGGTCAGCACGCCGTTTTCCGCGCCCGCCTGTCCACCGGACACGGGCGCGTCGAGAAAGCCGATGCCTTTCGCGTTCGCCGCCGCGGCAAGTTCGCGCGCGAGATCCGCCGATGCGGTCGTGTGATCGACGAGGATGCACCCCTCGCTCATCGCCGACAACGCGCCGTCGTCGCTTACTGTCACCTGGCGTACGTCGTCGTCGTTACCCACGCAGACGAATACGATCCCGGCGTCCTTCGCCGCCTCGGCCGGCGTGGCCGCGGCGCGACCGCCGTGCTCGCGGCTCCATTGCTCGGCCCTCGCCGATGTTCGGTTGTAGACGGTTACTTCGAATCCCTTGGCGGCCAGGTGTCCGGCCATGGGATAGCCCATGGTGCCCAGGCCGACGAAGGCAACGTTTTTTACCGTGGCGTGCTTGTCATTCATGGCGGTCTCGCTCGATGCGTTGGAAGGTAAATGGTCGCGCCGGCTGGCGCCGCGGAAGCTCGAATTCTCGTTCTGACCGGATATTTTATAGAATCGACCCGGATACTGCCCCTTGTCACCGCTTTCGGATCACGAAATGAGTCGTTCAACAGAAAATGCCGCCGGTCCCGCACAGATTCGCCTCGGATCCGGCGATGAAATCGATGCCATCAGCCGTTTCAACATCGCCATGGCCGAGGAAACCGAGTCCCTGTCGCTGGACCCGGAGCGCGTGAGGCACGGCGTCACCGCCGTGATCGACAATCCCGAACTCGGCTTCTACCTGGTGGCGAAGGTCGACGGGGAAACCGTCGGCTGCCTGATGATCACCAACGAATGGAGCGATTGGCGCAACGGCATGTTCTGGTGGATCCAGAGTGTCTACGTGACACCCGATCATCGTGGCAAGGGCATCTATCGCCAGCTCTACGGGGACGTACTCTCGCGCGCCCTCAACCGCGGCGGCGTCTGCGGGATACGACTTTACGTCGAGCACGAAAACGCGGTGGCGCAGGACGTATACCGGGCGCTGGGCATGTCGAACAGCGGCTACCTCGTCTTCGAGCACTGCATGCCGCCGACCTGATGCCGGGGCGAGATCGCCGACGAGAGGCATTTTTTTATGTTCGGCCGAAACTTTGCCGATTGCCCGCGGTCACAACGATTGCCGGCCGTGGCAAGACCCGTCCGGTCGGACCGCCCGATTCGTCGGCGATACCTGAATACCGATTTTCCATATAGGAGAGAGATCATGACTAGCGTCAAGAAGGCTACCGGACTCGCCATCGCCACCGCCGCCGCCGGTATGTTCGCGCTCGCGGCCCCGATGTCCACCGCCACGGCGGCCGAGGATGTTCATTGCATGGGCGTGAATGCGTGCAAGGGCCATTCAAGCTGCAAGACCGCCAACAGCTCCTGCAAGGGACAGAATTCCTGCAAGGGCCAGGGCTTCGTCGCTGTCAGCAAGGAGACTTGCGAGCAGCTGGGCGGCGAGGTCGGTTAAACCGGTCCGCCTGCACAGGCGAAGAAACGCCGGGTGCATCGCGCATCCGGCGTTTTTCATTGCGTCGTTGGATCGACTAGAATGACATCAGACCATCGTCCCGGATCGGCGGACACAGGCGACGATCCGACGCGGGACAACCATTGCAATGAACGATTCCGCTGACAAACCGTTTCTCGGCTTCGGCCTGGGACTACGCGCTGAACACTACACAGAGATTCTCGAGTCCGAGCCCGACGTCGACTGGTTCGAGGTCATCACCGAGAATTACCTCGTAGACGGCGGCAAGCCGCTCGACTTCCTGTACCGTATTCGCGAACGCTATCCCATGGTCATGCACGGGGTTTCCATGTCGGTCGGCAGCACCGACCCCGTCGACTGGGGCTACGTCAGGCAGGTCAAGGTGCTCGCCGAGCGTCTCGACGTTCCCTGGTTCTCCGATCACCTGTGCTGGACGGGCGTGGAACAACGCAACCTGCACGACCTGATGCCGCTTCCTTACAACGACGATTCGGTACGCCACGTGGCGGGACGCGTACGCGATATCCAGGATTTCGTCGGTCGTCGCATGCTGATCGAGAACCTGTCGAGTTACGTCACCTACCGCCAGTCGGTGATGAGCGAATGGGAGTTCATCGCCGCGATCGCCGAGGAAGCGGATTGCGGCATCCTGCTAGACGTCAACAACATCTACGTCAGCGCCTTCAATCACGAGTTCGATCCCGCCCACTACCTCGACGCCATGGATCCGGCGCGCGTGTACCAGTTCCATCTCGCCGGTCACTTCAACGCCGGCGATTACATCGTCGACACCCACGATCACCCGGTCATCGACCCGGTGTGGAATCTCTACGAGTCCGCCGTTCGCCGGTTCGGACACGTGTCGACGATGATCGAGCGAGACGCGGACATCCCGCCGCTCGCGAACGTGCTGGCAGAGCTTCAACGCGCGAGGGATATCGCCCGACCGATCCTCGAGCACCTGGCCGCATGAGCGACCTGGCACGATTGCAGGCGGGATTTCAGTCGGCCGTGCTCGACGGCGACACGGCGTTCGAACAAGACATCGTCTCGACCGCACGCGTGGATGCAAGGCGTCGTGTCGACATTTACTCGCAAGCGTATCGCCTGCGGCTGATCGAGGTGCTGCAGGAAAATTATCCCGGCCTGCACGTTCTTCTCGGCACCGATCGCTTCGCCACCCTGGCCCGGCGCTACGTGGAGGCGACGCCATCGACGTATCGCTCGGCAAGATGGTACGGCGGCGGGTTAGCCGACTTTGTCGAGCAGTGCATCGACACCGAAAGCCGCACGCTGCTGATCGAGATGGCGCGCACGGACTGGGCCATGGGACTCGCCTTCGATGCCGCGGACACTGCAAGCATCACGGCGGATGAACTGGCGTCGGTGAGCCCCGGGCAATGGGGCGCACTGGTGTTCGATTTTCATCCGTCGTTACAGCGTCTCGATCTCCTGTACGATACGCCGCCGATGCGCGGCCGACTGGTTGCCGGGGAATCCGTCGACGCACCCGAACCGCGCGACGCGCCGCGGGCATGGACGTTCTGGCGGATGGCCCTGCGGGTCCATTACCGCAGCCTGGACGTGGACGAGGCCCTCGCCCTCGACGCCGCGCGCGAGGGTGCTCCCTTTGCCGACCTCTGCGCCGGGCTCACGGAGTGGATCGACGAGCAGAATGCACCGATGCGCGCAGTGGAACTTCTCAAGCAATGGCTGGTCGACGGGATGATCACCCGGTTTCGAATGACAGGCGCCTGATCCCGCCAGACCCATCGAGGTTGACGACATGCTGATTCGCAGAAAACCCGACCTGACCGAGAACGAGGTCACGCCCGAAGCCCTGTACCGGCAACGACGGCGTTTCATCCAGTCGGGCTTCGCCCTCGCCGCGGGAACGCTGGTGCCCGGTCTTCACGCCGCCGCCGCGACGCTCGATGGCGAGCAATTCACCGATCTCGGCGCCAGCCGTTTTTCCACGGACGAGGAACTGACGCCGTTCGACTCCATCGCGAGCTACAACAACTTCTACGAGTTCGGGCTCGACAAGGACAGTCCGAAAGAACTGGCACAGCAAATGCAGACGCGCCCCTGGGAAATCGCCATCGAGGGCGAATGCCGGAACCCGATGACCATCGGCATCGAGGATCTGCTGGCCGACTTCGACATGGAGGAGCGCATCTATCGGCTTCGCTGCGTGGAGGCGTGGTCCATGGTCGTACCCTGGGTGGGATTCCCTCTGTCGGCGCTGCTCGACAAGGTCGAGCCGACCATGAACGCCAGGTATGTCGAGTTCCGCACGCTGCACGACCCCGACCAGATGCCGGGTCAGCGGCGGGGGCTGTTCGGCTACGTGCTGGATTGGCCCTACGTCGAGGGACTTCGAATGGACGAGGCCATGAATCCCCTGACCCTGCTCTCCACCGGGTTGTACGGCAAGGTCCTGCCGAACCAGAACGGCGCGCCGATCCGATTGGTGGTACCGTGGAAGTACGGGTTCAAGAGCATCAAGTCGATCGTCAGTATTCGCCTGGTGGAAAAGCAGCCGCTGAACTCCTGGCAGCAGCAGGCGCCCAACGAATACGGGTTCTACGCCAACGTCAATCCCGAGGTGGACCACCCGCGATGGAGCCAGGCCAAGGAGCGCCGGGTCGGCGAGATCCTGCGCCGCGACACGCTGCCCTTCAACGGCTATGCGGAACAGGTGGCGTCGCTTTACAATGGCATGGACCCGAAGAACCTGTACTAGAGGTACGAGCGATCGATGGTGTTGCCGGGAACGAACATTGACCTGTTCGGTGAGGTTCGCATCCGAACGATCAAATCCCTGCTGTTCGTGGCGCTGTGTCTGCCGGCCGCGTTCATGCTGTTCGAACTTTTCACCGGCCGCCTGGTCGAGCCGGTCGACGAGTTGACTCACGGCACCGGCCAGTGGGCCCTGCGCCTGCTGCTGGTGACACTCGCCATCACACCGCTGCGCAAGGTTACGGGCTGGAACAAGCTGATCCGCTTGCGGCGCATGCTGGGCCTGTTCGCCTTCGCCTACATGATCATGCACTTCAGCGTGTACCTGGTACTCGACCGGTTTTTCTTCTGGCCGGAAATCGTCGCCGACCTGACCGAACGCACCTACATCATCGCCGGCTTCACCTGCCTCATCCTCTGCGTGCCGCTGGCGGCCACCTCGACCGACGGCATGATGCGCCGCCTGGGCGGCAGGAACTGGCAGCGGCTGCATCGGCTCGCGTACCCGGCCGCCGTCGCGGCGGTGCTGCACTTCGTCTGGCTCGTCAAGGCGGACCTCGTCGAGCCCCTCGTCTACGCCGCGATCCTGGCGTTGCTGCTCGGCTGGCGACTGCGTCATTCGGGACACCGGCGCGCGCACAAGCCGAAGCCTCGATCCACGGCCATCATCGGACAGGGGTGACACGCGCCATGGACGACGCGCAGCGGACGCGTTACAGCCGGCAGATCCGACTGCCCCAGGTCGGCGAGGAAGGCCAGCAGAAACTGCTCGACGGCCGCGTGCTGATTATCGGCATGGGCGGCCTCGGCGCGCCGACCGCCCTGTACCTGGCCGCCGCCGGCATCGGACACATCGTGATCAGCGACTTCGATCGCGTCGACGAATCCAACCTGCAGCGCCAGATCGTCCACACAGAGGCGAGCGTTGGCGAATCCAAGGCATCGTCGGCCCGGCAGCGCCTACTCGCACTCAATCCTCGAGTACGCGTCGATGCCGTGGATTACGAACTGGACGACGAAGAACTCGACTCGGCAGTGAGGGCGGCGGACGTCGTGCTGGACTGCACCGACAACTTCACCAGCCGCTTCACCCTGAACCGCGTTTGTCTCGCCCACCGTACGCCGCTGGTCTCCGCGGCCGCGATCCGCTGGGAGGCGCAGCTGTCCACGTTCGACACCCGGCGCGACGACAGCCCCTGCTATCGTTGCCTGTATCCCGATACCTCCGTCGAGGGCGCCACCTGCGCCGCCGAGGGCGTGATGGCACCGCTGGTCGGCATCGTCGGGTGCATCCAGGCGGCGGAAGCCATCAAGTTGATCATCGGCAACGGTGAAGTGCTGTGCGGGCGCCTGCTGCTGGTCGATGTCCTGTCCATGGAGTTCCAGTCGGTGAAGCTCAAGCGCAACCCCGACTGCCCCGACTGCGGGCGTCGATCGGGGGATTGACGCGACCGTACGCGGCATGGCATTGGGTCATGTCAGTGGTCGGCGCGGCACTGACGCCGAGCGGGCCGACTCCGATTGCGCGATCCGACACCGGGTACTGCCATGCGGAACAATCCCTCCGCCTTCGTCTGCTGGCATTGCGGCATCCACCTCAAGGATATCGTGCTGCCCATCGAGCGCTCGGCGCAATGCCCGCAGTGCCGCGCCGACCTGCACGTGTGTCGCCTGTGCCGTCACTACGATACACGCTACACGGGCGACTGTGCCCACCAGCTCGCGGACAAGGTCGTCGACAAGGGTCGCGTCAACCACTGCACGTACTTTCGCGAGCGCCATGACGCCTTCGCTGCCGCCGAAGATCCTGCCGGGAAGGCCAATCGCCAGGCGCTCGAAGCGCTGTTCGGTGCCGGGCATGCGCCCGCCGACGATACCGAGCCTGTGTCTCGCGCCGAGTCCAGCCAGGCGAAGAAGGACCAGGCGCAGCGCACCCTCGACGACCTGTTCGGAGACGACGGGAACCCGTGACGGCAACCGCCGTGAAAGCGTGCGACCCTCAGGCCGGATCAAGCCTGAAATCGGCGCCGCGGTCGGTCTGGAGTTCCGGGCAGTCGTGGCAGCGACGCTTGACGCCGCAGGCCACCGCCCGGCAGCGCACCGACTGCGTTTCGGCAAGCACGATCCGGTCCAGGTGCGCCGCCGCGCTGGACTTGAGCAGCACCACGTCGCCGGCTGTCAGGTTCGCGTTCATGTAGTCGATGACCTCGATCACGGACGGTAGTACGGCGACACCGTCGTCCCAGCCGTAGTCGCCGCGCCTGAGCGCCTTCAGGCCGGTCTCGCCGATGGCGATCAGGATGACGCCGAGCGTCCGGCACTGCCGCGCCAGGCGACGGTAGGCGCGACCGGTCTTGCGGACGTCCGACACCTTGCCGACCACCAGCACACGCCGCCCGGCGCGCGCCGCGCCGAGAAACGCGGCGCTCTCCTCGAGCATGTAGCCCGCCGCCTTGTAATCGTCTCGGATGACGACGACGCCATCGCCTCGCACGCATGGCTGCATCCGTCGCGTCATCGGCTCGACACCGGCGAGGCGCTCGATAAACGCCTCGAGGTCCACGCCGAGCGCGTGCGCCGTGGCAATGGCGGCAAGCGCCGCCGTGAGCGAGACGACGCCCGGCAGCCTGGTCCTGACCTCGTAGCGCCGTCCCTCGTGCGCGAGCCGGAAACCGAGGCGGTCCGGCCACGTGCCGGATACCTCCGAGGCGCTGAAGTCGGCCTGCGGCGACCGGCCGAACGTCAGCAAACGGCATGTCACCCGGTCGAACGTGGCGCACAGCAGCGGGTCGTCGGCGTTGAGAACGGCGGTGCCGTCCGCCGGCAGCGTACTGATGAGCTTGAACTTCTCCTTCAGCACCGCTTCGCGGCGCTCATAGGCGGTACGATGGTCGTCGGCGATGGTCGTGATGACGCCGATGGTCGGCAGCAGCGCCAACAGCAACGGCTCCAGCTTGCCGGGGCCGGCGGCGCTGAGCTCCTGCACCACGAAGTCGGTGTCCGACTTCACGCGTCCCAGGGTGGCGCGAATGCCGTCGATGATGTTGTAGCTCTCGACGTTACCGGCGACGACGAAGGGTCCATCCAGCGCCTGGGTCAGCAGGTGCTTGGTCGTGGTCTTGGCGCAACTGCCGGTGATGCCGACCACCGGCCGCTCACCGACCGCCCTGCGAAGGGTTCGCGCCCGCCGGTCGATTCGGGGCCAACGCGCGTTCAACGGCAAATTCACGTCGCCGGGCCCGTGCAGCCGACGGTGACACCACACGACGCCGGCAACAGGCTCATGTTGCGACCCGTTCGGCGTGATCCAGGCCGAAGTACCTGGCCAGCACGGTGGTGGCGACGGCCAGGTAGTCGGTTCGAGTCATCCCCGGCACGAACTCGTTTGGCGTCGGCGCCGAATTGAGCTCGATGAACGTCCCGAGGTGGGCGCTCGCGGGATCGGTAATGTCTTCGCAAAAGTAGTCGAAACCGGTCCACCGCAGCCCGCTGGCGCGGGCGGCGCGCCGAAACAGGGCGCGGGCGGCATCGGGCAGCGCATCGGAGGCGACCGGTTCGCGCCGGCAGCCAAGCCGGCCCGAGATTTCGGCCGTCAACGTCTGCCGGGTACCGGCCGGCAGCACGCTCTGCAGTTCAAGGCCACGCTTTTGCAGGTGACGAACGACCTGGCGCCCGAGCGGAATCGGCGACAGGCCGCAGGCGCGACGGCGGGCACCGGTGGCCCGCACCAGCTCGCGAATAGTGGCGCGACCGTCGCCGATCACCGCGCCCGGAAACTTGGCGAACGCACGGACGACCCCGCCGTCGAACACGGTGACCCGGTACAGCGTCCCGCGCTGTTGCGACTCGACCAGGAAGCGGCCAACCCGCGCGACGCGAAGCGCGCGAAGCGCCGAAGACAGCGCCTCCTCGTCGTCGATGTCGGCATGCACGTTCTGCGCGCCGGAACCGGTCGTCGATTTCACCACGACAGGATAACGGTCGCGCGCCCAATGGCAGGCCTTGGCCATGGCCGCGTCCCATTGCCGGCGACTACCCGCGTGAAGGCAGGTGTACGCGGGCATGGCGATATCGTGGCAGGCCAGCCGGAGGTGGGTCAGGTACTTGTCCGCGGCCGTCCGGATGGCGAGGGGATTGTTGCAGCCCAGTACCGCGGCACGCACGGCGAGTCGACGGCCATGGCCGCTGATCATCCAGGTTCGGGCCGCCTCGGGTGTCGGCGCTGCCTCGAGACCGAGCCGGGCGGCCGCCGCCAGGTACTGGTTGGCGAACCGGTTCGCGGTCACGGCAATTTGATCGGGATGAAACACGTCGCTGGCCGGCAACGGCGACCCCAGCGGCGCGACGCGCCCGTGCCTCGTCGACGGCGGCACCGGACGGTCCGTCATGCGGCCGCTTCCCCGGGCCGCGCCAGCTCGAAGTACCGCGACAGGATGAGCGTCGCCTTGCCGAGGTAGTGGTCGCGTGTCATGCCAGGCTCGAAATCCCGGGGCACCGGCGCCGAGTTGATTTCGTTGAATGCGCCCGAGTGCGCGAGCGCCGGGTCGGTGATGTCGTCGCAGAAGTAGTCGAGCCCCACCCAGCGCAGGCCACTTGCCGCCGCAGCGCGAAGGAACAGCGCCCTCGCCTTCGCCGGCACACGCTCCACCGGCAGCGGTTCGATGCGGCAGCCCAGGCGACCCGAAATTTCCCCCGCCAGCGTCCGGATCGCGCCGCAAGGCAGGACGCTGTCCGGGGTCAGGCCGAACCTGGCCAGGTGCCTCAGGATTTGATTGCCGAATATCACGCAACCCTGGCCGCTGGACTTTCGGCTGCCATCGTCGACGCCGACCAGCTCCCGAATGGTCGACACGCCGTCGCCGACGACGGTTCCCGGATGCTTGTGGACGACGCCGATGATGTCGCCATCGAACACCTGGATCCGGTGCAGCCGGCCGCCCAGCTGCGACTCGACCAGGAAGTCCTCCACCCCGGCCGATCGGAGCATGCCGAGCGCCCAGTCGAGTTCGGCATCGTCCTCGATATCCACGTAGACGTTCATTGCGCCGCTGCCGCGGACGGACTTGACCACCACCGGGTAGCGATCGCGCGCGAAGGCGCGCGCCTCGCGCCGCGCGATGTCCCAGCCGTGGTCGTCGCGGGCGATGAATCGGCAAAACCCGGGCATGGGAATCCCGTGCAGCTGCATGCGCAGGTGCGTCAGGTACTTGTTCGAGGAGAACCGCGTCGCGAGGCGATCGTTGCAGCCGAGGATGGCCGCGCGCACCGTGAGCCGTCTGCCCCGCCCGCTGATCACCCAGGTGTTGCGATCGGAAAACAGCGGTCGGTACTCGAGGCCCAGCCCGTCGGCCGCGGCGAGGAACTGGTTGGTGAACCGGTTGCGCGTCACCGCGATCATGTCGGGATGAAAGGCATCGGCATCCGCTGTACGGCTTCCTCCCATGCCGGTCAACGGGAGAAATAGTGCTCGAGCAGGCGGCGCGGCCACTGCAGGCGCTCCTGCCTCGTCATGGTGGGCACCGGCACGTGGGCGGCCGGCTGCGAGTTGACCTCGTTGACGTACCAACGGCCGTCGTCGCGCGACAGGTCGTCGCCGATCAGGTCGAGACCGGCGAATTCGAGATCGAACAGCGCCGCCGCCTCGACGCAGAGCCGACGCACGCGGGGCGCCATGTCGTCGACCTCCACGTGGTGAATGTCTCCGCCCACCTTGAGATTACAGCGCTCGTCCAGCACGACGCGGCGACCCGCCTCGACGACGTCCGTCAAATCGAGCCGATCGCGTCGCGCGACGGTGAACAACTGCCTGGGACCCATCGACGCCGGGGCGAGACTGTAGCGACCGCGTCCCTCGTTGTACGCAGCAACGAGGGACGCCAGCGTCCCGGCGCCGTCGCCGATCACCGCCGGCGGGGTACGCTCGACGCAGCCGATGACTTCGCCGTAAGCGACCACTGCCCGGTAGTGCCGGCCCGCCATGTGCGCTTCCACGAGGGTGTCGCCGCGGCCGATTCCGCGATCCCGATACATGACCTGCAGCAGTTCCTCCTCGTCGCGGATATCGGGCACCACGTTGCGACCGTGACTGCCCTGCACGGGCTTGATACAGACCGGATAGCGGCCACGCGCGGTGTCGGCGAGCACGCGCGCGGCCACTGCCGCGTCGCTCTGTTCGCCGATCGTCGCAAGGTCGAAGTCCGGCACCGGGACACCCGCCTCGCTCAGGGTCCGTGCGCTGTAGTACTTGTTCGCGCACAGGGTGGTCGAGGTCAGGTCGTTGATACCGACCCAGCGATCGCAGATCATCAATTCGCGTTCTGCGCGCCGGATCACGCCCACCGCGTATCGGCTCGACAGGATGTGGAAGTCGAGACCCAGCGACTCGGCGGCCTGGAAGTACACGTTGGCAATGGCGCTGGCCGTGGGCAGGCCGATGTCGAGGTCGTCGATGTCGACGTCGGTCGCGCGGTTCATGGCAGGTCGAAGTAGGCACGGAGCACGCGGGTGGCCGGGTCGAGATACTCGTCGAGGGTCCGCTCGGGACGAAACTCGGCGGGTGCCGGCGCCGAGTTCAGCTCGTTGATGTATCCACGCTCGTGGGCGCCTGGGGAAAACAGGTCGTCGACGATCAAATCGACGCCGACCCAGCGCAGGCCGCAGCAGCGCGCGGCACCGGCCAGGCGATCGACCAGCATCCTCGGTACGGACTCAATCGGCAATCGACGGGAGCGGCCTCCCATCAGCAGGTTGCCTTCGGCGCCAAGTCCTATTTCACGTCCCGCCGCCGGCACGCTGTCGAGATCCAGCCCCTGGCGCGCCAGGAATCGTCCCATGCGTTCGCCGTCCGTGAGCCTCGGTGCGCCGCGTGCATCCCGCTCGGCGTTCGCAGCCTCGATCAGTGCGCGAATCGTGCCGCGACCGTCGCCGGTGATCGACGGCAGGAAACGTTCCCGTGCGCTGACCAGTTCGCCATCGAAGAGATTGAGTCGGTACTGACGTCCGTCGACGTGCTT
>JAUIDF010000092.1 GCA_030429125.1 Gammaproteobacteria bacterium | reverse complement strand
GCGCGCCGGCCGCCTCCATGATCGATCGCGTGTCCTCGAAGATATCCTTGATCGCCGCGCAGATCTCGTCGGTGGATACCACCACCATTTCGTCGACGCACTGGCGGCAGATTCGAAACGGTTCCTTGCCGACGCGACGAACCGCGACGCCGTCGGCGAACTGGCCGACGTGGGCCAGGTTCACGCGCCGTCCGCGTGCGAGACTCTCGGTCATCGAGGCCGCGTCGGCCGGCTCCACGCCGACGATGCGGATGCTGGGGCGCAACTGCTTGACGTAGGTGGCGATTCCCGCGATCAAGCCGCCGCCGCCGACCGGCACGAAGATGGAATCGATCTCGCCGCCGTGCTGGTTCAGCAGCTCCATGCCGATGGTCCCCTGGCCGGCGATGATGTCCGGATCGTCGAACGGCGGGATGAATGTCTGGCCGTGCTTGTCGCAGAACTCGCGCGCCTTCTCGTTGGTTTCGTCGAAACTGTCGCCGACCAGCTTCACCCGCGCGGCGAGATTGCGCACCGCGTTGACCTTGATGCCGGGGGTGGTCACCGGCATGAAAATCGTGGCCACGCACTTGAGGCGCTGGGCCGCCATGGCCACGCCCTGGGCATGATTGCCCGCCGATGCGGCGACGACGCCGCGGGCGAGCACGTCCTGGTCGAGCTTCGACATCTTGTTGTAGGCGCCGCGGATCTTGAACGAGAAGACGTCCTGGGCGTCTTCCCTTTTCAGCCATACCGGGTGGCCCAGCCGGCGACTGAGCGCGGGCGCGCGGTCCAGCGGCGTTTCGCGGGCCACGTCGTAGACGCGGGAAGTGAGAATCTTCTTGAGGTATTGTTCCGGCATTGATTCGGATGATGGGCGTTGGGCGCGAGAGCTCGGCGCCGGGCGCGAAAACATGGTAGAAACGCCTTCGATCACAACGAACTACCCGGAGTATCCAGGTGAATCTTGACGCTATGAAGAAGGCCGCGGCCGAGGCCGCGCTCGATTATATCGAAGTCGGCGATGTGATTGGCGTCGGCACCGGTTCGACGGCGAATTTCTTCATCGATGCGCTGGCACGCTCGGGACCGGCGATCGACGGTGCCGTGGCCAGCTCCAACGCCACGGCGGATCGCCTTTCGAGCCACGGCATTCGCGTGCTGGATCTCAACGATTGCGGCGAACTGCCCGTTTACGTGGACGGCGCCGACGAGTTCGATCCCGGGTTGAACCTCGTGAAGGGCGGCGGTGGCGCATTGACGCGGGAGAAGATCGTCGCGGGCGCCAGCCGTCGCTTCGTCTGCATCGTCGATGCCGGCAAGGCGGTCGACGTTCTGGGCAGTTTCCCGCTGCCGGTCGAGGTGATTCCCATGGCCCGCGCCCTGGTGTCGCGACGCCTTGCGGCCGAAGGCGGCGAGCCGGCGTTGCGTGACGGCTTCGTCACCGACAACGGCAACGTGATTCTCGACGTGCGCGGGTTGCACATCGCCGATCCGAAGGCGCTGGAGACGCGCCTCAACCAGGTGCCGGGCGTGGTCACGAACGGGCTGTTCGCAGTGCGCGGCGCGGACGTGGTGCTGGTCGGCGCCGGGTCCGGCGTCCAACGCCTCGAGCGCTGAATCGTCCGCTGGAAACCGGGCTCAGTAGCTCCAGATGTCGACGTCTACGCCTTCCTCGCGCAGCCGGTCGGCGCGCGCGGAAATGTAGCGCTGGAAGCTCGGCTGTTCCACGTAAGCTTCCTCCAGCACGTAATCGAACACGGATTGCACGTGGAACGTGCGCAGCAGGCCGTCGATGCGCATGACCTCCTCGCCCTGGCGGTCGAAGAACACGATGGAAGGCGCATAGGTCAGTCCGAGTTCCGCTGCCCAGGCGCGCGCCGTGGTGGATGTGCCGTCGGGCGTCGTGACGGGCGTATCTGACCACATGTCGAGTTGAATGCTGTGGAACCGGCGCGCCAGTTCCCGGGTGGCCGGGTCCTTCAGCACCTTGTCATGCAGGTTGTCGCACTGGTCGCACTGGTGCTGCTCGAAGTACACCGCGACGGGGCCGTCCCCGGCCGCCGCGATCGCCGACAGGTCGTGTGGCGGCTGGCTGAAGAAGTCCTCGGCATGCAGCGTGCCCGAGGCCGGGGAGGGCGCCTTCGCGGCGACGTATTCCCGGTAACTCTCGCCCGGCTGGTGCATGCCGGCGGCGTAGTCCATGGCCACGCGGAATTGCTCCGGCGGTATGTAGCCGTCCAGGCGCAGCGCGACTGCGCCCTGTTCGTCGAAGAACATCAGCGTCGGCGTGTAGTTCACGCGTAGCGCGGCGGCGAGGGTTTTCTCGGTGAATTGCCTGCCACCGACCTGGACCACTTCGCGGTCGCCCCACATGTTGATGGCGATGACGTCGAAGCGCGATCGCATGGTCTCGCCGATGTCTTTTTGCCCGAAGTTGTTTTCGATCAGTTCCGCGCAGTAGGGGCAGCCCGGCTGCCAGAAGTACAGCGTAAGCCGCCGACCCTCGGCGGCCGCGTCGGCGATGTCTACCTCGAGGTCGAGAAAGCTCTGCTTGAACCAGTCGGGGTGGACGGATTCACGGGCGCCGCGATAGTCGCCGAGCTGCTCGGTCGACTGCGCCGCAGCCGGCGCGACGCCGATCGACACGGCCACCAGCGCGACGAGGTAATGCAGGCGATTGATCATCGGGGCACCTCCGTCTCAGTGCTCGGTACCGGTCAGCCGCCGCCAGACGGGACTGACGATGCGGTGGCGGCCGGTGATCAGGTAAATCATGATGTCATTGCTGTACACGGCCGACATCATCCGGTTGCGCGCGCTGCGCCGGCCGCAGAAGAGTAACCGGTCGCCCAATTTCAGCACCGTGGAGTCGTCCGGGGCAAGCGTGAATTCGTCGCCGCGCGCCAGCATCAGCGGCACGCAGGCGAGTTTCGCCTTGCGATTGGTAGGTCTGCGGCACAACTGGCCCAGGCGGACCTCGTGACCACGTCGAATCGCCTGCACGAACGCCGGCGCCGACCTGACGTCGAGGTCGAGCACCCAGCTGAGCGGCGCGTAGTTCTCCACCGACGCGCCGATCCGGCTGACCATCTCGTTCGCCCACTGCGGTTCCTGCTTGTTGGCGCGCCGCAGGAATTCGTTGGTCAGCGGCGTGGTCAGCAGGTTGATGATCTGGGAGGCGATCAGCCGGTTCTGGTTGAACACGATGTTCAGATGCGCCGCCTTGAACAGGGCGGCATTGCGGTTCTGGTTCTGGCGCGCCACCGTGAACAGGTCGGCCCGCAGTTGCTTGGCGGTCATGATGATCGACAGGTTGTTGGCGTCGTGGTCGGTGGCGGCGATGATGCCGACGGCGTCGGCGATGCCCGCCTCGCGCAACGTGCCCGCCTCGGTGCCGCGCCCGGAGATGGCGTCGGCCGGTGCGCCGGTCTGCTTCGGGTTGAGTTCGATGATCACCACGTCGTTGTCCTGTTCGAGCAGACGCTTGTGCAGCATCTTGCCGAGTCGACCGTATCCACAGATGATCCACGCGCCGCGCGGGGGAAACACGGGGTCGTTCAGTGCCTGGTAGTCCGTCTGGCTGAGCCAGTCATTGAGCAGGTGAAGTCCCGGCGAGCTGAAGGCCAGCGAGAAATGCCAGGCGAAGGTGTAGAACGGGTTGACCACGTGATCGGTGCCGAACGATCGCATGTTGTCGGCGGTGTCGCGCTCGTTCACGCGGCCGATGACCTTCAGGCGCGGATTGAGCAGCTTGCTGGTGATGGCGATTTTCAGGTTTTCCTGGTCGTCGCCGATCACGGCGATGACGCCGGTGCACATCGGATGCGTCAGCCCGGCGTGCTGGAGCAGCGTCGGATCGGCCGCATCGCCTTGCAACGCCAGCGCTTCGATCGGCAAGTCGCCGAGGATCAGCTCGTTCACCGTGCCGGCATCGCGTTCCACCACGACGACACGTTCGCTGATCTCGCTCAGGAACCGGGTCACGACCTTGCCCGCCTCGCCGTAACCGCACACCAGGTAGAACGGTTCGCGCAGCCGGCGGATTCGTGCGATCACGCGGTTACGCGCGATGGCGAGCGCGAAGCCGCGATCCTGGACCAGCGAGATCATCGTACCGATGGCGTAGAGCCACGAGATCACGGTGGCGTAGATGCTGAACAGCGTCCACAGCCGCTGCGGGCCGTTGAAGGGGTGGGGCAGCTCGCCGAAACCGATGGTCGAGCCCATGTAGCTGACGAAGTAAAAGGCGTGGAAGAAGCCCATGTGCCACGTCGTGCCGTCGTCGCGCGTGCCGGGAATCAGCACGAAGCCGGTGATCGACACGGCATAGGCGCCGATCAGCAGGATCAGCGGAACGCGCAGCCGGCGCAGTACGACGACGTAGACGCCGGGCAGGGCCGGACTTGGCGACATCAGCGTCGCGCGACGAAGGTTTCCATGATCAGCAGGACCACCGACACCACGTTGGCCAGCAGGGCGCCGCCGCTGAGCGACACGATCGAAGCCGTCACGGCCGGGGTCAGCGTGTCACCGAAGCCGACGGTCACCACGGCCCACACCACCGTGGCGGCCAGGAGCTGAAGGTCGGCAACGAGACTCGCGGCCAGCAGTACCGAGCCAACCGGCGTACGGTCGCCGAATTTCATCACCGTGGCGATCAGGCTCACGACCAGGGCGGCGAACAGCTCGAAGGCGTGATGCTGGCTCGGATCGTCGATGTCGCCCAGGAAGAATCCGAAGTTCAGCGTCAGCGCCAGCAGGATGAAGAAGGCGAAGACGACTTTTTCCATGTTCATGCGAAGGCTCTCCGAAGTGGGGGCGCCGATGATGCGGGGCGTCAGGCGACCCGAATGGGAATATCGGCGAGCCGCTGGCGCCACTCGGCCGGTCCGCTCTTGTGCACGGAGTTCCCCTCGCTGTCCACGGCCACGGTGACGGGCATGTCCTCGACCTCGAACTCGTAGATCGCCTCCATGCCGAGATCTTCGAATGCCACCACGCGTGACTTGCGAATCGCCTTCGAGACCAGGTACGCGGCGCCGCCCACCGCGATCAGGTAGACCGCCCCGTGGCGGCGGATGTCCTCGATCGCCGCGTCGCCGCGCTCGGCCTTGCCGATCATGCCGAGCAAGCCGGTATTCGACAGCATGGTGTCGGTGAACTTGTCCATGCGCGTGGCCGTCGTCGGCCCTGCCGGACCCACCGCCTCGCCGCCGACCGGGTCGACCGGTCCGACGTAGTAGATGAACCGGTTGGTGAAGTCGACCCCCTCGGGCAGCGATTCGCCGCGGGCAAACATTTCCGCCATGCGCTTGTGGGCGGCATCGCGACCGGTGAGCAGCCTGCCCGAGAGCAGCAGGGTCTCGCCGGTCCTGAACGTGCGCGTCTCCTCGCGGGTGAGCGTATCCAGGTCGACGCGCCGCCCGCCGGACGTGTCGCGTACGATGTCCGGCCAGTCGCTCAGCTGCGGCGGCTCCAGCACCGCCGGTCCCGAGCCGTCGAGCACGAAGTGCACGTGCCGCGTCGCCGCGCAATTGGGAATCAGCGCCACCGGCAGTGAGGCGGCGTGGGTCGCGAACTGCCTGATCTTCACGTCGAGCACCGTGGTTACGCCGCCGAGACCCTGGGCGCCGATGCCCAGTGCATTGACGCGCTCGTAGATCGATACCCTGAGCGCCTCCTCGTCGTCGGCGGGGCCGCGATCGAGAATCTCCTGCATGTCGACGGGATCCATGAGCGACTCCTTGGCCAGCACCATGGCCTTCTCCGCGGTGCCGCCGATGCCGATGCCGAGGATGCCCGGCGGACACCAGCCCGCGCCCAGCGTGGGCACGGTCTTCTCGACCCACTCGGCGAGATCGTCGCTGGGGTTGAGAATGGCGAACTTGGACTTGTTCTCCGATCCGCCGCCCTTGGCGGCCACGGTGACGTCCACCTTGCTGCCCTCGACCATCTCCACGTGCACCACCGCCGGCGTGTTGTCCCGCGTGTTCCTGCGCGTGCCGTAGGGCGGCGAAACCACCGAGGCGCGCAGCGGATTCTCCGGGTGCGTGTAGGCGCGCCGTACGCCCTCGTCGACCATCTGCTGGATCGTCATGCCGGGCTCGAAGCGGGCGTCCATGCCGATCTTGACGAAGGCGGTGACGATGCCCGTGTCCTGGCACACCGGGCGATGGCCCTGCGCCGACATCTTGGAATTCACCAGGATCTGCGCAATGGCGTCGCGGGCGGACGCGGACTGCTCCTTCTCGTAGGCCCGGGACATGGCCTCGACGAAGTCGCGCGGATGGTAGTAGGAGATGTACTGGAGTGCGTCGGCGACGCTCGAAACCAGGTCTTCCCTTGCGATCATGCTCATTGGGTGGTCCGGCGTGAAGTCGTGAGCGGCCGGCGGTGCACCGGGTGGGGTTCGCGCGGGCCAAAGCCCGATTCTACCAAACTCGGTGTCCCGCCCCGGGCGCCGCGACCGGCACCCCGTGGCGTGGATGGTAACGCGAAAGTAATGTCGTCGGTCGTTTATGGGTCGGGGCGAAGCTGGTAGCATTCATCGGGGTGCCGGACCGCGAATGCGGGCCGGTTCCCGGCGCCGCGGAACGGAAGCGGGCGCGAATAAAAGACCAGGCAGGCGCGCTGCGCGCGCCGGAAGTTTCCACCGGTGCTGTTCCTGAAGATCCCGTTGCCAACCACGATACCTTCGACGGCCGTGACGCGGGCGATGTTCGCCCTGTGCCTGCTCCTGTGCGCCTCGCTGGCGCCGGTGGCGGCCGCGGTGCACGTGAAGCGCCATCAGCTCTCCTGCACCGAGTCCTTCCCGTGCCACGACGAAATCCGTCGCCGTACCGATTTCTGGATCCAGGTGTACGGTACCTGGACCACGCAGCAGGGCGTGTTTCACGACTCGCTGCATCCGGAGCGCGTGTACTCGGTCATCGACGTGCCGAACGGCTGCCGCGGCGAAAGCCGGCCGGTGGATGCCGAACGCGAACGGATCGAGCGCCGGCTGTCGGCCCTGGCGCGCAAGGTGCAGGACAAGGCGCGTCTCGGCGGTGACGAGCAGGCGCTGCTCGACCTGTTTCCGGGCCGTTCACCGGAAGACATTCGCGCCGCGGCGCGCCGGGTCCGCTGCCAGCAGGGCAATCGCGACCGGTTCGAGGCGGCGCTGGCCCGCTACGGCGCCTACGGGCCGATGGTGCGAAAGATCATCAACGATTCCGGGCTGCCCGACGACGTGCACTACCTGCCGTTCGTCGAGTCGCTGTACAACCCGGCCGCGTACTCGCGCGTCGGCGCCGCCGGCCTGTGGCAGATCATGCCGAAGACGGCCCGCTACCTGGGGCTGGAACTCGACGCCACGGTGGACGAACGGCTCGACATGGAAGCGGCGACACTGGCCGCGGTGCGCTACCTGCAGGGCAGTCGCGAACGATTGACCGCGGTGGCGCGGGAAATGAAGCCGTCCGTGAAACCGGGCGAGCTCGGGCCGTTCGTCATCACGTCGTACAACTACGGCGTCAACGGCATGCGCCGCGCGCTCAAGGAATTCGGTCCCGACTTCATCAAGGTGCTGAACGAGTACAAGTCGCCCAGCTTCCAGGTCGCGGTCAAGAACTTCTATGCCAGTTTCCTCGCCGCGCGCCACGTCGCGAGCCACGTCGACGAGTTCTTCGGCGACGTGCCGGGCGATCCGCCGCTTCGCTACCACACCGTGGTGCTGGCGCACGATACGTCGATGAAACGAATATTCGACGTATTCGGTCTTGGCGAAGACGATCTCAAGCCGCTCAACCGCGCGCTGACCCGGTTCGTGTGGCACGGGTGGCGATTCGCGCCCGCGGGTTACCGCCTGCGGCTGCCCTACCGCGAAGACGCGTGGAAGAACCAGGTTCAGCGACTGGCCGCGCTCGGTCCCGAGAGCGACGATCGCGGTCCGGTCAATTACACCGTGCGTCGTGGCGATACGGCCTGCGGCGTCGCGCGCGCCTTTCACGTCAAGTGCCGGGACCTGATCGATATGAACCGGCTCGACAAGCGCGCCTTCATCCGGGTCGGCCAGGTGCTGGTGATTCCCGGTAAACTCGGCGCCGGCGGCGGCTCGACGCGAACGGTTGCCAGTCTCGAACCGGGCCAGGCCTATCGCGTGCAACCGGGCGACTCCGCCTGTGGCATCGCCTCGCGTGCGGGCGTTGCCTGCAACGTGCTGCTCGCCTCCAACGGTCTGAGCCGGCGCTCGGTCATCCACCCCGGTCAACTGATCCGGTTGCCGGGTGGCGACGGCGACACGTCCGCTGAATCGTCGGCGAGTAACGAGAAGCCGTCTCCCGCGCCGTCTCCCACGCCGAGCCGCTACACGGTGCAGCGCGGGGACACGGCCTGCGAGGTGGCCGAGCGCTTCTCGGTGCCCTGCGATGACCTGATGGCGATGAACGGCATCAGCCGTCGCAGCGTGCTCTCCATCGGCCAGGTCCTCGACCTGCCCGGCGGCAGTCGCGACAGCCGGCTCGGCGCCGTGCCGGGTCGGGGCAACCTGCAGGATATCGCCTACACGGTGCAACCGGGCGATACCCCGTGCCAGATCGCCGAGCGGTTCGACATGGACTGCGGCGATTTTCAGCGCATCAACAACCTGAGAAGCCACAGCGTCATTTACGTGGGTCAGAACCTGAAAGTGCGCACCCGCGCCGACGACGCCCGCGCCGCCGAGGCCGTCGCCGAGGCCCGGGCCGACGCCGAGGAAGCGCTGGCCGACACCGCCGGCGAGGCCGCCACCAGTCCGCTCGACGGTGACCTCGCGCTCGAGATCCAGACCCGCAGGGCAGGCGACGGGTACCGCCACTACATCGCCGTCGAGTCCGACGAAACGCTTGGGCACTACGCCGACTGGCTCGGCATCGGCAGCGTGTCGGCAATCAAGGAGCTCAACGACATCGGCGCCAACGAGCTGATCGATATCGGTACCGAGATCGCGCTGCCGGTGGTTACCGATGACCAGAAGACGCGCTTCAATGAAAAGCGCAGCGAGTACCACCGGGTACTGGTGGAGGAATTCAAGGAGAACTACACGGTGAGCACGGTGGAGAACTACCAGGTGCGGGTCGGCGACAGCGCATGGAAGGTGGCGGACCGGTTCCAGTTGCCGCTGTGGGTGCTTACCCGCTACAACCCGGAGCTGCGCTCGCGCACGCCGCTGGCCGGCGAAACCCTCAAGGTGCCGCGGGTCGAGTCGCGCGGCTGACGCGCAAAGCCGCCACCGGGTAGGGCCTGTTCACACGACGCTGAGCGAGTGAGATTTCGTGCCCCGAGAAAACGACCCGTCTCGCATCCGACAAGGCGCACCGAGGCGTCATGGTGGTTCCATGGCGACGAGATGCAACGCCGTCGGGGCGAAAAAGGGCCGAAAGATCGCCGCGAACGCGTCGTATGAACAGGCCCTGGCCGTCAATCGGCGGCGAGGGCGCGCGCTGCGCGTTCCTTTCGCTTCAGGTAGGCCGCCCGACTGATCTCGATATCCGCAAGAAACCAGTCGAGTTCGTTCATCAGCAGCGCCTGCGGTCCGTCCACCAGGGCATGCGGCGGCGCCGGGTGGAAGTCCACCAGTACCATGTTCGCGCCTGCGATCACGCCCTGGGCGGTGGCGTGGAAAATATCCGAGATGCCGTCGGGGCAGGCTGCGCGCGTACCGACCGAGTGCGACGGGTCGACGCACACCGGCATCAGCGTCATGCGCTTCACCACCGGGACGTGGCTGAAATCGACGAAATTCCGGTGCGGATCACCCATGTTCGTCTTCATGCCGCGCAGGCAGAACACGATGTTGCGATTGCCCTCGCTGGCGAGATACTCGGTGGCATTGAGCGACTCCTCGAGCGTGATGCCAAAGCCGCGCTTGATCAGCACCGGCAGTTCGCGCTGCCGGCCGACCACCTTGAGCAATTCGAAGTTCTGCGTGTTGCGCGTGCCGATCTGCAGCATCACGCCGGTGGGATGGCCGGTGGCTTCCAGGGTCTCGAGAATCTCGTCGACATGAGAATCGTGGGTGATCTCCATGGCGATCACCTTGATGCCATGTTTCCCGGCCAGTTCGAACACCCAGGGCAGGCAATCGGCGCCGAGGCCCTGGAATGAATACGGATTGGTGCGCGGCTTGTATGCGCCCATGCGCGTGCAATACAGACCGCGTTCCGCCAGCGCCTTCATCATGATCTCGACGTGTTCACGCGTATCCACGGCACAGAGCCCGGCGAACACGTGCAGCGATTCCTGGTCGAAGCGCACGCCGTTGTAGTCGAAGCCGTAGGAACGGGTGTCGTCGGCGTGGCGGCCGAGCACCGCGTAGCTCCGCGACACCTTGACCACGCTGCCGACACCGGGCAGGCTCTCGATCTCCTGCCGGTCCAGCGTCGACGTGTCGCCGACGAGATAAATCTCGCTCAGCACCTGCTGGGTGCCCGTCACCTCGTGCACCTTTGGCGTGATGCCCGGCTTCGCGCGCAGGTACTCGAGCACCTTGCGACCGGTTTCGGAGGCGGTGTTCACATCGGGCTGCAGGACGACGATCATGGGGAGTACGGGTTCCGGTTTGCGGTTCAGCGGCCGGTTTCCACCGGCAGGTCGGGATCGTTGCCCCACTCGGACCAGGCGCCGGCGTAGCCGCGCACGCGATCGAAGCCCAGGTGACGCAGCATCAGGTAGCTGTGCGACGAACGGTGGTGCGTCTGGCAGTAGGTAATGACCTCGCGGTCGCGTTCGAAGCCGCGATTGGCGACGATCTGCTCGAGCTCGTGGTCGGGTTTCAGGCGCATGTTTCGATCGCGATCGATGGTATCCAGCCAGTTCAGGTTGACGGCGCCGGGAATGTGGCCGCCACGCGCTGCCAGGGCGCGCTCGCCGGAGAATTCCTCCGGCGTGCGGCTGTCCAGCAGCGCACTGCCGCCGTCGTGGACGCGTTCGAGCACGTAGTCACGTACCGCCAGCGCGTCGCCGTGAATGTCGGCGACCGCAAAGCGCCCGGGCGTTCGCGGCTCGGAGGGCTCGGCGGAAATCGGGTGCCCCTCGTTGGCCCAGGCATGAATGCCGCCGTTGACCGCCGATGCATCGAACAGCCCCATCACGTGCAGCGTCCACACGAGCCGGGCGGCGCGCCCGCCACCCTCGTCGTCGTAGGCGATAACGCGGGTGCCCGGATCGATGCCGAGCAGGGCAATGACCTGGTTGAGCCGCTCCAGCGGCGGCAGTAACCCCGGCGCCGGGCGATTGCCGTCGATGAGCAGGGCATAGTCGAGCGGCTGCGCGCCGGGTACGTGAACCTGCGCGTGCACCTCGGGTCGCGAGAGGTCCACGAAGACCACGTCGTCGCGGTCCAGCAGCGCCTCGGCTTCGTCCGCCTCGATGAAGGCGGGCAGTGATTCGGCGTTGTCGGTCATGAGTCGTCCTTCGCGTTGGTCCGTTGGAGATTCGAGCCTGAAAAACCTATCATTATACCGTGCGAGCGTGTCCGACCGAACCGTGGATTTCGCGCCGCGCGACCTGTCCGCCCCAGCCCGCAAGAGGTGAAATGAGCGCTGTTTCCGACGACCGGTTCCACGGAACCGAACGATATATCGCCACCGAGGACCTGATGGCCGCGGTCAACGCCGCCATCGTTCTCCAACGTCCGCTACTGGTCAAGGGAGAGCCGGGCACCGGCAAGACCCAGCTTGCCGAGGAAATCGCGGCGGCGCTGGGCAAACCGTTGATCCAGTGGCATGTCAAGTCCACCACCCGGGCCAGCCAGGGCCTGTACGAGTACGACGCGGTGGCGCGCCTGCGTGACTCGCAGCTGGGCGACGACCGCGTCCACGACATCGCCAACTACATCGTACCCGGCAAGCTGTGGGAAGCCTTCGAGTCCGAGCTTCAGCCGGTACTGCTCATCGACGAGATCGACAAGGCCGATATCGAGTTCCCCAACGACCTGCTGCTCGAGCTCGACCGCATGGAGTTTCACGTCTACGAAACGCGCCGGCAGGTGAAGGCGCGTCACCGGCCGATCATCGTCATCACCAGCAACAACGAGAAGGAGCTGCCGGACGCCTTTCTTCGGCGCTGTTTTTTCCACTATATACAGTTTCCCGACAAGGACACCATGGAGCGCATCGTCGAGGTG
>JAUIDF010000377.1 GCA_030429125.1 Gammaproteobacteria bacterium | reverse complement strand
CGGTGCGGGCGGCAATCCTCGGCTGTAACGGCGAGTTGGCACGACGTATCGCGTTGGACAAGCTGCTGACCCACCGGGTGCTCGCGGATCATGGTGTACCGATGCCCGATTTTTGCCACGTCGACGACGCCGACGGAACCTGGACGGAGCGGATCGACAAGGCCATTGCCTTCGCGCGCAGTCGGTATCCGGTGGTGGTGAAGGCGCGAACCGGGTTGCAGGCTCGAAACGTGCACGCCAATCTGCTGAACGACGACGAGGTGCGTCAGGCGCTGGAGTCGTTGCGCCGCGCCGGTTTCGACGAATTCCTGGTTGAGCAACATGTCAGGGGCAGGGAGTACCGCGTGAAGATTTTCGACCACGAGGTGGTCGGTGTAATCGAGAAGTCCGCCGCGTACGTGACGGGCGACGGCGTCTCGACCGCCAGGCAGCTGGTCGACGCGGAAAATGCGCGTCGACGCCAATGGGGCATGGCGCCGATTACCGTCGATATGCACGTGACGCGCCATCTCGCGAGATCGGGCATTGGTCTCGACGACAGGCCGGCGGCCGGCGTGCGATATTCGCTGACGGCCGAGATCACGGGTCGATATGGCTGCGGTCTCACGCAGGTGCCCACGGCTTCGATACCCGAGGCGGCAAAGGTGCTGTTCCGGCGCGCGATGAAGGCGACCGGGCTGCGGTGGGCGGGACTCGACTACTTGTGCGACGACATGACGAACATTGACAGTGCCGGTCGTGGACGGATCATCGAGATCAACTCGGCGCCTACGCCGATGGAGTTCACGGCGGGGCTTTCGCGGCCGGCGTACCTGCGAACGGCGATCACCGTTCTCGAACGCTACTTCCGCATCGGGCGAGAGGAAGAATGCCGGAGGAACGCGCCTTGAACCTCGCGTTCAGCGAAACCATGGCGCTCAGGCGTCGCGTCGGCTCGCGTCCGGTCGTCGGGATAACCGGCAGCTATGCAAAAACGTCCACCAAGCACCTGCTTGTCAATGGGCTTTGCGGTCAGTTCAACGTGGTCGGCAACAGGGCCAGCTACAACGTCGTCGACGGGCTGTTGTCCACGCTTCGCCGGGTTGACCAGGACACCGACGTGGTCGTGCAGGAACTCGGCGCGTCGGGTCCGGGGTCTCTCGACCAGCTGATATCGAGCCTGTTGCCCACGGTGGGTATTCTCACGGCGATCGGCGACGATCATCGCACCGCGTTTCGCAGTCGGGCGGCGACGCTGGCCGAGAAGTTCAAGCTCATTCGCGCACTGCCGCCGGCGGGTACCGCGATTCTCAACCTGGACGACCCGCTCATTGCCGATACCGTCGCGAACGTTCGCACGCGGTTGCTTACGTTCGGCGTTCACCAGGCGGCGGATTTTCGCGCCACGGACATTCGGGACGACTGGCCGCAGCGCCTCGCGTTCAAATTGCATCACGCCGGACGACAGTACGACGTTCAAACGTCGATGCTCGGGCGGCATTCACTGGTATGCGTGCTCGCGGCCATCGCCGCGGCGCACGCGGTCGGCGCCGAACTCGACGACTTCATCGCGCGCCTGGCCGGTGTGACCTCTCCGGCGCGTCGAATGATCGAGCACGTCCGTTCGGACGGTCTCGTCATCATCCGGGACGATGCCAAGGCGGCAGGCTACATGCTCGATGCGTCGCTTGCCTTCCTGGCCCGGGCGACGGCACGGCAGCGCATCCTCGTCATCGGCAAGCTGTCGGACACGCGGAAGCTCGGCCGGGTCATCCGCCGATTGGCTCGCCACTGCCGGGAGCTCGGCGTGAAGTTGATCACCGTCGGCGTGGACGGGCGACTGTCCCTGAAGTTTCCCGACTTCGGCTGGCACGATGGTGTCGGAGCGCTCGAGTCGGTGCTCGAGGTTCACGATTTTCTTGCGAACTCGGCGGGCAAGGGCGATGTCGTGCTGCTCAAGTCGAGCGCTTCGGCCCACCTGAACCGGATCATCCTGGCCGAGCACCGTAGCGTGCGCTGCCGCGCCACCCTGTGCGGCTCGAAGCGGGGCTGTGATGCCTGCCCGGAACTCGAGAAAGCGAATCCGCCGTCGTTTCGATTCGACTAGCGTCTGCGCGGCCTCTCGCGCCCGGCCGAAATCGGCCCACGCCTTCGACGTCGCCTGGAGCGGGACTGCCGGCGCCGGCAAACTGTGATATCTTGTATGTCGATGTCCCCTTGTTGCAATGCACAATCCATAACCAAACGAGAAGGTGGATGCAATGGCCGATCTTCCCAGGAAACCCAATCAGCCTGCCAACGCGGACGGTCAGGGTAGCGAGAAGAAGGGAGGTGGTGTCGACGTAGAGCGAGCGCGCCGCAAGATCCTGCGCAGCCTGGTGT
>JAUIDF010000091.1 GCA_030429125.1 Gammaproteobacteria bacterium | reverse complement strand
GTCGGGAAGCCGCAACGTCGCCGCCGGTGACGGCGCCGGCCGGCAGCTCGTCGGCGACGACAACGTCGCGGCGGGCAACAACGCGGGCCGGTTCCTGAGCGGGGACAGCAACGTCGTCTCCGGCCGCAATGCCGGCAGGAACCTGTCCGGTAGCGACAACGTTTCCCTGGGGCGCAACGCGGGGGAGAGCCTGTCCGGTTTCGACAACTTCACCGCCGGACAGGGTGCCGGACGCTCGCTGGTGGGAGATGACAACGTCGCCATCGGGCGCCAGGCCGGTCGTTACCTGCAGGGCGACGACAACGTTTCCATCGGCCGCAACGCCGGCGAGTACCTGAGCGGATCACAGAACACGCTGACGGGGTTGAACGCGGGGCAGAACCTCAGTGGGTCGTACAACGTGGGCAGCGGATCCGGCGCCCTGCAGAATGTCAACGGCTCCAACAACGCCGCTAACGGCTTCCAGTCCGGCCAGTTTCTCGGCAGCGACGGCAACACCCTCAACGGCTTCCAGTCCGGCCAGTACATGACCGGCGACTACAACACGGCCACGGGATTCCAGGCCGGCCAGTCGCTTTCCGGCAGCCGCAACAATGTTACCGGCTACCAGTCCGGCCGCTACCTGGACGGCAGCGATAACAATGTCAGCGGCACTCGCGCGGGCTATTCGTTGCAGGGTTCGAACAACGTACTGACGGGCTCCTACGCCGGCTCGTACATGCAAGGTGACGACAACCTGGCGACGGGCCAGTTCGCCGGTGAAAGACTCGTTGGCGACGACAACCAGGTCAGCGGGTTCAACGCCGGCAGCAGCCTGATCGGCAACTCCAACGTCGTCATGGGCCAGGATGCCGGCGTCTTGCTGAGCGGTTCGAGCAACAACGTGCTGGGCCAGAACGCGGGGCTCGCCCTGTCGGGCAGTTCGAACAACGTCACCGGCACCAGTGCGGGCCGGTACCTCGTCGGCAACGGCAACAGCGTCGACGGCGCGTTTGCCGGCTACAACCTGAACGGCAGCAACAACACGGTCCACGGCTTTGCCGCGGGCTATAACCTGTCGGGTTCACAGAACAACGTCTCGGGCTATCGGGCGGGTTATTCGCTGCAGGGTTCGAACAACGTGCTGTCCGGTTCCTATGCCGGCGCCTACATGCAGGGCAACGACAACCTGGCCAGCGGCCAGTTCGCCGGTGAAAGCCTGGTCGGGGACGACAACCAGGTGTCGGGTTTCAACGCCGGCAGCAGCCTCATCGGCGACTCGAACATCGTCATGGGCCAGGATGCCGGCGTCTTGTTGAGCGGCTCCAACAACAACGTGCTGGGCGACGGCGCGGGCCTTGCGCTGTCGGGCAACTCGAACAATGTCATGGGCACCGATGCGGGCGCGAGTCTCATCGGCAATTCGAACGTGGTGAGCGGCAACGGCGCGGCGCTCAATCTCGCCGGCGATTACAACTCGGTGACCGGGTTCCGTGCCGGCGCCGATCTGCAAGGTTCCAACAATATCGCCAACGGTACCTATGCGGGTGCCAATCTCGTTGGCGATGACAACCTCGCGTCGGGTTTTCGCGCGGGATACAACCTGAGCGGCAGTGACAACAATGTCAGCGGCAGGCGCGCCGGCTATGGCCTGGTCGGTAACGACAATATCGCCAACGGCCGTTACGCGGGCGCCAACCTGTCCGGTGACGGCAATATTGTCACGGGGATCAATGCAGGTGGCCAGCTGGTCGGCGGCAGTAATGTCGCTACGGGTAACGGCGCAGGTTACCAGTTGTCGGGGTATTCAAACGTCGTCTCGGGCACCGACGCGGGCGCCAACCTGATCGGCAATTCCAACACTGCCATCGGCAATGGCGCCGGCTTCAACTTGTCCGGTGACTACAACTCTGTCAACGGCTTTCAGGCCGGCTATTCGCTGCAGGGCTCTAACAATATCGCCAACGGCACCTATGCCGGCGCCAACCTTGTCGGCGACGGCAATGTCGTCTCGGGCTTTCGCGCGGGCGAGTCCCTGCAGGGCGATTCGAATATCGTCAGTGGCGAACTGGCCGGCCGCCTGCTGGTGGGTTCGGACAATGTCGTCAGCGGTACCGAGGCCGGTGAGTCCCTGATTGGCGACAACAATGTCGTGTCGGGGTTCCGCGCCGGTCGCGAGATGAGCGGCTCGGACAACACCGCGGTCGGCGCCAACGCCGGCCAGCGGCTCTCCGGCGACGACAACTTGGCGCTCGGCAACCAGGCAGGCCAGGACCTCGTCGGCGATCGCAACCTGGTCAACGGCGTGCAGGCGGGCCAGGACCTCGTCGGCGACGACAACGTGGCGCTCGGCTACCGTGCAGGTCGCAACCTGGTCGGCAACGACAACGCCGTCACCGGTAACCACGCGGGTCAGAACCTCTCCGGCAACGACAACACGGCCAACGGATTCCGTGCCGGCCAGAATCTTTCCGGCGACAACAACCTCGTCGACGGTTCGCGCGCGGGCCAGCATCTCGTGGGCAACAACAACGTCGGATCCGGCGCCTACGCGCTGCAGAATGTCAGCGGCGACAACAATGCCGCGGTCGGGTTCGGCGCGGGCCAGAATCTCGGCAGTAGCGGCAACGCCTTGCTGGGCTACCAGGCCGGGCAGTTCATGACCGGGGACTACAACGTCGCCACGGGATTCAGGGCCGGGCAAAGCCTGCTGGGTGACTACAATACCGTCAGCGGCAACCTCGCCGGCCAGTACCTGAACGGAACCGATAACGTCGCCACCGGCAACCTCGCCGGTCAGCGGTTGAGCGGCGACTTCAACACCGTGTCCGGCAACCTGGCGGGCCAGAACCTGGTCGGCGACAACAATATCGCCACCGGCAACCTGGCTGGCCAGCGCATGTCCGGCTCCGCCAACGTGGCCGTGGGTCACGTCGCGGGCCAGGACATGGTCGGCGGGGAGAACGTCGCCGTCGGTCAGGCGGCCGGTCAGCGCATGATCGGCGACGACAACGTCGCCCTCGGACATGTGGCCGGCCAGGAGATGTCCGGCAGCGACAACGTCGCGGTGGGCGATTCGGCGGGACAGCGGATGTCCGGCAGCGACAACACGGCAGTGGGTCACGTCGCGGGCCAGGAGATGCTCGGCAGCGAGAACGTCGCGATGGGCGACGCGGCGGGCCAGCGGATGTCCGGCAACCAGAACGTGGCGGTCGGCGATTCGGCCGGCCAGGAACTGTCGGGCAGCGACAACGTCGCGGTCGGCGACGGCGCCGGCCAGCGGATGGTGGGCGACGACAACGTGGCCACGGGCCGGCTGGCAGGCCAGGAACTCGTCGGCGACGACAACGTGGCGACGGGCAACCTCGCGGGACAACGTCTCTCGGGTTCGGACAACGTAGTCGTCGGTCACCTCGCGGGACAGGAACTGTCCGGTACCCACAACACGGTCTCGGGTGCCCGCGCCGCGCAGAGCCTGGTCGGCGACAACAATTCCGCGTTCGGCGCCTATGCGCTGCAGAACGTGTCGGGCGACAACAACACCGCCACCGGCTTCCAGGCCGGTCAGAACCTCGGCAGCAGCGGCAACACGCTGGACGGCTACCAGGCCGGCCAGTTCATGACCGGCGACTACAACACCGCCCAGGGTTTGCAGGCCGTGCAGTCCCTTGGCGGCAACAACAACACGGTGAACGGGCCCCAGGCCGGGCAGTTCCTGAGCGGCAATGCGAACGTCGCCACGGGGGCCCGGGCGGGCCAGTCCCTGGTCGGGAACAGGAACGTCGCCAGCGGCATCGACGCTGGCCGTTACATGAACGGCAACAGCAACGTGGTGTCGGGTAACCAGGCCGCGCAGAACCTTTCCGGGAGTCGCAACAACGCCTTCGGCATCCAGGCCGGCTACAACCTGGTCGGGAACGACAACTTCGTGGCCGGCGCCGGCGCCGGATATGCCATGTCGGGTTCGAACAACAATGCCGGCGGCCGATTAGCGGGGGCCGGACTGGTGGGAAATTTCAACAGCGCCGACGGTTATCGGTCCGGCCAGTACCTCGCCGGCAACGACAACATCGTATCGGGGCGCTACTCGGGTACGTTCCTCCAAGGCGACAACAACACGGCCACCGGGTTTTACTCGGGAACCAACCTGATCGGGTCCAACAACGTCCTCGGTGGCTATTCCGCCGGCTTCGCCATGAGCGGCAGCAACAACGTCGCGCAGGGCGCTCTCGCGGGCGCGTACCTTGTCGGCGAGAACAACGTCGCCACGGGTGCCTTCGCCGGCACCAACATCCTCGGCTCCAACAACGTGGCCAACGGCTACGCGGCGGGATACCTGCTATCGGGCAACCGCAACGTGACTTCCGGTTTCTACGCCGGCTATGCCATGAGCGGCAACAACAACGTCGCCGATGGTACCTTCGCCGGCGCCAACCTGTCCGGCAACAACAACATCGCCGAGGGCACGCAGGCAGGCTACAACCTGTCGGGCAACCGCAACACGGTGTCCGGGCGGTTTGCCGGCTACAACCTGTCCGGCAACAACAATATTGCCGAGGGCACGCGCGCCGCGTTCAACCTGTCCGGCAACAACAACATTACCGAAGGCACCGGCGCGGGTTACGACCTGTCCGGCAATCGCAACACGGTGTCGGGACGGTTCGCGGGGTACAACCTCTCCGGCGACGACAACATGGCTGGCGGCACGCGCGCGGGTTACAACCTGTCGGGGTCCGACAACCAGGTGTCGGGTCGTCGTTCGGGCTACAACCTCGTCGGGGACTACAACATTGCCAGCGGCGTTCGCGCCGGGGCCAATCTTTCCGGTTCCGACAACGTACTGGCAGGCCGCAACGCCGGGTTCGACCTTTCAGGCAACAACAACATCGCCATCGGCTTGAACGCGAACACGAACCCGGGCGCGGTGGTCAATGACACCATCGCGATCGGCAATGGCTCGGCGGCGACCGGCGACGGCGCCATCGCCATCGGCCTCGGCGCGGTCGCGACCGGCTCGCAGGCCATCGGGAATTTTTCGACCGCGTCCAACGGCGGATCGGCGTTTGGCGATTTCTCGACGGCGACCGGTAACTTCAGCGTGTCGGTTGGCGACAGTTCCTCGGCCACCGGCAACCAGGGTACGGCAGTCGGTTCGTCGTCCAATGCATCGGGCGCCAATTCGACCGCGGCCGGTTCCGGCGCTTCGGCAACGGGCGCGAATTCCACCGCAGTGGGTTCCGGCGCCAGTGCCACGCACAGCAACTCGGTGGCGCTCGGTGCGGGATCGGTCACCACTCGTCCGAACACGGTATCGGTGGGTGCACCGGGTGCGGAACGGATCGTCGAGAATGTCGCCGATGGCGTACAGCCGTACGACGCGGTCAACGTTCGCCAACTCGACGAGGCCTGGTCGGCGATCAGTCGCAATGCGAGAAACATTGCGAGAAACCGTCGCGACATCGCGCGCAACGCGGAGAATATCGCCGCCAACCGACGCGATATCGATGAAAACCGTTCGCGAATCGTCGACCTGGAGAACGAGGTCGACGACCTTCGTGACGAGAGCCGTGGCGGCATCGCCGCGGTGGCGGCACTCAGCGCGGCCTACAAGCCGAATCTCGACCCGGGGGACACGGGCTGGGGCGTTGGCGCTGGCTACTTCAAGGGCGAAGGAGCGATTGGCTTCCAGGTCAACCATCGCATGAAGTCGGGCAACACGCAGTTCACGTTCGGCGTGGGTTCGAGCAGCGCCGGCGAAGTCATCCAGGTGGGCGTGGGCGGCGCATTCGGTAGCAACAAGGCGAAGGTGCCTCAGTAGGCACACGACAACACGGGACTTGATCCCGGTCGACGCGCTGCCCGTACGGGCAGCGCTTTTTTTTTGCCGGTCGATCTCGTTAGTTGGGCATGATCACGGTGTCGATCACGTGGATCACGCCGTTGCTCGTCTCGATGTCCGCCTGCACCACGGTGGCGCCGTCGATCTTGACGCCGTCCGCGGTCGAGATATCGATGGTGTCGCCCTGCACGGTCTTTGCAGAGGACATGCCGGTGACGTCAGCCGCCATCACCTTGCCGGGTACGACGTGGTACGTAAGTACCCCGGCCAATGCTTCCTTGTTGGCCAGCAACGCCTTGAGGTCCGCTTCCGGGATCTTCGCGAAGGCTTCATCGGTCGGTGCGAAGACGGTGAAGGGACCGTCGCCCTTCAGGGTCTCGACCAGTCCGGCGGCCTGGACCGCGGTGACCAGGGTGTCGAAGTTGCCGGCGCCGATGGCGGTGTCGACGATGTCCTTCTTGCCGTAGCCGCCGGCATTGGCAAGGGGCATCACGGCGACAGCGGCAAGTACGACGAGGCTCTTTGCAAACAGTTTCATCTCAGGTCTCCGATTACGATTAAGGAGCCGCCACTATCGGGCCGGCGTCGTGAAAGCGGCATCGGCTTTCCGTGAAGCCGTCGTGAATCCCGTGAACGTTTTGCAAGGTTGCGATGGCCGGTGGGGCCCGGTTGCCGGCACCCGGCGACACCTGTAGATTCGAAACGGTTTGTGCGCACTGCTGTTGCAGTGACCGAAAGCTCATCGAAACGAGGAGATGGGATCGCCATGAACGACGACGTCGAGGCGTTGTTTCTCGCCCTCTCGGGGGCCGGAATCCGGCAAGTCGGTTTCGTGCCGGACGCCGGGCACGCCGCCCTGATCCGGCGCTTCGCCGATGCGCCAGGCATTCGATCCATCGTGCTCACCACCGAGGAAGAGGGCGTCGCCCTGAGTTGCGGTGCCTGGCTGGGCGGTCAGCGAGCGGTACTGTTATTGCAGTCGAGCGGCGTCGGAAACTGTATCAACATGCTGTCGATGGTGACCGAATGTCGATTCCCGTTGCTCATGCTCGTCACCATGCGTGGCCAATGGGGAGAGTTCAACCCGTGGCAGGTGCCCATGGGGCAGGGGACGGCCGGCGCACTGCGCGGGGCCGGCGTCGTGGTCCACGACGTGGACGACGGGGTGCGGCTGGTCGATACGGTTGCCGCCGCGGCGAGACTCGCGTTTTCCAGCTACCGGCCGGTGGCGGTCCTGATCGGCCAGCGGGTGATCGGTTCGAAGGCGTTCGACGTCGAGGAGGTAAAGCCTTGAGCCGCGGGTCACCACCGCTCGATCGGCGCGAAGTCGTTCGCCGGGTACTCGATCGGCGCGGCGATGCATTGCTTGTCACCGGCCTCGGCTCGACCACGTGGGACGCCGCCGCGTGCGGCGACCGCGAGGACAACTTCTATCTCTGGGGCGCCATGGGCGGGGCGGCCATGACGGGTCTTGGCCTTGCGCTGGCGCAAGCCGACCGGCGGGTCCTGGTGCTGACCGGCGATGGCGAGCAACTCATGGGACTCGGCGCCCTGGCGACGATCGCGGTCCAGTCGCCGCCGAACCTCGCCGTTGCCGTGATCGACAACGAGCGATACGGCGAAACCGGCATGCAGCCCACGCATACGGCCCACGGCGTCGATCTGTCGGCAGTCGCCCTCGCCTGCGGTTTCCGCGCCGCGCAAACCGTGCGTGATCCGGGCGGACTCGACGAGGCGTGCGCATGGCTGTGCGATGAACCCGGACCGGTCATGGTGGTCTTCAAGGTCGGCAACGACAAGGTACCGTTGGTCTTGCCGACCCGCGACGGCCCCTGGATCAAGAACCGGTTCCGGCGCGCGGTGACAGGGCGCGCCGACGACTGAAACTGACGCGTCCGAACGACTTTATCCACGGGAGCAGAAATGAGCGATACCGCGCTGACAAAATACTCGATGCATATCGACGGTGAATGGGTCGGGGCGGCCGACGGCCGAACTTTCGATAGCGACAATCCCTTCACCGGCCGACCGTGGTCGACGATACCGCGGGCCGGCGCCGAGGACGTGGACCGCGCGGTCATGGCGGCGCACCGCGCCTTCACCTCGGGGCAATGGCCGGCCATGACCGCCACCGCTCGCGGGGCGCTGCTGAGGCGGCTGGGCGACCTGCTGTCCGACCACGCGGATCACCTGGCCAGCATCGAGGTGCGGGACAACGGCAAGCTGATCGCCGAGATGGCGGGTCAGTGCCGATACCTGCCCGAGTGGTATCACTATTTCGGCGGCCTCGCCGACAAGATCGAGGGCGCCGTCATTCCGATCGACAAGCCCGGAAACTTCACGTTCACCCGGCACGAGCCGCTTGGCGTCGTCGCGGCCATCATCCCCTGGAATTCGCCGCTGCTGTTGACGGCCTGGAAGCTGGCGCCGGCGCTCGCGGCGGGAAACACGGTGGTCATCAAGCCGTCGGAGTTCACCTCGGCGTCGTTGCTCGAGTTCATGAAGGTCTTCGAACAGGCCGGTTTTCCGCGTGGCGTGGTCAACGTGGTCACGGGATTCGGTGCGGAAGCGGGTGAGGCGCTGGTTACCCATCCCAAGGTCGCCAAGGTGGCTTTCACCGGTTCGGATCGCACCGGCGCGGCGATCTATTCGTCGGCGGCCAGGGACATCAAGCGGGTCAGCCTGGAGCTCGGTGGCAAGTCTCCCAACATCGTGTTTGCCGATGCCAACATCGAGAACGCGGTGCGGGGCGCGATCTCGGGCATCTTCGCCGCCACGGGCCAGACCTGCATCGCCGGTTCGCGACTGCTGGTGCAGCGCGGGATTCACGACGAGTTCGTCGACCGCTTGGTGGCCATGGCGAAGACGGCGCGCATGGGCGATCCAATGGACCATGAGACCCAGGTCGGTCCGGTGACGAATCCGCCGCAGTTCGAGAAAGTGCTCGGCTATCTCGACGTCGGGCGCGAGGACGGCGCCGAGGTCGTGCTCGGTGGATCGCGTGCGTCGCGGCCCGAGTGCGGCGACGGGTGGTTTGTCGAACCGACCATCTTCACCGGCGTACGCAACGATATGCGCATCGCGCAGGAGGAAGTATTCGGGCCGGTCCTGTCGGTGATTCCGTTCGACGACGAGGAGGAGGCGGTGGCGATCGGCAATGACGTGGTGTTCGGACTCGCCGCCGGCGTGTGGACGGAGAACATGCGCACCGCGCTCTCGATGTCGGAGCGGTTGCGTGCCGGTACCGTGTGGGTCAATACGTACCGCGCGGTCAGCTTCATGGCGCCCTTTGGCGGCTACAAGCGCAGCGGCATCGGGCGCGAGAGCGGCAAGGAGGCCATCATGGAGTACCTGCAGACCAAGTGCGTGTGGATCTCGACCGCCAGCGAGGTGCCGAATCCGTTTGTCATGCGGTAATCCCGTGCTCGACCATCGCTTTCCGAGGGCGAACGGGTTTTACCGCGTAGCCGTGGTTTCGAATGAGTCGTTTGGCCGGCCGTGCGCGCGAACAGGCCGTGCGGTCGCGAGGTGCGACCGGGCCCGTCGGGGGGCGCCGTGAATACGTCCGTGTAGGCTTGGGCGCGACATCCCTGTCGCGCACACCCCCGACAGGCCCGACCGCACCTCGCATTCCCGGAAAGCACTGGCGTTGTGACGGTTGGGGTCAATAATCTTGTGATTCGGCTGCACGATGTACCGTCGCCGTATTGTCTCGCGGTACGGACGGCTCCGCTGGCGTCGCCACGTGAAGAAATGTCGACTAGGGCCTGTTCACACGACGCGTTCGCGGCGATCTTTCGGCCCTATTTCGCCCCGACGGCGTTGCATCTCGTCGCCATGGAACCACCATGACGCCTCGATGCGCCTTGTCGGATGCGAGACGGGTCGTATTCTCGGGGGCACGATATCTCACTCGCTCAGCGTCGTGTGAACAGGCCCTAAGCGGTTGTTGACTCAGGATTTTCCCCGTTGCTCCCGCCAGAGACCGAGCTTGTGCTGCGCCGCGCGATCCGAGAAACTGAACAGCACGGCGTCTTCACCCGCATGATGGGTAATCCACTTCCAGCTCGGGACGACGAAGATATCCTTCGGGCCCCACGCCATGTCGACGCCGTCCACGGTGCTCGTGCCGCTGCCCTCGACGACGGAGAACACCATGGCATCGGTGCTGCGGTAGGGGGCGGTGGAAAACCCGCTCGGCAGCAGTTGCATGAACGTGGCCATGGTGGGCATGGCGAAGCCGCCGGTGTTGGGGTTGATATAGCGCATTTTCAGACCGTGGCAGGAATCCCACTCGTCCTGACGGCGCATGGATTCCAGGGCCTCGCGGGTACGCGCGTAGGGGTAGTTGAACACGGGTGAGACGACCGAGCGCGAATCGAAGTCGATGGGCAGCATGTTGGCGCCGTATCGGGCCTGGGAGTCTCCCGTTTCGCGGATCACTGCCTGCTCTTCGTCGGGATGCCCTTCGGCAAAAGAGGCATCGAAGAACGACACCATCGGGATGTCCAGGCCGTCGAGCCAGATCATCGGCTCGTCGGAGTGATTGCCGTGATCGTGGAAGGTCCACGGTGGGGTGATGACGAAGTCGCCGACCGCCATGGGCGTGCGTTCGCCATCGACGGCGGTGTGGCCGCCCGAGCCCTCGACGATGAAGCGCAGCGCGGACTGACTGTGGCGGTGAGCCGGCGCCACTTCGCCGGGACGCACCAGCTGCAGGCCAGCATAGAGCGACGTAGTGATGCGGCTCTGGCCGCGCAGTCCAGGGTTTTCGAGAATGAGCACGCGCCTCTCGGCTTCGCGGGCGGTGATCAGTTCGCCCGCTTCCATGAGATAGGCGCGCGCCTTCTCGTAGGGCCAGAGATGCGCGACGCAGTCGCTCTTCGGTTCTTTGGTGATGATGGCGGAGAGGACTTCCCACAGCGGAGTGAAGTCGTCCGCCGCGATGCGTTCGTAGTAGGCCTGGCGGCGCTGGGCTTCTGTGGGTGCGTCGGCCATCTTGTTATCCTCGTCGTCGTCGGGCATCCGCCGCGCGCCGGTGCCCGATTGATGTCCTGTATACTCGTAAAATCACAATCCTAACCAAGTCTCCCAGCGGCGTGAAGTGCCCATGTTCGTTGCCATCGTCGACTTCGAGATCGATGTCGCCCACACGGCGGATTTCATGCCGGCGATGCGGCGGCAGGCCGAGAATTCCGTCACACTCGAGAGTGGCTGCCTGCAGTTCGACGTCAGTGTCGATCCTGACGATCCGACGAGAATCCTGCTCTACGAGGTATTCGTCGACGAGTCCGCCTTTGAAGCTCACCTCGCGTCGACCCACTTCAACGCATTCGACCGGTTGACCAAGGCCTGGGTGCTTGAACGCCGGATCACGCGCTGGGAGCGTTGTGACGTCCCGATATAGGCATGTGTTCTGATCATCGCCCCACCATGCACCTGACAGGATCAATCCCATGACGACCATCGACTACTATTTCTCGCTGTTGTCACCCTTCACCTACCTCGCGGGCCTGGGGCTCGAGGAGGTTGCCCGACGCCACGATGCTCGAATCGACTACAAGCCGATGAACATCGTCGAGTTGTTCGGGGAGACGGGGGGCACGCCGCCGGCAAAGCGGCACTGGTCGCGCCAGGAATACCGACTCCAGGAGCTGCGACGGATCTCGCGCAGCTATGCCATGCCGATCAACGAGAAACCGGCACACTGGCCGACCGACCCGACATTCGCCTCGCAGGTGGTCATCGCCGCGCAGGCCGGTGGACAGGCGGTCGGGGATTTCGCCCACGGCGTGCTGCGAGCGGTCTGGGCCGAGCAGCGAGACATCGCCGATACCGATACGGTGCGGGAGATCGCCGAGGCGAACGGCATCGATTTCGCGGCCATCGAGTCGGCGTTGCCCGATGCCAGGGACGTCTATGTCGCCAATACCCGCGAGGCCGTGGAACGCGGCGTATTCGGTTCGCCGTTCTACTGCGTGGGCGAGGAACGCTTCTGGGGTCAGGACCGGTTGTCCTGGCTCGACGATCACCTCGCGCGGTAGGGTCTAGACCAGGGACGCCTGCCCCGGCGTCCAGTGAACGAGAACCTGCATCACGTCGTTGAGCACGGCGATCAGTTTCGCGGCGCGTTCCGGCCGGAAGGTATTCTCCGGCGTTTCGTCCATGTAGGCCTGTTGGGCAAGTTCCATCTGCAGGGCGTGGACATTGTTCGCCGGGTCGCCGTAGTGGCGCGTGATATAGCCGCCGACGAAACGGCCGTTGACCGCGAAACTGAATGGCGACGACGACAATACCCGGGTAACGCGATCCGTCAACTCCGCGGCGCAGCTTTCGCCACGGGCAGTACCGAGATTGAGCACGGGCAGCTCGCCGTCGAACAGGCGCGGCACCACGGAGCGAATTGAGTGGCAGTCGTAC
>JAUIDF010000090.1 GCA_030429125.1 Gammaproteobacteria bacterium | reverse complement strand
TGGGCCGCAGGATGTGGGAGCTGCCGCGCGGGTTCGGCGACACCGGCGACAGCGCGGCCGACGCGCTGCGCGAGCTGAGGGATGAGACGGGCCTGACCGGCGTCGACGCCCACGTCGTCGGATCGTACGTCACCGACACCTCGCTGCTGCCGATGGCCTGCGAGGCCGTGCTGCAAAATTGAAGTCGCTTGCCACCGTCTTCGCGGCCCTGATCGGGCTGGCCGCGGACCGCCCCCTGACCCGTGCCGAGGCGGAAACCGCGTTTCGCGCGCTTTTCGAAGGCGACGCCACGCCAAGCCAGATGGGCGGGCTTCTCATGGCCCTGCGCACGCGGGGCGAGACGGTTGACGAATACGCCGCCGCCGCAGCCGTCATGCGCTCCAAGTGCAACGCCGTGCGCGCGCCCGAAGGGGCGATGGATATCGTCGGCACCGGCGGAGACGCCAAGGGGACGTTGAACATTTCTACCGCAGCGGCCTTCGTGACGGCGGGCGCGGGCGTGGTGATCGCCAAGCATGGCAACCGCAATCTCAGTTCCAAGTCGGGCGCGGCGGATGCTCTGGGCGAGTTGGGCATCAACGTGATGGTTGGCGCGGACATCGTCGAACGGGCACTGGAGGAGGTCGGAATCGGCTTCATGATGGCGCCGATGCACCACCCGGCGATCGCCCATGTGATGCCGACCAGCGCCGAACTCGGCACGCGCACCGAACTCAAGAACATCAACTCGTTCCGATTCGTCGAGAAGGCGATCAACTACGAGATCGAACGACAGATCGAGGTGATCGAGGGCGGCGGCCGCGTGATCCAGGAAACCCGGCTGTACGATCCGGATCGCGACGAGACCCGTTCCATGCGCGGCAAGGAACAGGCCCACGACTACCGCTACTTTCCCGATCCCGACCTGCCCCCGCTGGTGATCGACGACGAGTTCATCGAGGCCGCGCGGCGCGAGATGCCGGAGCTGCCCGAGGTCAAGCGCCGGCGCTTCATCGAGCAGTACGGCCTGCGCGAGGCCGACGCGGACGCGCTCGTCATCGAACCCGCGGTCGCGGACTATTTCGAGGCAGCCTGCGCCGCCTCGGCGGCCGACGCGCGCGCCGTGGCCAACTGGGTGAACGGCGAGATCGCCGCGGCGCTCAATCGCGACGGAACGGGCATCTCGGCCATTGCCGTGCCGCCCACCCACGTCGGGCGGCTGCTCGAGCGGATCGCCGACGGCACCATCTCCGGCAAGATCGCCAAGGACGTTTTCGCTATCATGTGGTCGTCGGGCGATGATCCGGACGCCATCATCGAGGCACGCGGGCTGAAGCAGATCAGCGATTCGGGTGAAATCGAGGCCATCGTCGACGCGGTGCTCTCGGAATCGGCGCAACAGGTGGAGCAATACCGCGCCGGCAATCAGAAAGTCATTGGATATCTGGTCGGACAGGTGATGAAACGCAGCCAGGGCAAGGCCAACCCGAAGCAAGTCAACCAGGTCTTGCGGGAGCGGCTCGATGGCTGATCCCGCCGGCCTGCCCGCTCGTGGCGCGAGCGGTGTCGTCGAACTCACCAGCGCCGGCGGCGACGCCGGCGACGGCGAGGTGGACCCGGACCCTCCGGGGGCGACGCCCCGGGTCCCGACGATCGGCGGGTAGGCGACCATGGACGACATTTCCCTGCTCACGCTGTCGCTGCTGCTGGTGGTGCTGATTTTCCTGTCGGCGTTTTTCTCGGCATCGGAAACGGCGATGATGTCGCTCAACCGCTACCGCCTGAACCACCTGGCCGAGGACGGCCACAAGGCGGCGCGTCACGCCCTCGCCCTGCTGGAGCACACCGACCGGCTGCTCGGTACCATCCTGCTCGGCAACAACCTGGTTAACAACGCCGCCGCCGCGGTGGCCACGGTCATCGCCATCAAGATCGCGGGCGAGGTCGCCATCGCCTTCGCCACCGGCGCCATTACCCTGATCATCCTGATCTTCGCCGAGATCCCGCCGAAGACCGTGGCGGCGCTGTATCCGGAACTGATCGCCTTTCGCGCCGTGTACGTGCTGATCTTCCTGCAACGCGTGGCTCATCCGGTGGTGGTGCTCGTCAACAAGGTCGGCGCGCTGCTGCCGCGGCTGTTCGGTCTTTCCCTGGACAAGCGTGAAGATGCCCTCGGGCCCGAGGAGCTGCGCACCCTGGTGAAGCAGTCGACCGCGTTGATCCCGAAGTCACACCAGGAGATGCTGCTGCGCATTCTCGAGCTCGAATCGATTACCGTCGAAGATGTCATGGTGCCCCGCAGCAGCATCGAGGGCATCGATCTCGAGGACGAATGGGACGACATTCTCGACCAGCTCGCCACCAGTCACCACACCCGCCTGCCCGTGTTTCGCGGCAACCTCGACAACATCGTCGGCGAAGTGCACCTGCGCAATGTGCTGCACCAGTCCCAGGAAGGCGAGCTTACCCGCGAGCAGTTCCTGGAAGTCATTCGCGAGCCGCTGTTCCTGCCCGAAGGCGCGAAATTGACCGAGCAACTCCTGCGCATGCAGGAAAAACGACGCCAGTCGGCCCTGGTGGTCAACGAGTTCGGCGACATCCGCGGGCTGGTCACGCTGGACGAGATTCTCGAGGAAATCGTCGGCGAGTTCACCAGCCAGGTCCCCGGCGTATCCGAGGACGTGCACGTGGAGTCCGACGGCGGCTACCTGGTGGATGCGCGCGCCAACATCCGCGACCTGAACCGCAAGATGGGCTGGGACCTGCCCACCGACGGGCCCAAGACGCTGAACGGACTCATTCTCGAAGTGCTGGAGGACGTACCCAATCCAGGCACCTCGATCAAGATCGGCGACATCGTCGTCGAGATCATGAAATCGGGCAACTCGGCGGTGGATATTGCGCGCCTCACGCCGCTGCGCGCCGCGCTGGAAGACGGCGACGGCGCAGCGGACGGCTGACGCCGGTCACGGCCGGCGCGCCCGCGTCACCGCAACGGGCAGCGCCCGGAATCAGGCGCCGCCGCAGAAGTTGCCGAGCTCCATCGACGTGCGCGCGGTGACGGTGACCGCCTCGCCCGTGTCGATACGGCTGCCGCGCAGCGTGACGGCAATGTTGTACGTGAAGGTGCGCCCGGTGGTGTTCTTCGACGCGAATTCCGGCTTGGTGGTGTCGAGTTCGACCAGGATCACCTGGGCCTCGGCGCTTGCTTCGGCCGCCGTACCGAGAATGACCGGAATGCTCTGGCCATGGGTGCGGGTCGCGAGCGCGGGCGCGCCGGGCGTTACCGGCGTGAAGGCCACCGTGTAGCTGGTGAACACGATGCCCTTGTTGGCGCTGGTGGAGACGATGGCGGTATCGCGCACGGTGACGCTGATGGTGCCGTTGTCGGTGGTCAGGCGCTGCTCTACGACGCCGTCGGGCGGCACGTCGCAATCGCTTGGCACGGTGTCGGAACTGAACGTGTCGGCGGCGAGCGTCGCGACGATGAACAGCCCGGTGGACCCGGAGTTGAAGCCTGCGACGCCGCTGCCGCTGTCCGACGTTCCACCGCCGCTGCTGCATGCAGCCAACATGAGCGGGGCGACCAGCGCCAGAATCAATCGTCGCATATCGGGCTTCCTCCCACTTGTTCTGCTCATGATGACCATCGGGTAACGCATAAATTCCTGCTAATTTAATCGATTATTATAGAATTTTCGAGTCTGTTCTGAACATGAGCGATGCACGCCTGCCTGCGCGAATCGGGCATTTCCATGCACGCGAGCCTTCGGCCTCGTCCGGCGCACCAATCATATCCCCATGTGTCGAGCCACGTCAGCCCCCGGCCGACCGGTGTCCGGCGTGCGGCCGACAAACGGTCGCGCGGCGCATGCGCCGCGTCAACGCCTTGCCTCGCGTCGGCTTCGCCGCTACCGTAACCGAAACCGCCAACCGCCAAACGTCATGAGACTGGTCCACCTGCGTTTACCGATTGCCTGGCTCGCCTGTACCGTGTCGGCCGCGTTGCTGGCATGGACGCCGACGGTACAGGCCGCCGAGATCACCACGACGTTCAGCTCCAGGAAGTCAGGAGACATCCCGCGCAAGACGAACGAGACCGAATTCACCTGCTCCGACACCATCTACGCGCTGCTCGAGACGCGCGGACTCGAACCCGGCGTTCACGACATCGAGATCCAGTGGCTCGATCCGCGCGGAGACCGGCAGGAACTGACGCAATTCTCCGCGCACACGAGTGGCGACGAATCCCTGGTCTGGGCCTGGATGCGACTTCATCCGCCGGAAAACTCCGGTCTCGTGCGCACCTTCGACCCGTCTCACGGCATGCGCATATTCATCGGCGAATGGACCGTGAAAATCTATATCGACGACGATCACGTCTCGACCGAACACTTCGACGTGCTCTGCTGACGACGCCGTCGTCGACGCAGCGGCTAGGACGTCACGCGGTCTCGCACGTAGAGCGGAACGGCCAGCGCCGGGTCGATGGCGGCCTGCTCGAGCCGGGTCGCGGCCAGGCGCGCCACCTGGCGGGCGTCGGGGTAGCAACCCTGAGTGTACGCAATGACGCCCCCGTCGACCGACCGCGACAGCACCTCACCGTACGCGTCCCAGCCACTGCCGACGCCGTGCAGATCGCCGGCCGGCACGCGAACGTCCTGCGGCCGGTCAAGGCGCACCTCGACCGGCTCGCCGTGCGGCCCCACGACCGCCCAGTAGACCTGCCCCATGCGCGCATCGAGCGCCGCCAGCACGCGGTCGTGGTCGCAGGCGGCGGCCAGCGTCTCGAGGGAGGAGACGCCGATCACCGGCAACGACGCGCCGAAGGCCAGTCCCTGGGCCACGCCGGCGCCGATTCGCAGTCCGGTGAAGGAGCCGGGCCCGCGATCGAAGGCGACGGCATCGAGCGCGGACAGGGAGATGCCGGCCTCGGCCAGCAGCGATTCCACCATCGGCAGGAGCAGCGAGGCATGCCGGTTGGCGGCCGTCTCGGCGCGCGAGGCGCATCGACCGTCCGCCAGCAGGGCCACCGAACAGCGCTCGGTGACCGTGTCGAAGGCAAGCAGTTTCACGTCGTCCCCTGTGCGTCGAAGTGTGCGAAAAAACGCTCCACCAGCTGGCCGCGCCGGGTGCGCCGCATGGGCGGCAGTGCGTCGAGAAACACCCGTCCGTAGCCGCGCGAGACGATGCGCGGATCACAGATCATGAGCACGCCGTAGTCGTCCTCGTCACGGATCAGCCGTCCCGCGCCCTGCTTCAGGGTCAACACGGCGCGCGGCAGCAGGTAGTCGGTGAAGGCGTTGCCGCCGTGCGTCTCGATATGTCGCAGGCGGGCCCGGTTGACCGGGTCGAAGGGCGAGGAGAACGGCAGCTTGTCGATGATCACGCACACCAGCGCGGCGCCCTTCACATCGACGCCCTCCCAGAAGCTGGCGGTGCCGAGCAGGACCGCGCGCCCGGTGTTTCTGAAGGACTCGACGAGTTGCTGCTTCGGCTCGTCGCCTTGCGTCAGCAGCGGAAATTCACCGCGCGCGGCCAGCAGCTCGCCGACCTTGTGCATGACACGATAGCTCGTGAACAGCACGAAGGCGCGCCCGCGCGAGGCGCGCAAGACCGGCAATATGCTCTCGAGCATGGCGGCGGCAAAGCCCTCGTCGGCGGGGTCTGGCATACCCTCGGGTACGTACAACAGGCCGCGAGAGGCATAGTCGTACGGGCTGTGCCAGATCCTCACGTCGGCGTCGCCGATGCCCACATCGCGGCGGAAGTGCGCCCCGCTGCCCTCGGCACACAGGGTCGCCGACGTGAACACCATCGCCAGCGGCTGACTGAACAGATGATCGGACAGGACTCCGGACACCGAGATCGGCGTTGCCTGCAGGCGCAGCGATCGCTTGCCGCTCTCGTACCAGAACACCATCGAGTCGTCGCCGCTGCCGTCGAACTGCCCGAGCGCCGCGGCGATATCGGCGCAGCGCTGGTGGGCGAGCTCGAGGTTCTCGCCCGCCGCCGCGCCGCGTTCGAGGGCCTGGCCGAGTGCGGCCATGGCGTCGAGCACCGTGTCGCGGGCGGCATTGAACGCCGGTGTCGCGGTAAGCTCCACCAGTTCGCCGCGGCGCTCGGCGCCCGCGGTGAGGACGAACTCGTTGAGCGCCTTCTCCACCTCGCGCACCGGGACCGCGAAATCGACGCCGCTGGCATCGCTGGCCTCGGCCACCGCCACGTCGCGACACAGGGTCCGCAGCTGGCTGGTCGAAAATGAAACGCCGAAGAATTGCGCCGCAATCTCCGGCACCAGGTGGGCCTCGTCGAAGATGACGCAGTCGTAGCCGGGCAGCACCTCGCCAAAGCCCTCGTCCTTCAGCGCGATGTCGGAGAAGAACAGGTGATGGTTGACCACCACTACGTCCGCCGCCAGCGCCTTGCGCCTCGCCTTGTAGACGAAGCATTCCTGGACGAACTCGCAACGGGATCCGAGGCAGGTATCGGCGCTGGTGGTCAGCGTACTCCAGATGGAGGCGTCGTCGCCGATCCCCGGCACTTCGCTGATGTCGCCGCTGGCGGTGCGCTTCGACCAGTCTCGCACCCGCGCCAGGTCTGCGGCATCGCGCGCCTCGCGAAACAGCAGCGTGTCGGCCTGTTCGAGCCGATGCAGGCACAGGTAGTTGGCACGGCCCTTCAACCGCTCGACCCGCGCCGGGGCGCCGACGATACGCCGCACCGCCGGCAGATCCTTGTGGTAGAGCTGGTCCTGCAGGTGGCGCGTGCCGGTCGAGACGATCACTTTCGATCCGCTCAACAGGGCCGGGACCAGGTAGGCGAAGGTCTTTCCGGTGCCGGTGCCCGACTCGGCCACCAGGGTGCGTCGGTTGGCGATGGCGTGCTCGACACGTTCGGCCATGGCCTGCTGCGCGTAGCGGGCGCGAAAGCCGTCGAACTCGCGCGCGAAGGGACCGTCCGCCGACAGCATGCGGGCGCTCTCGCTGCGTTCGAGCAGGGACTCAAGCGATTCGTCGGGCGAACCGCTCGCACTTGCGGTCGATGCATCGGTCGACGCGGCCAGCTCCCTGTCGTCGGGCGTGGTCACGAACCGGCAAGGTCGCCGGATGACGCCGGGTCGGCCGCGGCGCGGACGGCGTACTCGGCCAGGCATCGATCGAGACCGTCGCGCCAGTCGGGCGGGTCGACACCGAACGCCTGTATCGCGCGCCCCTTGTCGAGCACCGAGTAGGCCGGCCGTCGGGCCGGGGTGGGATAGTCGACCGTGCCGATGGCGTTGACAAGGACGTGCTGGTTGCCACTGCGGCGCATGATTTCGGTGGCGAAGCCGTGCCACGTGGTCTCGCCGGCGTTCGCGAGGTGAAAAATGCCCCGGCCTGCCTCCCCTCGCGACCCGGCGGCAAGCACCACGTCGCGCGTGAGCATCGCGAGGTCGGTGGCGTAGGTCGGCGTCCCGCGCTGGTCCGCCACCACGTTCACGGCATCGCGAGTGGCCGCCAGACGCAGCATCGTCCGCAGGAAGTTGGCGCCGCGGTAGGAATAGACCCAGCCGGTGCGCAGCACCAGGTGCTCGCAGCCGGAAGCGGACACGGCCAGTTCTCCCGCCAGCTTGCTGCTGCCGTAGATGCCGGCGGGCGACGTCGGGTCGGATTCCCGGTACGGCCTCGTCGCGCGCCCGTCGAACACGTAATCGGTGGAATAGTGCACCAGCAACGCGTCGAGACGGGCCAGTTCCTCGGCCATGACCGCGGGGGCGTCGGCATTGATTCGATGCGCCACGGCGGGTTCCGACTCGGCGCGATCCACGGCGGTGTAGGCGGCCGCGTTGACCACCACGTCCGGTTTCTCGCGCCGGATCGCGGCGCGGATAGCCCGGGGATCGGCAAGATCGAGATCATCGCGCGTGAGCGCGACGACGCGCGCGCCGCCCCAGTCGAGCCGCGCCAGCTCGTAACCGACCTGCCCGTTGCAGCCGGTGATCATCAGGCAGTGCGGCGTCATTGGCATGGCTGTCGGTTCCTGTCGCGGATCGCGACCGGCACGCGGTGCCGGCGCATGCCGGTTCCTACGATACCAGGTCGTCGAGGAACGACTTGATCTTGTCGGTCCAGCTGCGCTCCTGCGGCCGGTGCCTGCCCTCGTCGCCGCGGGTGGACTCCTCGAATTCGCGGAGCAGTTCCTTCTGGCGCCGGTTCAGGTGCACCGGCGTTTCCACGCGCAGGCGGCAGTAGAGGTCGCCCTGGGCGCCGGAACGCACGTTCTTCACCCCCTTGGCGCGCAGGCGGAAGACCCGCTCGGTCTGCGTCTCCGCCGGCACCTTGAGCGTGGCACGGCCCTCGAGCGTGGGAATCTCGAGTTCCCCGCCCAGCGCGGCGGTGGCGAAACTGACCGGCATCTCGCAGTACAGGTTGTCGCCGTCGCGGGTGAATATGGGATGGGGCGTGAGCACGATCTGTACGTACAGGTCGCCGTTGCCGGTACCGGAAGGACCGGCCTCGCCCTCGCCCGCGAGCCGGATCTGGTCGCCTTCGTCGACGCCGGCCGGCACCTTCACCGACAGGGTGCGCGTCTTGCGCACGCGCCCCTGGCCCTGGCAGTCGCCGCAGGGGTCGTTGATGACGCTGCCCCGCCCCCGGCATTGCGGACACGTCTGCTGGATGGAGAAGAATCCCTGCTGCATGCGCACCTGTCCCTGGCCGCGGCAGGTGGGACAGCTGGTCGGCGAACTGCCGGGCTTGGCGCCCGAGCCGCTGCACGTGTCGCATTCGACCGCCGTGGGGACCGAAATCTTGGCCTCCGTACCACGCACGGCCTCTTCGAGAGACAGCTCCAGCGAGACGCGAAGATCGGCGCCGCGGGCCGGCCCGCGACGGCCGCCGCCGAAGATATCCCCGAAGATGTCGCCGAAGATATCGCCGAAACCGCCGCCGCCGTGGAACCCGCCGCCGCCGGCGGACGGATCGACACCGGCGTGGCCGAACTGGTCGTAGGCGGCGCGCTTGCGCGAGTCCGACAGGACCTCGAAGGCCTCCTTGGCCTCGGTGAAGCGATTCTGCGCTTCGTCGTCGCCGGGGTTGCGATCCGGGTGAAACTTCATTGCCAGGCGACGGTAGGCCTTCTTCAGATCGACATCGGAGGCCTCCCTGGAGACACCCAATACCTCGTAGTAGTCGCGCTTGGACATGGAACTCTTATTCTTGAACGGTTTCCCGGTGCGGATACAAACAGGCAGGCCGCCCTTGCCGGCGGCCTGCCTGTGCGTCTGTTAAAGCGGGTTCATCTGCCTGGCCCCGCCCGACGATTCATCAACGCGATCGGATCAGGAATTATCCTTTTTATCCCGGACCTCTTCAAATTCCGCGTCGACGACGTCGTCGTCAGCCTTCTGGCTGCCGTTGTCCGCACCGCTGCCCGGGGCGTCATCGCCACCGGCCGCCGACTGGTACATCTGCTCGGCGAGCTTGTGACTGGCCTCGGCCAGGGCATTGCTCTTCTCGTTGATGACGTCGACGTCGCTGCCGCCGATGGCCTCTTCGAGCGCCTTGACCGCCGATTCGATCCGCTCGCGATCGGCCGCATCGACCTTGTCGCCCGCTTCCTTGAGGGTCTTGTTGACGCTGTGAACGAGCGCCTCGCCCTTGTTGCGCGCCTCGACCAGTTCCTTGGCCTTCTTGTCCTCGTCGGCGTGGGCCTCGGCGTCCTTCACCATGCGCTCGATCTCGTCCTCTGACAGGCCCGAGCTCGACTTGATGACGATCTTGTTCTCCTTGCCGGTGGCCTTGTCCTTGGCCGACACGTGCAGGATGCCGTTGGCGTCGATGTCGAAGGCGACCTCGATCTGCGGCACGCCGCGTGGCGCCGGCGGGATATCGGACAGGTCGAAACGGCCCAGCGACTTGTTGTGCTGCGCCATCTCGCGCTCGCCCTGCATCACGTGCACGGTGACCGCGGTCTGGTTGTCGTCGGCGGTGGAGAACACCTGCTGCGCCTTGGTCGGGATGGTGGTGTTCTTCTCGATCAGCTTGGTCATTACGCCGCCGAGGGTCTCGATGCCGAGCGACAACGGGGTGACGTCCAGCAGCAGCACGTCCTTGACGTCGCCGCCGAGCACGCCGCCCTGGATCGCGGCGCCGAGTGCGACGGCCTCGTCCGGGTTGATGTCTCGGCGCGGCTCCTTGCCGAAGAAGTCCTTCACCGTCTCGCCCACCTTGGGCATGCGGGTCTGGCCGCCGACCAGGATCACGTCGGAGATCTGCGAAGCCGACAGGCCGGCGTCCTTCAGCGCGGTCTTGCACGGGCCGAGCGTGCGCTGGACGAGATCGTCGACCAGTGCCTCCAGCTTGGCGCGCGAGAGCTTCATGTTCAGATGCTTCGGACCGGTATTGTCCGCCGTGATGTACGGCAGGTTGATCTCGGTCTGGCTGTTCGACGACAGCTCGATCTTGGCCTTCTCGGCGGCCTCCTTGAGGCGCTGGATGGCCAGCGGATCGCCCTTCAGATCCATGCCGTTCTGCTTCTTGAACTCGTCGACGAGGTAGTCGATGAGCCGGCGGTCGAAGTCCTCGCCACCGAGGAAGGTGTCGCCGTTGGTCGACAGCACCTCGAACTGGTGCTCGCCGTCCACTTCCGCGATTTCGATAATGGAAATGTCGAAGGTGCCGCCGCCGAGGTCGAACACGGCGATGACGCGATCGCCGCCGCGCTTCTCGAGGCCGTAGGCCAGCGCCGCCGCGGTCGGCTCGTTGATGATGCGCTTGACCTCGAGACCGGCGATCTTGCCGGCGTCCTTGGTGGCCTGGCGCTGGGAATCGTTGAAGTACGCGGGCACGGTGATCACCGCCTCGGTGACTTCCTCGCCGAGGTAGTCCTCGGCCGTCTTCTTCATCTTCTGAAGAACGCGCGCGGAGACCTCGGGCGGCGCCATCTGCTTGCCGCCCGCCTCGACCCAGGCGTCGCCGTTGCCGGCCTTCACGATCTTGTACGGCATCAGCGGGATGTCGCGCTGGACGACGTCCTCCTCGAACCGGCGACCGATCAGCCGCTTGACGGCAAACAGGGTGTTGTGGGGGTTGGTGACCGCCTGGCGCTTGGCCGACTGGCCAACCAGCACCTCGCCGTCCTCGGTGAAGGCGACGATCGAGGGCGTGGTGCGGTCGCCCTCGCTGTTCTCGATGATCTTGGCGTTCTTGCCCTCCATCACGGCCACGCAACTGTTCGTGGTGCCGAGGTCAATACCAATGATTCGTCCCATTACCGGATTCCTCTGTTGAATTCGTCAGTGTGTAGCAAAACTGCAAGATAAATGAGGTTTCGTGGAGAAAAATCAATCGCCGAAACCGCTTCTCGGGGCCTCAGGCCGCGGGCGCCCTGGCGACGATGACCATGGCCGGGCGCAGCAGCCGCTCGTTGAGAGTGAAGCCTTTCTGGATGACGTTCACGATATGGCCGGGCGGCACCTCGGTCGATTCCTGCATCGACATGGCCTGGTGCAGATCGGGATTGAGTTTCTCGCCCGCGGCCGGCTCGAGCTCGGCAATGCCGAATTTCTCGAACACGGTCTCGAGCTGCCGCCGCGTGAGGGCGAGGCCCTCGTGCATGTTCCTGACCACCGGCTCGTCGACGCCGTCGAGATTGACGTTGGCCGCGAGGTCGAGGCTGTCCTTGACCTGCAGCAACTCGGCGGCGAATCCCTCCACGGCGAACTTTCTGGCCTTGGCGATCTCCTGCTCGGCCCGGCGCCGCACGTTTTCCATCTCGGCCCGCGCCCTGAGTGCCTCGTCCCGGGTGGCGGCCAGGGCTTCCTGCGCGGACTCGAGCTCGGCGAGCACCTCGGCGACGTCGGGCGCCGCTTCGGCCGTGGCGTCGCCGCCGGCGTCGCCCGGCTCGACCGACTCGGGGCGACCCGCTTCGGCGTCAGGTGCGGATGCGGCCGTGTCGGCGTCGCGATTTTCCTGGGGGTGTCCGGGCGCTGTCATGGTGGTGGCGTCTCCATGGAGAATCGGGGTGAAAAAGCGTCCGCGGATTGTGGGGACCTGCCGATTCGATATCAACCATGAAAGTGGGGTTGTCGGCGCCCGGAACAAGCGCGCCTCGCGGGCGCGCACGCGCGGGCCGGCGCCGGGCGCGGCGGGATCAGTTGTCGCCTTAGCTGAGCGCGCTGCTCAGGAGGCGGGCGGTTATGTCGACCACCGGCACCACGGTCTCGTAGGACATCCGGGTGGGGCCGATCACGCCGATCACGCCGATGGTGCGATCGTCCACGTGGTAGGGCGCGGTCACCACGCTGCAATCCGTGAGCGCCTCG
>JAUIDF010000089.1 GCA_030429125.1 Gammaproteobacteria bacterium | reverse complement strand
GAGGACGCTGGTGAGTCGTGCAACCATGTGTGCCTACTCCGATGTCTTGCTGAATAGAAGCTGCCCGATGAGATTCTCGAGCACCACGGCGGACTGCGTGATCTCGATGCGGTCTCCGTCGGACAGGAACTCGATCTCACCGCCGGGCTGCAGGCCGACGTACTGGGCGCCGAGCAGACCCGAGGTCAGGATCGAGGCGCTGGTATCGGTCGGCAGGTTGTCGTAGGACGCATCGATGTCCATGCTGACCACCGCCGAGTAGAGCTCGCGGTCGACATCGATGCCGGTCACGCGACCGACGCGCACGCCGGCCACGGTTACCGGCGCCTTCACGGCCAGGCCGCCGATGTTGTCGAATCGGGCCGTCACCTTGTAGCTGTCGCCGCCCGCCATCGCGCCCATGTTGCCCACCGACAGGGCGAGGTAACCGAGTGCGAGTATGCCGGCCAGCAGGAACACGCCGACCGCCAGTTCCAGGAGCTTGCTGTTCATGGTACCGATATCCTGTAGGTCATGCGCCGAACATCAGCGCGGTAAGTACGTAGTCGAGGCCGAGAATCGACAGGGAACCGGTGACCACGGTGCGCGTGGTCGCGCGGCTGATGCCGGCGGCATTGGGTACGCAGGTATAGCCCTGGAACAGGGCGATCCACGTGACCGACGCCGAACACGACGCTCTTGACGAAGCCGTTGACGATATCCTCGCGAAAGTCGATGCCCTCGCGCATCGACGACCAGAACACGCCGCTGTCCACGCCCAGCAACTCGACGCCGATGAGGTAGCCGCCGAAGATGCCGACGACGGAAAACATGGCCGCCAGCAGGGGCACCGCGATGGCGCCGGCCACGAAGCGCGGCGCGATGACGCGCTGCATGGGATTGACCGCCATCATCTCGAGCGCGGCCAGCTGCTCGGTAGTCTTCATCAGGCCGATCTCGGCGGTCAGCGCCGAGCCGGCGCGGCCGGTGAACAGCAGGGCCGTCAGTACCGGGCCGAGTTCGCGCGTGAGGAACAGGGCCACGACCAGGCCGAGGGAGGACTCGGCACCGAAATCGACCAGCGTGTTGTAGCCCTGCAGGCCGAGCACCATGCCGACGAACAGGCCGGCCAGCACGATGATGATGACGGTGAGCACGCCCACCGAGTAGAGCTGCTGGACCAGCAGCGCCGGGCGCCGCATGACGATCCAGAGTTGTTCGGCCATGCGCAGGAAGAAAACGCCGGCAGCCCCCAGCGCGAGCGTCGCGTCGATGCCCCAGCGGCCGAGTTGCTGTACCGGGTTCATCGATCGTCACCGAGCAGCTGCTCCGCGAACGGCGGCGCGGGGTAGTGGTAGGCGACGGGGCCGTCGGGCAACCCGTCCATGAACTGCCGGACCTGCGGGTCGTCGCTCGACTTCAGCTCCTCCACGGTGCCTTCGCCGATCATCGTGCCCTTGCCCAGGATATAGACGTAGTCTGCAATGCTGCAGCCCTCGGCGACATCGTGCGTTACCACGACCGAGGTCATCCCCAGCGCATCGTTCAGCTCGCGGATGAGCTTGACCACGACCCCCATGGAAATCGGATCGAGGCCGGTGAACGGTTCGTCGTACATCACCAGCACCGGGTCGAGGGCGATCGAGCGCGCCAACGCCACGCGCCGGGCCATGCCGCCCGACAATTCCGATGGCATCAGCGAGGCGGCGCCGCGCAGTCCCACCATCTGCAGCTTCATCGACACGACCATGGCCAGGATCTCCTCCGGCAGCCGGGTGTGCTCGCGCAGCGGAAAGGCGACGTTCTCGAATACGCTGAGATCGGTCAGCAGGGCGCTGGACTGAAACAGCATGCCCATCTTGCGCCGCATGCGATATAGCGACTGCCGGTGTCCCGGGCGCATTTCGTCGCCGTCGAAACGAATGCGGCCGGCAGCGGGCGCCAGGCGGCCGCCGATGAGCGACAGCAGGGTCGACTTGCCGCAGCCGCTGGGCCCCATGACGGCCGTTACCTGCCCGCGCCGCACGCGGATGTCGAGCTGGCGAAAAAGCGGCCGCGAGGTGAACGCGAAATCAATGCCGCGCAGCTCAAGTAGCGTCGAATTGTCGGCGGCGGTCATGGGAAATCCGGTTGAGGTGCGTCGGTGCGGGGGCCTGTCGGCGGGGACGCACTATAACCGATCGACGGCAACGATTGCATCCGGCTCGAGTCCACCTCAAAGCCCCATGATCTCGGCCAGGATGCGGCACTCCCGTGCCTGGCCGGGCGCGCAATCCGGGTGGTCGAAAAAGACGCCGCGGCGCACGCCGTCCAGCTCGGCGCCGCCGAGCGTGTCGAGGATGCGGCGCATGTCCGCGAGCGACGCGGTCCCGATCCGTGTGACCACCAGCGGCCCGGTTCGCGGCCCGGGTTCGCGCGCCGGCCGCCAGACGGCCGAAACGCCGAGCGCATCGGCGAGCGAAACGCCCGACGGCGATGCGGCCGCATCGATGCAGACCGCGTGGCGATCGGCGAGGCGGCGCAGGTATTCGTCATCGCCGACGGCGGCGGCCGGCCGGTAGACGATGCCGAGCACGCGAACGCCGAAGCCGTCCAGCGCGGGGATCAGGCGATCGTCCGCGACCAGCGCCTGGTCGACTTCGAAGACGAAGCGGAATGCGTCGTCACTGTCATCGAGAAGTTCCGGGTGCGCGCCGTCGAGCCACTCACGCGTGGCGTGGAGGGGCAGCAGCAGGGCCCGGAACTGGTTCGCGTAGTGCAGGAAACGCCATTCGGGCGGCAACTGCTCGTCGTAGAAGCTGGTCCGCCACGCCGCATGGTCGAACCCAACCGTACCCACCGCGACGGTGGCGATATCCGGTCCGGGTCCGGGCGCCTCGTTGGCGGGCGGTCGGGTTGGCTGTTCGCTGGTCATGACGGCACCAGTTGAAAACACGGGCGGTGAACGTCGGCTGAACTGGTGGTCGACCACCATCGGCGCGTCGAGCGTGATCGGCGCGGCGCGCTATAATCCGGGCTCGGCCACGTCCGGCACGCAAGCCCGCCCAACCGACCGCCTTACCGCCGCCATTGAAGCACAAACCACGCATTCGCGGGCGCCGCACCGTGGCGCGAAGCCGCCTGTTCCGCATCGACACGGTGTCGCTGGAGTTCGCCAACGGCGCCCACCGGGACTTCGAGCAGCTGGTGGCCGGCGGCGACGGCGGCGTCGTGGTGGCGCCGATCACGGACGACGGGGCACTATTGCTGATCGAGGAATACGCACTCGGCACGAATACGAGCTCGGCTTCGTCAAGGGCGTCATCGATGCCGGCGAAACGCCGGACGAGGCGGCATTGCGCGAGCTGCGCGAAGAGACGGGTTACGGCGCGAACCGCTTCTCGCTGCTGGACACCGTGACGCTGATGCCGGCCTACTCCAATTTCGTCAGCAACCTGTACGTCGCGGCCGGCCTTTACGACGACCCGCTGCCCGGAGACGAGCCCGAACCGATGGCGCAGGTACGCTGGCCGCTGGATCGCCTCGGCGATCTTCACGCCCACCCGCGCGTCTCCGATGCCCGAACCCATCTCGTCCTGCACCTGCTGGCGCAACACCTGGCCCAGGCCAGCGTCATGAACCGGAGCTGAAATTGTCCGAACCCGATACCACCCTGCTCGACGCCGTATGCGACATCGCCCGCCGCGCGGGCGACGCCATCATGGAAATCTATCGCCAGCCCTTCGACGTCGTCGAAAAAACGGACGGCTCGCCGCTGACGGCCGCCGACCGCCGCGCCCACGAACTGATCGTCAGCGGGCTGCAACGATTGACCCCCGACGTTCCCGTGCTGTCCGAGGAGTCCGGGGACACGGTATTCGCCGAACGAGGCAACTGGCAGCGGTTCTGGCTGGTCGATCCGCTCGATGGGACCAAGGAGTTCGTGCGAAGGAACGGCGAGTTCACGGTGAACATTGCCCTGGTCGAGCGCGGTTCCCCGGTACTCGGTGTCGTGCACACCCCGGCCCGCGACATTACCCACTTCGCCGCGCGGGGCGCAGGCGCCCGGCGTGAATCGGACGGCGAAGTCGCGACCATTCGATGCCGGCCGTTCGATCGCGCCGGCGTCTGCCTGGTCGCCAGCCGGTCTCATGCCGGCGCCGCCGTCGAGGCCTACCGGCGCAAGCTCGAGTCGCACGTCGACCGCGTCGAGACGACCAGCATGGGCAGCGCACTGAAGATCTGCCTGGTAGCCGAAGGCAGCGCCGATATCTACCCGCGCCTCGCACCGACGTCGGAATGGGACACGGCCGCGTCCCATTGCGTCCTTGCCGAGGCGGGTGGTCGACTCGTCGACACGTCCGGTGTCGACCTGGTCTACAACAAGGCGTCGATCCTCAACCCCTGGTTTCTTGCCATCGGCGACACCTCCCACGACTGGCTGCAGTATCTCGCGGATACGACCGGCGCCGGCTAAACCCGGCCGATGGCGCCGGTCAGGCGCGTTGCCGCCAGGGTGCGGTGGCCATCAACGATACGATGATGATCATGGCGATGCCGAGCCAGTCCAGTGCATCGGGAAAATCCCCGAACACGACCAGGCCGAGCAGGACCGCCGCAATCATCTCCGTGTAGCCCATCGGCGCGAGGTAGGCCGCGCTGCCCATCTCGTACGCCTTGATCAGAAGCAGGTGGCCGACCGCCGCCGCGACACCGATTCCCAGCATCATCAACCAGTGCTCGCCGCTCGGCGCGACCCAGATCAATGGCGCCACGACCGACATCACCGCGACCGGCAGCACCGACTGGTAGGCCAGGGTGACCATCGGCGGCGCGCTGCCGGCCAGGGCGCGCGTACTGACGATGAACCCGGCGAAGGACAGCGCCGCGCCGAGCACCAGGATGCTCGCGGGATGAAAATCGCCGAAACCGGGCCGGTGAATGACCAGCACGCCGAGAAAGCCGATCAACACCGCGACCACGTGCGCGATGCCGATGCGCTCGCCGAGCACCAGCGCCGCGAGCACCAGCACGAACAGCGGGCAGAGAAAGATCACCGCCACGGCGTCGGCCAGGGGAACGTAGTGAATGCCGGTGAAGAAGCACAGCGTCGCCACCAGCAGGAAGCCGCCGCGCAGGACCTGCAGGCCCGGCCGCGCGACGAAGAAGGCGCGCGGGCCCCGTCGCGCCAGGACGATGGGCACGACGAGGATGAAATGAAAGAAGAATCGTGCCCAGACCAGTTGCATGATCGGGTAGTAGTCGCTCAGGTACTTGGCGAGCGTATCCAACACCGGGATGACCTGCCAGGCGGCCACCGCGGTGAGCACCGCGCGCACAGGAGCGTCGTTGGTGACGCCGGGGGTATTCACGTGTCGATCCGGGAGCGTGTCGATTCGGGGAGATCGTGCCGGCGCGTGCGTGTCGTGCGACCCGCCGGTCGTCATTCCGTTATAATTGATTGATTGTAAGGAATCCGGTCCTGCCGCACCATGTCGCTCCGATTCAGCAAGATGCATTCGCTGGGAAACGACTTCGTCGTCATCGACGGAGTGCGGCAGTCCTTCGACGTCACGCCATCGCTGGCGCAGCGCATCGCCGACCGCCATCGCGGCATCGGCTGCGACCAGGTGCTGGTCGCGCGGCCCGCCAACGGCGCCGACGGCGACTTCGCCTTTCGCATCTACAACCACGACGGCACCGAGGCTGCCCAGTGCGGCAATGGCGCCCGATGTTTCGCGCGCTTCCTTGCCCGCGAGGGACTGAGCGAGGCGCGCGACATTCGCGTGAGCACGCACAACACCACCATGGTGCTCAGCCTGCTCGACGACGGCCGCGTATGCGTCGACATGGGCGAGCCGGTGTTCGACGCGCAGCGGATCCCGTTCCTGGCCGACGGCGGCGGCCCGCTGCACACGCTGGACACGGTCGACGGACCGCGCGAATTCTCGGTGCTTTCAATGGGCAACCCCCATGCCGTGACACGGGTAGAGCGCGTCGATGCCGCCAACGTGGCCGGTATCGGCGCCGGCATCGAGCGACACGAAAAGTTTCCCGAACGCGCCAACGTCGGATTCATGCAGGTCATCGCTCGCGACCACGTCGCGTTGCGCGTGTTCGAACGCGGCGTCGGCGAGACGAGGGCCTGCGGCAGCGGGGCCTGCGCCGCGGTGGTGGCCGGGCGCCGGCTCGAACTGCTCGACGAGCGGGTGCGGGTCGACCTGCCGGGTGGCTCCCTCACGGTGAGCTGGGCAGGCGACGGCGCACCCGTGTACCTGCTCGGCGACGCAATCCATGTCTTCGACGGCGAGATAGAGATTCTGTGAGCAATGAAATCCAAAGAACGAAGTGACGACAACGATACTGGCAGCCCCGCCGTCGATGAGCAGGTGTTTGCCGACTACCTCGAGGAGCACCCGGATTTCTTCCAGCGCCATCCGTCGCTTCTGTCGCAGCTCATCATCCCCCACCCCGATTCAGGCCGCGCCATCTCCCTGCTCGAACGCCAGGTCATCGCCTTGCGAGACGACCAGCGCAGCGGCCAGCGCAAACTCCGCGAGCTGATTTCCAACGCCCGCGAGAACGACCGGCTGGGACGACGGATGGAAGAATTGACCCTCTACCTGTTGACGCCGCAGACCCTCGACGAGCGATTCGAGGAACTGCCCCGGCGGCTGCAGAAGATTTTCGATCTCGAGTACGCGGCGCTCAAGCGCGCCGATGCGCCGGGCGCCGAGACCCTGGGCGACGCCATCAGGGCGGCGCAGTGCACGGTGAGGCTGCCCGAACCGGCCCGCCGCTGGCTGTTCGACGACGACGCACCGGCCGTCGCGTCCTGCGCCATCATGCCGCTCACCGTGGGTCGCGCCGGCGCGACCCATGCCGTGCTCGCCTTCGGTTCGGCCGAGCGCGCACGCTACCACCCCGACGCCGGCACCCACTACGTGAAGCAGTTGCAGCGACTGATCAGCGCCTCGCTCGGCCAGCTCCACGCACTGGAGAGGAATTGACCCCCGGCGCGCGCCAGGACGTTGACGCCTTCCTGCGGCACCTTGCCGACGAGCGCCGGCTGTCCGGTCATACCGTAACCGCCTACCGGCGCGACCTGGACACTCTCGGCGACTTCGCCGACGATCGCGGCATCGGCGAATGGTCCGGGATAGATCACCGCGCCGCGCGGGCCTTTCCCGCGCGGCTGCATCAGCGCGGCCAAGCGGGACGCAGCATCCAGCGCGTCCTGTCGGCGGCACGCAGCCTGTATCGCTACCTGTTGCGCGAACACCGCGTCCAGCTCAATCCCTTCGACGGCGTTCGCGCGCCGAAATCGCCACGCCCCCTGCCTGCGACGCTGAATGCCGACGAGGCCGGCCAGCTCGTCGCCATCGAGACCCGGACCGACATCGACTACCGCGACCGGGCCCTGCTCGAGCTGGTGTACTCCTCGGGCCTGCGCGTGTCGGAGACGGCGGCACTGAATCTCGCCGACCTCGACCTCGCCGAACACGTCGTCACCACCACCGGCAAGGGCGACAAGACCCGCCGCGTGCCCGTCGGCCGCTTCGCCGCCAGGGCAATTCGCGACTGGCTGTCGCGGCGCACCGCGTTCGTCGAAGCCGACCAGCCGGCGGTGTTCACGACCCTGACCGGCCGTCGCCTGTCGGTTCGCGCGATCCAGAAGCGCGTCGACCTGCATGCCCGGCGCCAGGGGCTCGACCGGCGCGTGCACCCCCACATGCTGCGCCATTCGTTCGCCAGCCACCTGCTGGAGTCGAGCGGCGACCTGCGCGCGGTACAGGAGCTGCTCGGCCACGCCGACATCTCCACGACACAGATCTACACCCACCTGGACTACCAGCACCTCGCGGACGTCTACGACAAGGCGCATCCGCGGGCGCGAAAGAAAGGCAGCCGATGAACGAGGCGCCCCGGATCGTCGACAGCGCCATCGCGCTGCTCGCGGACCTGCTTGCCTGCCCGGCCTGCCACGGTGCGCTCGAACATCATTCCGACTGGCTGCGCTGCGTCCCCTGCCGCCGCGACTACCCGCTGCGCGACGGCGTGGCGCTGATGACGGGAGCGGACGAATCCGACGCGGCGCCGGTCGACGGCGAGTCGGTACTCGAACGCCACCTGCGCCAGGAGCGGGCCGCCGCCGACTCGGGCCGCCGCCTGCGGCGCCTTCGACGCGAACTGCACATCGTGACGGACACGCTCTGCAGCCAGCCGGCATCCGACACGCTGCTCGCCCTCGGCTGCCGCGGCGGGCGCTTCAGCTCGCCCATGCAATCGGCCACGCGCCTGCTGATCGAGGCCGATCGGCACGAGGCCGTGGTACGCCACGCCATGGAGCGCGCCATGAACCCGCCCCGCGTCGCCGCCCTCGCCTGCCTGCCGGAGCGGCTGCCGTTTCGAGACCGGGCGCTCGACGGCGCCGTGTGCGTGCGCCTGTCGCACCGCGTCTCTCCCGACAGCCGCCGCGAGGCCATGCTGCACGAGTTGCTGCGCGTCGTCTCGAGGTTCCTGCTGTTCTCGTTCAACGATGCCGCATCGCTGCCCAACCTCTCGCGCCGCCTGCGCGGCCGCCCCGCCTATGGCGGCACCCTGCGTTACGACACGGTAGCCGACATCGCCGACGCCCACGGCGCGGTGATAGCCCATCGTGAAACGGTATCGCCGCTGGGTTCGCGGCAGCAGTATGTCGTGCTCGAGAAGCGGCCATGAGTACCATTCGACGACTCGCGTCCGCGCCCGGGAGGCGGCGCGAAATCGCCTGCCTTCACGGCCACGTCCGCTGGATCGATCCTGCCTGGGAAGACCGGCTCGCCGCCGGCGGGCTGCCGCCCGACGCCGACTGGCTTCGCCTGACACCAGGCCGACAGGTATCGGAGTCGAAGGTCACCAACTGCTTTCGCATCGAATGCGCGGACGGAGAATCACTGTATTTCAAGCGCTACGACTACACGCGCCACAAGAAAATGCGGTTCTTCCTGCGGCCGGGTCGCGCCGCCACCGAGGTATTCGGCTACCGTCAGCTTGCCGCCATCGGCATCGACACGCTGCAGGTGGTGGCGTTCGGCGAGCATCGGCGGCTGGGTCGGCTGGTGAGCGCCTGTATCGTCACTCGCGGCGTGCCGAACAGCCGCGACCTGTTGGAATTCGCCCGGCACGAATGGACGACGCTGCCCGGTCCGCACCGCAAGGCCGTTCTCGCCGAGATCCGCTCGGGGCTGTTCGAACAACTGCGACGCGCACACGCGGCGAACTTCTTCCACCAGGACCTTCACTGGCGCAACCTGCTGCTGGTGAACGACGGCGACGGCTACCGGACCGTGTGGATCGACTGCCCTCGTGCGCGCTACCAGCGCTGGCGGCGCGAACACGCGATGCTGGCGGACCTCTCCACGCTCTCGCGCGCCGCTCCGCACTACCTCACGCCGCGGCAGCGTTTCGAATCACTGAAGGTGTTCTTCGGCGACCGTCGACCCTACGCCACGACGCGGCGCTGGTTTGTGCGCATCGTGCGGCATCATCCGCCGGGCAAGCCCTGACCGTCGGGCGGCTCAGCCCGCCACGCACTCGGCGATGGCCTTGCCCATGTCGACGGTCGAGGCATTGCCGCCGAGATCGGGCGTGCGCGGACCGGACTCGAGCACGGTCTCGATGGCCGACATGATGGCGGCAGCGGCTTCGCCCTCGCCGAGATGCTCCAGCATCATGACGGCCGACCACACCTGCCCTACCGGGTTGGCGATGCCCTTGCCGTAGATGTCGGGCGCCGATCCGTGCACCGGTTCGAACATGGACGGGAATTCGCGCTCGGGATTCAGGTTCGCCGACGGCGCGATGCCGATGGTGCCGGTGGTGGCCGGACCGAGGTCGGAGAGAATATCGCCGAACAGGTTTGACGCGACCACGACGTCGAACCACTCGGGGTGCTGGACGAAGTGGGCGGTGAGAATGTCCACGTGGTACTGGTCGGTGCGCACATCGGGGTAGCGTGTCTTCATCTCGGCGAAGCGCTCGTCCCAGAACGGCATGGTGTGGATGATGCCGTTGGACTTGGTGCACGACGTCACGTGCCTGCCGCGACTCATGGCGAGATCGAAGGCATAGGCGAGCACCCGGTCGACGCCACGACGGGTGAAGATGTTCTCCTGCACGACGATTTCGTCGTCGGTACCCTTGTACAGGCGGCCGCCGATCTCCGAGTACTCGCCCTCGTTGTTCTCGCGCACGACGTAGTAGTCGATGTCGCCGGCCTCGCGTTCGGCCAGCGGCGAGCGCACCCCTGGCATCAGCCGCACCGGCCGCAGGTTGATGTATTGCCGGAACTCGCGACGGATGGGAATCAGCAATCCCCAGAGCGAGACGTGGTCCGGCACGCCCGGAAAGCCCACGGCGCCGAGGAAGATGGCGTGATGGTTGCGAATCCTGTCGAGCCCGTCGGCCGGCATCATGCGCCCGGTCTTCGCATAGACCTCGCAGCTCCAGTCGAACTCCTCGAAGTTGAAGCCGATGCCGAACCGGCCCGCCGCCGCCTCCAGCACGCGCATGCCCTCGGGCACCACCTCGCGTCCGATGCCGTCGCCGGCAATCACGGCGATATCGTAGTTCCTGCTCATGTCACCCCCACTGAGTTGTTACGTTCTCCGGCCGCCGGCAATCAATCAGTCGCGCCGTCCGCGTTCCACGGCATCGAGAATCTCCTGCCGCGCCCGGTCGACATCCGCCCAGCCCGTGATCTTGACCCACTTGCCCGGTTCCAGGTCCTTGTAGTGGTCGAAGAAATGGGCGATGCGGTCGAGCAGCTCCGGCTGCAGGTCGCGGTACGTGGCGATGTTACGGTATCGCGTCGTCAGCTTGTCCACCGGCACCCCGAGGATCTTGGCGTCGACGCCGGATTCGTCCTCCATCTCCAGCATACCGACCGGGCGGCAGCGCACCACCGAGCCCGGGATCAGCGGCAATGGGCTCACCACGAGCACGTCGGCGGGATCGCCGTCGTCGCACAGCGTGTGGGGAATATAACCGTAGTTGCACGGATAGCGCATGGCGGTGGCCATGAACCGGTCGACGAACATGGCGCCGGTTTCCTTGTCGACCTCGTATTTCACCGGCTCGCCGTTCAGCGGAATCTCGATGATCACGTTCACGTCGTCGGGAACCGAGCGGCCCGACGGTACCCTGTCGAGAATCATGGCGTCATCGCTCCTCGGCGTGGTGGCTGGAATCGGCCGACGGTCCGCGAGGCGGCGTCGTGCGGCGGGATGCAAGCGCCGGATTTTAGTGAGGCCGGGGCAAAACTCAACCCTGGCGACGCCATTGCCGCGTCGATAACCGGGATTAATGGCGTCATGGACGCGTTTTGCTATAATCGCCGCGCCCTGCGGGGGCCCGGACGGTCCACAGACGGATTGCCGGCGCGGCGGGAGCGGGACGAGCCCGTTCTCCAACCCCCCGATTTCTTCCGCGGCACGCCGCCAGCCGGTGCGGCGCGACGTCCGCCGCCCCGCGGCGATCGCCCCGGCCGGGCGGCCCGCGGCTCGAAGACATTCCATCAATATAAGGGGAGTCCCCAGATGAATTTCGTCGTGTACCTGCCCGTCATCCTGGGCATCGTCGGCCTCGCCGCGGCCTTCGCCATCTACAAATCGGTGCTGCGCTTCCCCTCGGGCGAGGGCAAGGTCGCCGAGATCGGCAAACAGATCCACCTCGGCGCCATGGTGTTCATGCGCCGCGAATACACCTACCTGTTCGTATTCTCCCTGGTCGTCGGACTGCTGATCCTGTTCTCCGACCTCGGCTGGAAAACCGCCTTTGCCTTCGCGGTGGGCGCGATCTGCTCGGCCGTGGCCGGCTACATCGGCATGTACACCGCCACCGAGGCCAATATGCGCACCACCACGGCCGCGCAGTCCAAGGGGGCTTCCGAGGCGTTGACGGTCGCCTTCTTCGGCGGATCGATCATGGGACTCTGCGTCGCCGCCATGGGCCTGCTCGGCCTCGGCGTGCTGTACCTCGTCTTCGGCGGCAATCCCGAGACCGCCCACGTCATCCATGGTTTCGGCATGGGCGCCTCCTCGGTCGCCCTGTTCTCGCGCGTCGGCGGCGGCATCTTCACCAAGAGCGCCGACGTCGGCGCCGACCTCGTGGGCAAGGTCGAGGCTGGCATCCCCGAGGACGATCCGCGCAACCCGGGTGTCATCGCCGACAACGTCGGTGACAACGTCGGCGACGTCGCCGGCATGGGCTCGGACATCTTCGAGTCCTACTGCGGCTCGATGATCGCCACCATCGCCATGGCCTCGACGATGACCGCCGCGGTGATGC
>JAUIDF010000376.1 GCA_030429125.1 Gammaproteobacteria bacterium | reverse complement strand
TCGAACAGCGTGCTGGGCATGACCATGCCCTTCATGTGTTCTTCCCAGCGCCGCGCGAGGTTCTTGACCGGCGGCAGCGTGCCGAGCACGGTCTTGCTGCCCTCGCGCACCGTCGTGTAGGTGCGTCCGGAAAGGATGCGGGCGAGGTAGTTCGACAGCGCGCCGACGTTCGGCGAAATCGACATCTCGTTGTCGTTGAGGATGACGAGCAGGTTGGCGTCCATGTCGCCGGCGTTGTTCAGCGCCTCCAGCGCCATGCCCGCCGTGAGCGCGCCGTCGCCGATCACGGCGACGACCTCGCGGTCCTCCTGGCGTTGCGCGGCGGCCACGGCCATGCCCAGCGCGGCACTGATCGAGGTGCTCGAATGGCCGGCGCCGAACACGTCGTATTCACTCTCGCTGCGCTTGAGGAAGCCCGACAGGCCGCCGTACTTGCGGATCGAGGCCATGGCGCCGCGGCGACCGGTGAGAATCTTGTGCGGGTAGGCCTGGTGACCGATGTCCCACACCACGCGATCGTGCGGCGTGTCGAACAGGTAGTGCAGGGCGACGGTCAGTTCGACGGTGCCGAGCCCGGGCGCGAGGTGGCCGCCGGTTTCCGAGATGGTCTCGATCAGGAACCGGCGCAACTCGTCGGCGAGTGCGGGCAGGTCATCGGCATCGAGCCGACGCACGTCTTGCGGCGATTCGATGCGGTCGAGGATTGTTTGGACGGGCTGTTCTGGCATAGATAAAACCGCGTGTCGCGGGCCGCGGCAAGTCGTCGCGGCAACTAGAAACGGCGAGTCGCCACGAAATCGGCGATTCGCGTCATCATGGCCGTATTATGACCAATTGCATCGAGGCTTTCGAGGGCGGCGCGATGCAGCCGATCGACCATGGCGCGCGCCTCGTCCAGTCCGAGCATGGTCGTGTAGGTGGGTTTGTCCCGTGCGCGGTCGACGCCGCCGGTCTTGCCCAGGGTGTCGCTGTCCATGGTTTCGTCGAGGATATCATCGACGATCTGGAAGGCGAATCCCAGGTTCTCGCCGTAGACGTCGAGTCGTGAAAGCGTGTGCGCGTCGGCGCCCGCGGCGAGCGCGCCGAGGCGAACCGAGGCCCGAATCAGTGCGCCGGTCTTCAGGCCGTGCATCGTGGTCAGGCCCGCCACGTCGAGGCGTGCGCCGACCGCCGCGAGGTCCAGTGACTGTCCACCGGCCATGCCGTGCGCGCCGCTCGCCGCCGCGAGCGTTCCGACCATGGCGAGGTGCATGCCGGCATCGCCATCGGTCGTGGTCGGCGCGAGAATCTCGAAGGCAAGGCTCTGCAGCGCGTCACCGGCCAGGATGGCACCGGCCTCGCCATAGACGATGTGACAGGTGGGCTTGCCACGGCGCAGCTCGTCGTCGTCCATGGCGGGCAGGTCGTCGTGGACCAGGGAGTAGGCATGAATCAGCTCGATGGCGGCAGCGGGCCGGTCGAGCCGCTCGAGCGGTGCGCCAAGCATGTCCCCCGTGGCGTAGACGAGGGCGGCGCGCAGGCGCTTACCCCCGCCGAGCGCGGCATAGCGCATGGCCGATTCCAGGTCGCCGGCCGGGCCGTCGCCGCCGGGCAGAAAACGTTCGAGCGCGGCTTGTGCGCGTGCCGCCCAGTGTTCCAGCACGTTGTCCATCATCGACGCCTTCAGGCTACTGGGCGTCGGGCTCGACCGGCGGCTCGAACGCCTCGAGTGCTTCCCCCTCTCCCTGGCGCACGAGCACCTGCACTTTCTGCTCGGCGTGTGCCAGTGCCTCGCGCAGGGAGCGACACAGCGTCATTCCCTTTTCGAAATCCGCCAGCGATTCGTCGAGAGATTGTTCGCCGGCTTCCATGCGCGCGACGATCCGCTCCAGTTCGGCGAACTGCTTCTCGAAATCGGCAACGGCGGTTCGGGTTTTCCTCGCGGCCATGGATACTTCGGGGCGTGTTGACGGGGATCGGGACGGTAAATTAGACTAAGTCTAAATCGCCGCCGGTCATGTCGTCCGGCAGCGGCGGGCGCGAATCATAGCCCACTTGATGGCAACAACCAAACTTCACCGATGGAGTCGAATCATGGAACTCAAAGGCAGTAAAACCGAGCAAAACCTCAAAGACGCCTTTTCCGGCGAATCCCAGGCCAATCGTCGATACCTCTACTTCGCCTCCAAGGCGGACGTGGAGGGTTATAACGACGTCTCCGCCGTGTTCCGCTCCACCGCCGAAGGCGAGACCGGTCACGCGCACGGTCATCTCGAGTACCTCGAGCAGTCGGGTGATCCGGCCACTGGCCTGCCCATCGGAGGCACCTCCGACAACCTGAAGGCGGCCATTGCCGGCGAGACCCACGAGTACACCGACATGTACCCGGGCATGGCCAA
>JAUIDF010000088.1 GCA_030429125.1 Gammaproteobacteria bacterium | reverse complement strand
ATACGGCGAATTGGCCGGTGAGCGCATGAAGCTCGGACTCATGCTGCACGACCCCGAAGAAGAGCACGACTGCTTCAGCGACAACACCCACTGGTCGCATTACTACGACGCGCTCGGAGTGAAGAACGTCTACACCGGCACCTACAAGCGCATCGATGGCCGCATGGTTGAAGGCCCGAGCATCGCCGACCTGGTGGCGGCGGCGAGCGCGGATGCCGACGCGACGATTCGAGGCCAGCTGGACACCACGCTCGAGCGCATGCAGGCCATCGTCGACAGTGCCGAGAAGGACGGCGTGGCATACGATCAGCTGATCGGCGCCGACAATCGCATGGGTAATGCCATGGTAATGTCCGCGGTGGAAGCACTGGTCGAACAGACCCGGGGATTTGAAAATGCGGTGGCCGTACTGGGACTGGATGCGATCGAGTTCGAGGGTTCCGACAGCCTCGACAATCCCGACGCGGTCGTCCAGTAGCCCTCGACGTCCGGCGGCCCGGCAAACACCGGGCCGCACGCTTGCCTGGCCGTCCAACCGCGGCACTTGTCGCGCCGCGGTCCTGCTTTGCATGATGGCCGCATCCCCCACCGGTGCCGACGAACGCACCGTCGAAGGCCTGGACATCGTCGTCGGCCAGGCCCTGTTCGAGCGTATCTGGGTGAGTTCGCCCTCGTCGACGCGTGCCGCGGACGGACTCGGGCCGTTGTTCAACGCCCGCTCCTGCGTCGCCTGTCATCCCCGTGGTGGACAGGGGCGCCTGATCGAGGATGACGGCGACCCCGGCGTCGCGCTGTTGCTCCGGCTGCGCGACGCGACCGGCGCGGGCGATCCGGTGTACGGCGTGCAGCTGCAGACTCTCGCCGTACCGGGCCTGCCCGCCGAGGGGCGGATCGTGCTGGATTTCGACGTTCATCGAGTGACCCTGGCCGACGGCATGAACGTCGCCTTGCGGCGCCCGCGTGCCGGCGTCGCCGATCCCGGCTACGGCGAGCTCCATCCGCGCACACGGCTGTCGCCACGTCTCGCGCCGTCGCTTGCCGGGGCAGGCGCGCTCGAGGCCATCGAGGTCGAAGACCTCGTCGCCATGGCCGACCCCGACGACGCCGATGGCGACGGTATCTCCGGTCGTGTTCACTGGCTGACGAGCGAGGCCTACGGACGGCGCGTGCCCGGTCGTTTCGGCTTCAAGGCCACCGCTGCCGGCATCGACGAACAGACCCGCATCGCCTTCGTTCACGACATCGGCATCTCGGTGCCCGGCCGCGAAGCGGGTTTCGCCGAGTGCACCGAGGCGCAGCCGGCTTGCCGTGCCGCGCCGAATGGCGACAGCCCCGAAGCGGGCGACCCGGAGGCCTCGGCGCAGGTCGTCGATCTCGTCAACGGCTTCGTCGCCAGCCTGCCGCCGCCGGCGCCGCGACCGATGGACGCCGATGCGCGCGCCGGCGAGGCGCTGTTCACGGACATCGGCTGTGCATCATGTCATCGCCCTGCCTGGGAGGTGCGCGATGGCGACGGCACGCTGCGCGAGATCAGGCCCTACACCGACCTGCTGCTCCATGACATGGGAGAGGGCTTGTCCGACGGCGCGCCCGAGGGCGACGCCGCCGCGGGCGAGTGGCGCACCGCGCCGCTGTGGGGCGTTGGCGCCGGCGAGGAGGGCAAGGACCTCGCGCTGCTTCACGACGGCCGCGCTCGCACGCTGCTCGAGGCCATCCTGTGGCATGGGGGCGAGGCCGCAGGCCACGCCGAGGGCGTCATGAAACTGAACGCGCGACGACGTGAACAACTCATCCGGTTCCTGGAGGCACTATGAGATTCAGCCCCGGCCTTGCTGCCGTGTCGGTTGCCCTGCTTTTTTCCATCCAGGTCCAGGCGCAGTCGCCGACGGGCGGGCGCGAGGTGGATTTCACCGCCGTCAACATGGCCATCCTCGACGAATTCCTGCTGCCCGCCTATGCACGACTCGAGGGCGCCGCGCCGGTGCTCGACGACGCTGCGCGGACCTTTTGCGAGAAGCCGGGCGACGCCGAGCTGTTGCGGGTGAAGGATGCCTGGCATGGGTTCATGGACCGATGGCAGGCAGTGCAGCACGTATCGCTCGGCCCCGTCTCCTTCGAGATGCGGCGTTACCGTGTGCAACTGTGGCCCGACAAGAGAGGTAACGTCGGTCAACACCTTCGGCGCCTGCTGGCCGCGGCCGACCCCGGCGACCTCGAGGCCGCCCGGTTTGCCCGCGGCAGCGTCGCGGTGCAGGGGCTGAGCGCGCTGGAACACCTGCTGTTCGAGGACGATCCGGCGGCCCCGGATTTCACCGGCGAGAATGCCTTTCGCTGCGATGTGCTGACGACCATCACCGCCAACCTGCTCGCCATCACGCGCCAGGTCGGCGCGGACTGGCGGGTGGGTGCGGGTGCGCACCGGGTCAAGTTCGAGCTGGCCTCGGCAGGTAACGCCTTCTACGAGAACGAGGAGGCGTTGTCCGAGATGTTGCTGCGGGATCTTCGCATGCACCTGCAATTCATCAACGAGTACAAGTTGGCACGCCCCCTGAGCGATGGCGTCGAATCGATCCGGCCGCGACGCGCCGAATCGTGGCGCTCCGCCCGTTCGCTGCGAAACGTGCGGATCAACCTCGAATCACTGCGCGAACAATGGCGGGTCGGTTTCGCGCCGGTGATTGGCGATGCCGAACTGCGACACAACGTAACCGCCGCCTTCGACGACGCCCTGGCCCGCGTGGCCGGATTCGAGCGGCCGCTTGTCGACCTCATCGACGACCCCGATGCGCGTGGTCGACTCGGCGGACTCATCGCCTCGGTGAGCGAATTGATCCGGTACTTTCTCGGCGACGTGCCTCGCGATCTGGATCTCGCCGCCGGATTGGTCAGCCTCGACGGTGACTGAAGCCAATACCGGTCGTCGCGGGTTCATGCGCGCCGCCGTCGCCGCTGCGCTGCTGCCGCTCGACGCCTTCGCCGCGACGACGACGGCGCCGGTCGTCGCGGGTTGCCGCGTCGCGCGAGCCGGCCGTTACGTGTTGAGCGTGGTGGATGCGGCAAGTGGCGTGTCGCGATTCGACCTCGAGCTGCCCGGGCGCGGCCACGACGTGATACATCATGCCCGGCGCGGCGAACTGATTGCCTTCGCGCGCCGGCCGGGCGCTTTCATTGCCGTGGCCGACATCGCCACCGGCCTTTGGACGCACCGGATCGGCGCCGCCGCCGGCCGGCACTTCTACGGTCACGGCGCATTGTCCGGGGATGGCCGTTGGCTCTTCGCCACCGAGAACGCATTCGATACGGGGCGCGGTGTCGTCGGCGTCTACGACGTGCATGCGGGCTACCAACGCGTCGACGAGTTCGACAGCCACGGTACGGGACCGCACGAGCTGCTGCGCCTGCCGGGCAGCGACGTGCTCGCGGTCGCCAACGGCGGGCTGCGTACCCACCCGGATTTTCCCCGCGAGATACTCAACCGGGACGACATGCGGCCCAACCTCGCCCTGCTCGACATGGCGAGCGGGCGCGCGCTGGCCATTGCGCGAGCGCCGCACGACTGGCGCCAGCTCAGCGTTCGCCATCTCGCCACCGATGCCGGGGGCCGGCTGTGCATCGGCATGCAGTACCAGGGACCCCGGGACCGCCGGCCGCCGCTGGTCGCGTTCAGCGACGGCGATTCCTTCGAACTCGCGCCGGCACCGCCAGGCGTGCTCGAACGCATGAGGAACTATTGCGGCAGCGTCAAATGGCTCGACGCGGCTGGCTGCTTCGCGGTGACGTCGCCCCACGAAGGCATCATCACGACGTGGTCCATCAATGACGGCTTCGTCGCGGCCATCGACGTGGCGCCCGAAACGTCGGCGGTTTCGGCCGTGGAGAATGGCCGGGTCCTGCTGGCTGGCGCCGCGAATGCACTGCAGCGGCTACGATTTCCCGCCGACGTGGAGGTCAGTCGATTGGCCGAAGACTTCCTGTGGGACAACCACATGTTGGCGCTGTGAGGTGACGCGCGGGCCCCGCTCGTGTCGCGTCGGACGTCTCCGAAACTCGTTCGAGCGCCCGGGATCCGGTGTCGGCGGCGGTGTCATGCGACGCGGCGTGAATCGTAACCACCCCCGTCGTTCGTCGGCTTCGGCTTGGGCCTGTTCGCACCACCCGTTCACGGCGATCTCGCGGTCTGTTTCGGTGCCTGACGGTATTGCATCGCGTCGCCATGGCGCTACGATGACATCGCGATGCGCCTGGTCGGATACGAACAATCGCCCGACATCCCGCTCACTCGCAACCGTGGCAACAGGCCCTGAACCGATCTGCCCGTGCCGAGGTTTCAACCCGTGGCGCCTCGGCCGACCGGATGGTCCGCCGCGAAGCGACCGCGACATTCGACGCGGCGGTTCACGGTGGCCGTGTCGTTCGCTCGACGGATGACGGTCCCGCCCGGCTCCACCGTCATCGCGCGCTCAGCATTCGATCACGTTCACCGGCACCTCGACGACATTCACCGCGAGCCCGCCGCGTGAGGTTTCCTTGTACTTGGTCTTCATGTCGCGGCCGGTGTCGCGCATGGTCTTGATCGCCTTGTCCAGGGAAACGTAGTGCTTGCCGTCGCCGCGCAGGGCGAGATGGGCGGCGTTGATCGCCTTGATGGACGCCATGGCATTGCGCTCGATGCAGGGGATCTGGACCAGGCCGCCGATCGGATCGCAGGTGAGGCCGAGATTGTGCTCGATGCCGATCTCGGCGGCGTTCTCCACCTGCTCGGGGGTGCCGCCGAGCACCTCGGTGAGCGCGCCCGCCGCCATCGAGCAGGCCGATCCGACCTCGCCCTGGCAGCCGACCTCGGCGCCCGAGATCGATGCGTTGAGCTTGAAGAGGATGCCAATGGCGGCCGCCGTGAGCAGGAAGCGGCAGATCCCGTCCTCGTCGGCCCTCTCGCAGTGATTCCAGTAGTAGTGCATGACCGCCGGCACGATGCCCGCGGCGCCGTTGGTGGGCGCGGTGACGATGCGACCGCCCGCCGCGTTTTCCTCGTTCACCGCCAGCGCGTACAGGTTGACCCAGTCCATGGTGCCGAGCGGCGACGCGATGGCCTTGTTGTTGGCCTCGAGGCTCCGGTAAAGGCCCGGGGCGCGGCGCTTCACCTTGAGGCCGCCCGGCAGCACGCCCTCGTTGCGGCAGCCGGCATCGACGCACTCGCGCATGATCCGCCAGATCTCGAGCAGGCGTTCGCGTACGCTCTGCTCATCGAGCCGAGACACCTCGTTGGCCAGCATCAGGTCGCTGATGCGAAGTCCTTCTCGGCCGCAATGCGCCAGCAGGTCGCGGCCGCTGCTGAACGGGTAGGGCAGGTCCACCGGCGCCTCGGTCAGTGGGTCGTCGCCGCGTACCGCGCTTTCGTCGACGACGAAGCCGCCGCCGACCGAGTAGTAACAGCGATCCGCCAGGGTTGTGCCGTCGACGTCGATGGCGGTGAAGCGCATGCCGTTCGGGTGATAGGGCAGGGCGCGGCGCTTGTGCATCACCAGGTGTTCGCGGTCGCGAAACGGTACCCGGCGGCGTCCGAGCAGTTCGATCTCGCCGCGAGCGCGAATGGCGTCGACACGCTCATCCGCCGTGCTCGTGTCGGTGGTGTGCGGCAGATCGCCCAGCAGGCCCAGCATCACCGCCTTGTCGCTGCCGTGGCCGCGGCCGGTTGCGCCCAGCGAGCCGAACAACTCGCAGCGAATCTCCGCGACGCGCTCCAGGAATGCGTCGGCTTCGAGCGAGGCAACGAACTGGCGCGCGGCCACCATGGGGCCCACGGTGTGCGAACTGGACGGGCCGATACCGATCTTGAACAGGTCGAATACGCCGGGCGATGACATGGTTCGGAACTCCCGCGACGACGGAGAAGGAAATGGCGCACGGGGCGATGTCACCTGTCGGCGCGATTGTGGATTAAGTGTCGGCCATAATATATCCTGACCGGACCCGATCATACCCGTGTTCGACACCGGGACATCGACGGTGCCCGGTGGTTCGCCGAACCCGGGCACGACAACCGGCAGGGAGATGGCACGTTCTATGCGGCGAAACAAACCGGCGATTCCATGGTGGATCTACCTCGCGCTGGCGATCGTGGTCTTCGTCGCATGCGGTGCAGGTTACGAGTTCGCCCGCCAGTGGGTCGACGGTATCGAACCATCCGGACGTGAGTTCGGGCATACCTTTCTCGTTAATTTCCTCGGCGTACTTCGCATCGCCCTGCCCCTGTTCCTGCTGGTGCTCGGCGTGCTGGCGCTAACCGCGCCGCGCCGCACCGTCGCGACCGTGCCGGTATCGGCGTCGGCAACGGGTTCGCGCGCGGTCGCCGACACGGGGCCGCCGCCGGTCGGATCGCCGCCTGCCACCGCGCCGAAGACGGGCGGGTCCGCGCCCGACACCGCACCCAAACCGGCGCGGCGGTCGAAACCGAAGTTCTCCTCGCTTTCCGAGGCGGTGGGCGTGAACTACGGTCTGCTGCGGCACATGGAATGGCGCCGCTTCGAGATCGTTTGCGCCGAGTACCTTCGCTGCCTGAACTACGAGGTACTGGAGACAGGGTTCGGCGCCAAGGATGCAGTGGACCTCGAGGTGTTCCTGCCCGGCAAGGGCGAGCTGATGAGCGTGGTGAAGTGCGTTGCCGATGCCCGTCCCGTGGACGTCGACGCGGTGCGCGCGCTGCTCGACACCATGAAACGCCGGCGCGTCGGTGAGGGCATGCTGTTCTCGGTATGCGGTTTCACCCGCCGTGCGGAACGATTCGCGGCCCGGCATCGGGTCGCGCTGGTGGCGGGTGAAACCCTTTGCAGCCGTATACGCGGCCTCGATGCGGAAACCCAGGCGTCCATGATCTCGGTGGCGACATCGGGGGACTACACCACGCCCACGTGTCCTTCGTGCGGGGTCAAGCTCGTCCTTCGCCGTCCGAATCGGTCGCCGCCGGGCCGGCGGGAGTTCTGGGGCTGCATGAATTTTCCCCGCTGCACGGTCACCTTCCCGCTGCGCTGACGCCGTCGCGCCCGGTGCGAACTCAGGGCGCGCGCATCTGCGCGCCGGCCAGGGCGCTGTTCACCTTGTCGCGATGCCGCTTGCGATAGAAGCGTCTGAGTTCGCGCATCACGACGTCCTTTCGTCCGGCGGTCTCGGGCAGGTTGCGTACGCGCTTGCAGAACGCGCGCGCCAGGCGGTTGGCGCGTCGGTAGCGGCGCTGCTCGCCGGCACCCAGTGCCGGGTCGAACCGGCAGCGATCGAACAGCCAGTGCGACAGGGCATCGGCGCCGACGCGACGGCCCTGGCGCTCGGAGAGGTTCCACACGACGAAGTACTTGTCCACCTCGGCCTGCAGCTCGAGTTCGAGCTGGCTTACCGGCCGTTCGTGCGAGGCGTTGTACACGAGGTAGACGAAATGGCTCACGCCCTCGACGGCGGTACAGAAGTCACCCAGGTGATCGGCCTCGAGCTGCTGGTAGGGGTCGGCCTGGGACATCGAATCGACCAGGCTCTCGTCGAGGTAGAGCGACAGCAGCAATTCACCGTCGCATTCGCAGAACAGGAGCTTTTCATCGCATTCCCGTGCCGCGTTCGCCTCCTGCACGCGGCCGGGGAAGCGCGGGTCGGTGACCAGGAAGTCTTCCACGCGATAGTCGAGCTGGAGGTCGTAGAGCGACTGGATATGGGCCTGGATGCTGGCAATCGTCATGTCAGTGGGCCAGGCGGGACTCGAGCGTACTCGATCGCCGAAGACTCTCGCGCCATTCCTCGTCGAGTGCGACCCGCTCTGGATCGCCGCGCAGTCCCGACGTCGCCGCGAACTCGTCCAGCGCCCGGACCATGTCGGCGAAATTCTCCGCCAGCTCGTGAAACGTCTGCCACCTGAGTGTGCCCTCGCCGCTGGCGGCGAGGCTCTCTGACAGCCAGTCGTAGGCGCCACCGCCCATGTTGATGTAGTAATCCACGCCGACCGGCTTGCGATCGAGGCTGGGACCGAACACGCCGGCCATGAACAGGGCGATATCACCGAGGCGACGCAGCATCAGTCGGCGTTCATGCAGGCTCTGGGCGTGCACCGCCTCGCCGTACAGCATGGCCAGGGGTCGCAGGGAAACGCGTTTCTCATACCACTCGAAGAACCGGTCGGCGCGGCTGAAGTGATACATCAGGTTAACGGTGTAGGCGCGCGCGTCCTCGCTGAGCGAGGCATGTCGCCGGTCGAGCACGCCGTTGATCTCGTCGTGAAAATAAGCCTTGAGGCTGGTTGTCTCGATGAGTTCGTGTTCCTGGGTTTGCATTTCCACCGATTCGTCTCCTCAGGGTGTCGCGTTGTCGACGGTTCGAGTCATTCAGTGTGCCGCGAATGCCTCGAATAAAATTTTATTGCCGTCGACTGGCGAGGCAAGCCAGCACTCTGGCGTGGTTGCTGCTAACATCGTCAGGGCAAACACCACGACGCGCTCTTGTCGTCGCCGGCGACGGTTGTCGGTTCACTCACCGGTGACAGTACGGACGGGATCGATTCGCGGCACGAGCCGTCAACGCAAACCGTGCACGCGAAGCGGGACGAGGAGCATGCAGACACAGACGCTGAAGGTCCGGTGCGAACGGCGCCGCGATGCCGATCCGTTGCTCACCATCATCGTCCCCGTCTACGACGAGGAGGCGGCAATCGGGCCGTTCATGCGTGCCGTCGACGCCGCGCTCGCCGGCGACGGCGTGCGTTACGAGGTCTTGTTCATCGATGACGGTTCCCGCGACGCGACGCGTTCGATCCTCGACGAGCTGGCCGGTGGTGACAGGCGCGTGTCCTACCTCGCACTGTCGAGAAACTTCGGCAAGGAGGCCGCGCTGAGTGCGGGCATCGACCACGCGCGCGGCGATGTCGTGGTACCCATGGACGTCGATCTGCAGGATCCGCCCGAGATGATTCCCCGGTTCATGGCGAAGTGGCGGGAGGGATTCGATGTCGTTTACGGCATCCGCGCCAGCCGCGACTCCGACTCGGTGACCAAGCGAATGTCGGCCGCCTGGTTTTATCGCATCTTCAACCGTCTCTCGCGCGAGCATATTCCGCCCGATGCGGGCGACTTTCGGCTCATGGACCGCAAGGTCGTGGAGGCACTGCGGGCGATGCCGGAGCGAAACCGATTCATGAAGGGGTTGTTTTCGTGGGTGGGCTTCAGCTCGACAGGTGTCGGCTTCGATCGCCCGCCGCGCACGAGCGGACAGAGCAAGTGGAGTTACTGGCGCCTGTGGAACTTCGCGCTGGACGGCTTCGCCGGCTTCACCACCATTCCGCTGCGTCTATGGCTCTACGTCGGCGCGCTGGTGTCCGTACTGTCGTTCCTTTACGCGCTGATCATCATCTCCCGCGTCCTGATTCATGGGGTCGACGTTCCCGGCTACGCCTCGCTGTTGACGGTGGTGCTGTTCTTCGGCGGCGTTCAGCTGCTGTCGCTCGGCACCATCGGCGAATACCTCGCGCGACTGTTCATCGAAGTCAAGCGCCGTCCTCTGTACGTGGTCGACGAGTACGTTCGTGGCGACGCCGATTCCAGCCCAGTGCAACCGGCGGATGACTGAGCGGCGCGTGCGCGACGAGTGGCCCGCTGCCGCCGTGCTGGCGCTGTTCAGCGCCGGCCTCGCGGCCGTCAGTGTCAACGTTCCCTTGTTCGCGGACGATTACTGCCGCGCGCACCCCGACTTCGACCTGTCGCGGGCCTTCACCGCGGCATGGCACAGTTACCTGCACTGGTCGGGTCGCTTTCCGGTCATGTGGCTGAACAACCTGTTTTTCTCCGGTGATGGAACAGGCGCCATCGTGCTGGCGGTAATCAACGGCCTGGCGAGCTTCGCGGCAGGCATGATGCTGCTGCGCTGGCTCGGGCCCGGCAGCCGCTTGGGGAACCTGTGCTGGCTGACGTTCTACCTCGTGCTGTTCTGGTTCTCGACGCGCAGCTTCGGCGAGGCCGTGTTCTGGAAGACCGGCGCGGTCCAGTTCTTCTGGGGTGCGATCGCCGCGACCGCCTGCGTCGGCATCATGGCGCGGGCGACGTTCTGTGGCGCGACGTTTGCCGTGGGGCGTCCGCTCGCGCTCGTGGGCATACTGGCCGGGTTCCTGGGCGGCATGTGGCTGGAACACGTGTCCGTGGCGGTGACGGTCACCGGCGCCGGCCTGCTCGTCGCCGGTCGCCTGGCCGGAACAGGGTCGTGGCCGCGTGTCGTCACGCTCGTCTATGCGGCCTGGGTAGTGGGCACGGTGGCGCTCGTCGCGGCACCCGGCAACTATGCGCGGATCGACGTGGTGGGCCGCGAGGACCCGCTCATCTCGCGCGTGCTCGGCATCAGCTCATACCTGCTCTTGCATCTCGATGCGCTCATCCTGCTCGCCGTCATCGCGTTTCTCGGCGTTGCGCTCGTTCGACGGCCCGCCGACTTCACTCGTCGCGCCCTGATCGCGTCGACGTTTCTCGTCGTCGGCGTCGTCGCCGCCTATGCCACGCTCGGCGCCCCCGTCATGGTGTTCACGGGCCGCGTGGCATTCATGAGCCAGTGGTTCTTCATCGTTGCCGCCATGGCCCTGTTTCCCGCGGCGCCCTTTGCCGCGCAACCCGGTCCAACCCTCCGACGCATTCGCGCGGCGGCCGTCTGCATTGCCGTCGTGTGCATGGCCGTGCTGGTGTTCGACGGACGAAACATCCATCGCGCCTATGCCAGCCTCAAGGCCCAGGAAGCGGCCCGGCACGACCGGATCGACGAAGCGCTCGCGCGCGGCGAGACGGAACTGCAGCTTGCGCCGTTGTATTTCAGCAAGCGCCTGCACACCAAGGGTCGTGAGATCAACAAGGGCAGGCGCTTCGCGCGGGATATCACCATCGATTCCCGCCACTTCACCAATCGTTGCTACGCGAGATTTCACGGACTGGACAAGGTTGCCCTGTAGTGCGGACGTCATGCCCTAAAGTTAAGATTTGGTAAGTCCGATGGATTTATTCCGCGTGCGAATTGTTTAATGCGTGAGGCAGGACAAGTTTTCACAGCCATAACACGTTCGAGGTAGCCATGAAAATTACGCTGTTTGTCACCACGATCACGCTCGCCGCGGCAGTCGCCCTGCCGATGAGCGCCGCCAGCGCCGCGGAAGCGGAAGATCTCATCAAGTACCGCAAGAACGTGATGAAGATCATCGGCGGACATACCGGCTCGCTGTTTGCCATCGCGGGCAACAAGGCGGGAGACGCGTCCCACATGGAAGCGCACGTCAACGGCCTGGCGGGGGCGTCGATGATGGTGAAGGATATTTTTCCGCCCGAGTCCGCCGACGGTGACACGCGGGCTACCGAAAAAGTCTGGTCGGATGCCGAGGGCTTTGCCGCGGCGGTGACCGAGCTCGAGGAGGCGGCCGCGGGCCTGCAGGATGCCTACGCCAACAACGGCGACATGGGTGCCGCGCTCAAGGCGCTCGGTGGCTCCTGCAAGGGCTGCCACGACGACTATCGCAGCGACTGAGATCTGTCTCGCGCAAACACGTTGAACGCCCGGCCGAGTGCCGGGCGTTTTTCGTTGTGCGTTCGGCGCGGACATCTGCCCGGAAGCGTAATTCCTCCCGCCGGCTTCGAAGCGAGGTCGTTGTCCGGTGCTCACCTTTCGTCGGAACGACCATACCGTCGATCGGCCGGGGTTGACGCGGTGATTCGGCTCTACTCACACTCGGCCCGCCGAAAGAATACGACAGATGGATCTGGAAGTTGAACCGTACAAGCGCTTCGGTTGCCCTGCGGGCCATCCGCCCGGATAACGCCTGTTGCGGCGTGCTCGGCCCTGCCATCCACGGCCTCGCACGCATCGACACGCCCTCACTCGTCTGCCCGAGAGTCACGCCGGCCTCGAGTACGACCTGCTCGCTGATGTGCTCGCGCCATACGTCGACACCCGCGCCACCAGCGACAACGCCACTCGCCAACGGTTTACCTGCGTGTATGGAACCTGCTCGGGTTCCCACCGTCTTCGAGGGATACCCTGACCACCGAACTATCAACGACACCGGTAGCAATGGCGTTGGGGCAGTCGTAGTCCCGGATAGCAGCCCCGACCGTTTGAGGAAAGCAAGGGCTGCGATGTCTCCGGCACCTAGGGTGGTTTCTACTACATCTTGCAGAAAAAGTTTGGTCGGGCGGTTCGGCAACACGGGTAGTGTCAAATATCTTTCGCACTTTCTGAGTGGCGGTGGTGTCACGCGGTAAGTTGATTGTCGATCTTCTGCTGATCGAGCAGTTCCATTCT
>JAUIDF010000375.1 GCA_030429125.1 Gammaproteobacteria bacterium | reverse complement strand
TCAATGCCCTTGCCACGGATTCCGAGCTGGTCGTGTTGCGCGCGGCCGGGCTGTCGCTGGTGCAGATCACGGCGTCCGTGCTCAAGGTGGGCGTGGTGATGGTCGCGCTCGCCTTCGCGGTGGGGGAGATCGTCAGCCCGAAGACCGAGACGATGGCGAAGAACGGTCGCGCCAGCGCCCTGCAGCAGAACATCAGTCAACAGACCGAGTACGGCCTGTGGATGCGCGACACCACGACCTACGTCAACATCGGCGAAATCCTGCCCGACCTCACGTTGCTTCGCGTGCGAATCTTCGAGTTCGATCGCAATGCCCGCCTGCGTTCGCTGGTTTACGCCGACAGCGGACGATTCGTGCAGAACGACTGGCGCCTGGGCGACGTGCGCCAGACGGTCATCGAGTCCGAGGGTGGCGCGACCATTCGAAAGCTGGACAATGCCAACTGGGAAACGACGGTATCGCCGCAGATCATGTCGGTGTTCCTGGTCGACCCCGAGCAGATGTCGGTGTGGCAGCTCCGCCGCTACATCCAGCACCTGCGTCGCAACGACCAGGAGACCAGTCGTTTCGAACTGGCCTTCTGGACCAAGGTCGTTTTACCGCTGTCCATCGGCGTGATGATCGCTCTCGCCATTCCCTTCGTCTTCGGCAGTCTTCGCAGCGGCAACACCGGTCGCAACCTGTTCATCGGCATCATGCTGGGTCTGGGCTTTTACGCGGCCAACAAGTCGCTCGGCTATGTCGTGCTGGCCTACGACGTCGCCCCGCTGGTGGGCGCAGTCATTCCGCTGGTGCTGTTCCTGGCCGTATCGGTGCTTCTTTATCGGCGGGTGAACTGAAATGTCGGTGCGCCGGCAGATCATCGATGCCTGCCTGCACATGGAGCGCGCCGGCATCAACCAGGGTACGTCGGGTAACGTGAGTACGCGCGCCGGCGATGGCTGCCTGATCACGCCGAGCGGCGTACCCTATGCGGACATGACGCCGGCCCAGGTGGTGCGCATCGGTGCCGACGGCCGGGTGCAGGGGTCGCCGCGAGGCGGCGCGCGAGCCCTGGCGCCGTCCTCGGAATGGCGCATGCATGTCGACATCTACGCGCATTTCGCCGCCGCCGGCGCCGTGGTCCACGCCCATCCGCCTCACGCCACCGCACTGGCCTGCCACGGGCGCGGTATTCCGCCGTTTCACTACATGGTCGCCGTCGCAGGCGGCACGGACATTCGTTGTGCCGGCTACGCGACGTTTGGTACCGCGGCGCTTTCACGACACATGATCGATGCGCTGGACGGCCGGCGTGCCTGCCTGCTCGCCAACCACGGCATGATCTGCTTCGCCGCCGATCTCGATGCGGCGCTGGCGCTGGCCATCGAGGTGGAATCGCTGGCGCGCCAGTACCTGCTCGCGCTGGCGATCGGGGAACCGCCCTGCCTGGACGAGGTGCAGATGGCCGAGGTGATCGAAAAGTTCCGAAACTACGGCCGGCGCGATTGAGGTGTCCGGGCCTGGACGGGCCGGAAGCGGGAAAAACCGGCGGGGCCCCGGGGCCCCGCCTTCAACCGATGCTGCACGTTTGAGGAGACCGCTTGCGCGGCGCAGCATCCGGGCAACGCCGATTCAGGCGGCGGCGAGTTCGCGTTCGGGGTCGTGGAAGTCGTAGCCGAGTTCGCTCGCCACTTCGCGCTGGGTCACGTGTCCACGATGCACGTTCAGGCCGTTGCGAAGGTGCGGATCGTCGCGCAGCGCCTGCGCATAACCCTTGTTGGCGAGCGTCAGTACGTGCGGCAGGGTGACGTTGTTGAGCGCGTAGGTCGACGTCAGCGGCACGCCACCGGGCATGTTCGCGACGCAGTAGTGGACCACGTCGTTGACCAGGTAGGTCGGTTCGGCATGGGTGGTCGGCCGGGACGTCTCGCAGCAGCCGCCCTGGTCGATGGCGACGTCGACGATCACGGCGCCCGCGCGCATGCGGCGCACCATCTCGGCGGTAACGAGCTTGGGCGCCTCTGCCCCCGGGATCAGTACGCCGCCGATGACGAGATCGGCCTCGGTGACGTGGCGTTCGATGGCCTCGTCGGTGGAGAAGACCGTGTTGGTGCTGCGGCCGAAATGCTGCCAGTGACTCTCGAGCACTTCCGGGTTGCGATCGATGACCCAGACGTCCGCGCCCATGCCGACGGCGATGTGGGTGGCGTGCGTGCCGACGACGCCCGCGCCGAGAATGACCACCTTTGCCGGGTCGACGCCGGGCACGCCGCCGAGCAGCATGCCGCGCCCGCCGTGGGGGTGCTCGAGGCAGTAGGCGCCTGCCTGTATAGCCATGCGGCCGGCCACTTTCGACATGGGCGCCAGCAGCGGCAGCCCGCCTCGCGGCGAGGTTAC
>JAUIDF010000087.1 GCA_030429125.1 Gammaproteobacteria bacterium | reverse complement strand
CCGGTCATGCCGGGCTGTCTCGGCGTCGACGCACTGTGGCAGCTGATCGGTTTCTACCTCGGCTGGCGCGGCGGTCCGGGCCACGGTCGGGCGCTCGGTGCGGGCGAGGTCAAGTTTACCGGACAGGTCACGCCCGCCAGCCAGCTGGTTCGCTACCGGGTGTCATTCAAGCGGGTCATCATGCGGCGGTTGTACATGGGTATCGCCGACGGGCAGGTCGAAGTCGACGAGCGGCTGATTTACGTCGGCAAGGACATGCGTGTCGGCCTGTTCCAGAGCCAACAATCCTTCGAGGGGCAATGAATTGAGACGGGTCGTGGTGACCGGTCTGGGGATCGTCTCCAGCATCGGCAACAACAGGCAGGAGGTCGCACAATCGCTGCGCCAGGGACGGAGCGGCATCGTGCACAGCGACACGTACGAGGAGATGAAGTTCCGCTCCCACGTACACGGCGCCCTGAATATCGACAAGGCGGCCGAGATCGACCGCAAGTTGCTGCGCTTCATGGGTGACGCCGCCGCCTACAGCTACATCGCCATGCGCGAGGCCGTGGCCGATTCGGGACTGCCGGATTCCTCGGTGTCGAATCCGCGTACGGGTCTGATTCTCGGCACCGGCGGCGGTTCGCCGGAGAATATCGTGCTCGCGGCCGACCTGGTGCGAGAGAAGGGCGTCAAGCGGGTCGGTCCCTACATGGTCACGCGGACCATGTCGAGCACGCCGGCGGCGTGCGTGGGCACGGCGTACAAGATCAAGGGCGTGGCCTACTCGATCAGCTCGGCCTGTGCGACCAGTGCACATTGCATCGGCAACGGCGCCGAGTTGATCCAGATGGGCAAGCAGGACATCGTCTTCGCCGGCGGCGGCGAGGAACTGCACTGGAGCATGACCGTTCTCTTCGACGCCATGGGCGCGCTTTCCTCGAAATACAACGCCACGCCCGAGCGCGCGTCGCGCACCTATGACGCGAACCGCGACGGGTTCGTGATCTCCGGCGGCGGCGGTGTGTTGTGCCTGGAGGAACTCGAGCACGCGCGGGCGCGCGGCGCGAAGATCTACGCCGAGCTGGTCGGCTACGGCGCCACCTCGGACGGTTTCGACATGGTGCAGCCTTCCGGCGAAGGCGCCGCGCGTTGCATGCGCCAGGCCATGGAGGGACTGGAGCGTCCGGTGCAATACCTGAACACGCACGGCACCAGTACGCCCATCGGCGACGTGCGCGAGTTGTCCGCCATCGCCGAGGTTTTTGGCGACGACGTCCCGCGGATCAGCGCCACCAAGTCATTGACCGGCCATGCGCTCGGCGCGGCGGGTGTGAACGAGGCGGTCTACAGCCTGCTGATGCTCGAAGGCGGATTTATCGCCCCGTCCATCAACATCGAGACGCTCGATCCCGAGGCCGAGGGGTTTCCCATCGTGACCGCGCCGCTCGACGTGCCCGATCTCGATACGGTGATGTCCAACAGCTTCGGCTTCGGCGGTACCAATTCGACCCTGGTGTTCAGCCGACTCGAGGACTAGGGCGGACGTCGCGCGGGCGTTCAGGTCGCGTTGCACGACGGTATCGTAACTTTCGCATCAGACGCCAGGTAACACCGCCCGATGCTCTTCATGTCCGCCAGCAGCGAACCCGGCACGGTCCGGGACGCCCGACACGTCAATTGGCCCGTGGTGGCGTGGCTCGTCACGTGCTGCGTGCTCGTCTTCGCCATGGTGCTGCTCGGCGGCGTGACGCGCCTGACCGGATCCGGGCTGTCGATGGTGGAATGGAGGCCGTTGACCGGAATCGTGCCGCCGCTGTCCCAGGCCGACTGGGTGGCGCTGTTCGAGCGCTACCAGCAGTTCCCGGAGTTTCGCGAGGTCAACTACGACATGGATCTCGCCGGGTTCAAGGTCATCTTCCTGTTCGAGTACGGCCACCGGGTGCTGGGACGGCTGATCGGCGTCGTCTTTCTCCTGCCGATGCTGTGGTTCTGGTGGCGGGGACGACTGGTCGGTGCGCTCAGGCCGCACCTCGTCGCGCTGTTCCTGCTCGGCGCGCTGCAGGGTGCGCTCGGCTGGTTCATGGTCATGAGCGGACTGGTCGACGTGCCGCGCGTGAGCCCGTATCGTCTGACGGCCCACCTGTGCCTGGCGGTGGCCATCTACGGCTACCTCCTGTTCCTCGTGCTCGAGCTCGTGAATGCCGATCCGGGCAGTTTCCTGCGCCGTTCGGACACCGCGCCGCGGTTTCCCGCGATCATGCTGGCGGCGGTGTTCCTGATGATCGCGAGCGGCGGCTTTGTTGCCGGCACCCATGCCGGCTACATCATCAATACCTTTCCCGACATGAACGGAGAATGGATTCCGCGCGGCGTCATGGCCATGTCGCCCTGGTGGCGCAACCTGTTCGAAAACCCGGTGACCGTCCAGTTCGATCACCGGTTACTGGCCTACGGGCTTCTCGCTCTCGCCGTGGCCGGTCGTATCATGCTCGCACGGGCCAGGATGCGCAGTGCGCTGCCGGCGGCGAACCTGCTGCTCGCGCTGCTGGTTGCCCAGGCCGCGCTCGGTATCGCCACGCTTCTCAACCAGGTGCCCGTCTGGATGGGCGCCGCCCACCAGGGGGGAGCGATGCTCGTGTTCAGCGCGGCCGTGCTCCTGTTCCAGCGCGCGCGCCATGCCAGTGCGTGAAGCGATGGTATGGTTCAAGCGCATGGATTTCGGGTAACGTGAGTGCCGGATAGAGGAGCTCGCATGCAAAAATTTCAATCCGCGTTACCGATGGTCCTGGCGGCGGCCCTTTGCGTCGCCGCGCCGGCGTCCGCCGAGGACTTCTCGTTCGACGACCTCATGGCGGCGCTGTCGGAGCATCCCCGGTTCGAGGCGGACTTTACCGAGCAACGATCCTCGTTCCTGCTCGCGCGGCCCATCGAGCTTAAGGGAAGAATTCGCTTCGACGCCGAAGACAGCCTCGAGAAAATCGTCGAGTCGCCCTTCGAGGAACACATCACCATCGACGAAAACGAGGTCGTGATCGAGCGGGTGAACTCCGAGGGCAAGGCGGCCACCGTTCAGAAGACGCAGTACGACCTGTCCAACTATCCGTTCCTGGCCAAGGCGATCCAGGGGGTGAGCAACGTGTTCGCCGGCGACAAGCGACTGCTCGAGGAGCTCTACAACCGGGAATTGAGCGGTACCGCCGACGAGTGGGAGCTGACCCTCACGCCCAAGGGCGAGAAACTGGCCGAATTCATCGAGGCCATCACCATTCGCGGCTCGGGCGGCATCATCGACTACATCCATTCCCTGGAAGCCGACGGCGACGAGTCGAAACTGACACTCGCCAACCGCACGGAGCCCTGAGGCATGACGACCTCCCGGGCCGCGGCGGCGGCGGTGCTGCTGCTGGTGGCGTCGTCGATCGCGGTGGTGGTCTCGCGCTTCAACGTGACCACGGATCTCGGCGTGTTTCTGCCCCATGGCGAGTCGGTGATGGAGCGGGTGCTGATGAGTCAGCTCGATCACGGCTCCACGTCGAACCTCGTGTTCGCCGGTATCGCGGGAGCGGACTCCGAGGCACTGGCCGAGCTCAACCGCGCGCTGGCGGAGCGGTTGTCGTCGGATTCGCATTTCGTCCAGGTGCTCAACGGCGAGCGGGCGATGAGCGAAGCCGACCGCCAGTGGGTCATGGACAACCGCTACCTGTTGACACCGTCGAGCCTCGAGGGCAAGTTCACCGAGGAGGGGCTCGCGCGCGCACTCGATGATCGCCTGCGCGGACTGACATCGCCTCTGGGTGCGCTGGAAAAGCAGTTCATGGCGCGTGACCCCACCGGCGAGATCATCAACCTGCTGCAACAGTGGCAGGCGGACTTTTCCGCCGAGGACGGCCCGGCCAAGCAGCACGGCGTCTGGTTTTCCCAGGATGGCGAACGCACGCTGATGATGATCGAGCTCGCTTCGAGCGGACTCGACCTCGGCGCGCAGGAAACCGCCGTGCGGCGGATTCGCAGCGAGTTCGACGCGTTGGCGTCGGCCAGCGCGGAACTGGTGTTGTCGGGGCCTTCGGTGTTCTCGGTGGAAACCCGCGACGTGATCACCCGCGACGCCAAGGTGCTGTCGATCATCGCCACCACCGCGGTGGCGTTGTTCCTGCTTGCCGCGTTCCGCTCGCTGCGGTTGCTGGTGCTGGTGCTGGTGCCGCTTGCCTCGGGCGTGGTCGCGGCGTCGGCGGCGGTCCTGTTGCTGTTCGGCAACATCCACGGGGTGACCCTGGCGTTCGGCATTACCCTGACCGGCGTCGCCGTCGATTACCCGATCCATTTCTTCTCTCACCTGAAGGGCGGTCGCGCCCGCGCGGAAGAAAGCATTCGCACCATCTGGCCGACCCTCGCCCTCGGCGTGGTGTCCACCATCATCGCCTACGTGGTGCTGGTCCTGTCCGAGTTCACCGGGCTCCAGCAGCTCGGGCTGTTCACCGTGGTGGGACTGCTGGTGGCGGCGGCGGTGACGCGCTGGGTGCTGCCGTTCCTGGTGCCCGGGGAACTGCGGCTGGGCCGGGGTCTGCCGGGTGTACACGGCCTGTTGTGCCGGGCGGGTTCGGTGGTGTCGGGCAAGGGAGCCTGGTCGCTGCTGTTGATCCCGCTATGCGTCCTGCTGGTCGCGACCAGCAACACGCCGTTGCGTAATCTCGACGTCGATTCCCTGAGCCCGATCGGCCAGGCCCGGCGAGACGAAGACCGGGCGCTCAGGGCGGATCTCGGGTTCTGGTACGGCGGCAAACTCGCGGTAGTCGTCGGCCCGGCGGCGGAAAAGGTCCTGCAGCGAAGCGAGGCACTGGCGTCGGATCTCGACGCGCTCGTGGAAGCGGGCGCCATCGAGCGGTACGACATGGCGGCGAGCTTCCTGCCCAGCCAGTCACGCCAGCGTCGCCAGCTCGACGCCATCCCGCCGCGTGACGAGTTGCGGGCGCGACTCGACAAGGCCCTCGACGGCACGCCGTTTCGCAGAAACGTGTTCGATCCCTTCGTCGAACAGGCGAGCGAGGCGCGCGAACGCGATCCGCTGACCATCGAAAGCCTGTCCGAATCGCAGATGGGAGAACGACTCAAGGCGCTCCTGTTCGAAGAGGACGGACTGTGGATCGCCCCGGTGCTGCTCCACGGCGTCGACGACGAGTCGACCCTCGCATCGCTCAATCGCCAATACGACGACGGCACCCAGGTGCTCTACATGAACATCAAGGCGCGCGCCACGCAGATCCTGGCGACGGCGCTCGACCAGGTCGTGCCGTTGCTGGGTGTTGGCGTGCTGGCCATCTACCTGCTGCTGGCCGTGTCCTACCGCGATGCCATCCGGCCCCTGCGCGTCCTGTTCCCGACCCTGTCCGCGGTTGCCGTGACGCTGGCCATCCTCAACCTGTCGGGCGTCTCCCTGACGCTCATGCACCTCGTCTCGCTGCTGCTGATCGTCGGCCTGGGCCTGGACTATGCGCTGTTTTACAACCGGCTCAGCGACGACGCCGACGAGTGGCACACGACCTTCAAGGCGCTATGGGTGTCGAGCTTCACCACGGTCATGGTATTCGGCATCCTGGTGTACTCCAACACCCCGCCGCTGCAGGCCATCGGTTTGACGGTGGGAATCGGGGCCCTTTTCTGCCTGCTGTTCGGTGCGTGCTGGACACGGCGCAAGCCGCCGCCCACGGCGTCCTCCGGGTAGCCACCGCCGCGAGCGCAAGGACGGCGGCCCGCCGTCAGCCGTAATGGCTGCGAACGTACCGGTCGACCAGGGACTTGAAATCCTCGGCAATCGTCTCGCCCTTGAGGGTGACGGTCTTCTCGCCGTCTTCGTAGACCGGCGCCACCGGTCTCTCGCCCGAGCCCGGCAGGCTGATGCCGATGTTGGCGTTTCGGCTCTCGCCCGGACCGTTGACGACGCAACCCATGACGGCGACGGACATGTCCTCGACACCCGGGTACTCGGTGCGCCAGATCGGCATCTGGTTGCGCAGGTACGACTGGATGTCGGCCGCGAGTCGCTGGAAATAGTCGCTGGTGGTGCGCCCGCAGCCGGGGCAGGCCACCACCTGGGGCGTGAACGAACGGATGCCCATGGACTGAAGGATTTCCTGCGCGACCCGCACCTCCTCGCAGCGATCGCCGCCCGGCGGCGGCGTGAGCGAGACGCGGATGGTGTCGCCGATCCCGTCCTGCAGCAGCACCGCCATGGCGGCCGTGGACGAGACCACGCCCTTGTTGCCCATGCCGGCCTCGGTGAGTCCGAGGTGCAGCGGATAGTCGCAGCAACCGGCCAGTTCGCGGTACACCCGCACCAGGTCCTGCACGGCGCTCACCTTGCAGGACAGGACGATGCGGTCGTGGCCGAGTCCCAGCGCCTCGGCGCGACGCGCGCTGCCGACCGCCGACTCGATCAGGGCGCTGCGGGTGATGTCCGGCAGCGGCAGCGGTCGTTCCGAGCGCTGGTTTTCGTCGAGCATGCGCGCCAGCAGGTCCTGGTCCAGCGAGCCCCAGTTCACGCCGATACGCACCGGCTTGTGGTGACGGCAGGCCATCTCGATCATCTCGGCGAACTGGGTGTCGCGCTTCGCCCCCTTGCCGACATTGCCGGGATTGATGCGGTACTTGGCCAGCCGTTCGGCGCAGGCGGGGTGCTTTTTCAACAGCTTGTGGCCGTTGAAGTGAAAATCGCCGACGATCGGCGCACCGCTGCCCCGGCTCTCGAGCGTGTCGACGATTTTCGGCACCGCGGCGGCGGCCTGCTCGGTATTGACCGTGACGCGGACGATCTCCGACCCCGCCCGGGCAAGCGCCTCCACCTGGCGCACGGTGGCATCGATGTCGGCGGTATCGGTGTTGGTCATCGACTGCACGACCACCGGGGCGTCGCCGCCGATGCGAATGCCGGCTACGTCGACGCAGGTTGTCGGGTGTCTTCGGATCAAGGCACGAGGATTGCGCGGGAGGGGAGGCGGATTCTAACCGAACGGTCGTTGCCGCTACAATCAGGGGATCCGGGCGCCGGCGCATCGCGGCGCGCACGAGGCATTGGAATCAACGCGAGACGCCATGAACATCTCTCCATTCATCCAGGGCCTGCCCAAGGCCGAGCTCCACCTGCATATCGAGGGTTCCTTCGAACCCGACCTCATGTTCGAGATCGCGCGGCGCAACGGGATTTCCCTGCCGTACGACACGGTGGAGGCGCTGCGCGCGGCGTACGATTTCTCGAACCTGCAGGATTTTCTCGACATCTACTACCAGGGCATGCAGGTGCTGGTGACGCGTGAGGACTTTCGCGACCTCACCGCCGCCTACCTGGACCGCGTCGCGGCCCAGAACGTTCGCCACGTGGAGATCTTCTTCGACCCCCAGGGCCACACGTCGCGCGGCATCGAGTTCGCCACCGTCATCGACGGCATCCGGGACGCGCTCGAGCAGGGCGAGCGCGAACACGGCATCAGCTTCCGGCTGATCATGTGCTTCCTGCGTCACCTCGACGAGGCCGATGCCTTCGACACGCTCGAAGCGGCCCTGCCGTTCCGTGACCACATTGCCGCGGTGGGCCTGGACTCGAGCGAGACCGGCCATCCGCCGTCGAAGTTTGCCCGCGTGTTCGCGAAGGCGCGCGAACTCGGCTTTCCGGCCGTTGCCCACGCCGGCGAGGAAGGACCGCCCGAATACGTCGTCGAGGCACTCGATCAACTTCAGGTGCGCCGTATCGACCACGGCAACCGGGCACTCGAGGACCCGGCCCTGACGGCCCGCCTGGCGGCGCTCGGCATGCCGCTGACGGTGTGTCCGCTGTCCAATCTCAAGTTGTGCGTCGTGGACGACCTCGAAAATCATCCGTTGCCGGCCATGCTCGATGCCGGACTCGTGGTCACGCTCAACTCCGACGATCCGGCATTCTTCGGCGGCTACATCAACGAAAACTACCAGGCAATGAGCGACCATGCCGGTGTCGACGACGCGGCGCTTGCCGAGATCGCGCGGCAGTCCTTTCGTGCGTCGTTTCTCGACGCGCCGAGGCGCGACGCCCTGATCGCCGAGGTCGATGCCTGGGCCAGGAAATGCGGAGTCGGACAATGAAATATAGCGGCAGCTGCCACTGCGGTGACGTGAAGTTCGAAGTCGACGGCCAGCTCGATGGCGTGACGTCGTGCAACTGCTCCATCTGCTCGCGCAAGGGTGCGCTGTTGTGGTTCGTGCCCCGCGACGCGCTGGTCGTTTCCACCCCGGACGAATGCCTGTCGACGTACACCTTCAATCAACACGTCATCAAGCACCGGTTCTGCCGGCGCTGCGGTATCGGCACGTTCGGCGAGGGATCGGATGCCGAGGGCAACCGCATGGCCGCGATCAATGCGCGCTGCCTGGACGGCGTCGACGTCGACGCGTTGCCCGTGAATCAATTCGATGGCAGGTCACTGTAGCGAACCCGTTGTCCATGCCGGGGGGTGCCATTGTGGCCGCGTCCGCTACGAGGTCGAAGCGCCAGCGTGTATCACGGTGTCGAACTGCAATTGCAGCATCTGCGCCAGGTCGGGCTATCTCGCCCTGATCGTGCCGGCGTCGCGCTTTCGCCTGCTACGCGGCGACGACGTCCTGAGCGAGTATCGATTTGGCCGGGAGATCGCCCGCCACCTGTTCTGTCGTATCTGCGGCATCAAGTCCTTCTATGTACCGCGTTCGCATCCCGGGGGGATCAGCGTGAATGCGCGATGTCTCGATCCGGGGACCGTGCGGGAGATGACCGTCCGGCGGTTCGACGGCCGGCACTGGGAGCGCTACTACGAAGATGGTGTCGAGGCGGCGTATCCCGGCAGTTAGTGTCTGCTCACGAGATCCGGGCTGGGTGCAGATCATGGAAGGCCTAGCGCGCCCGTCGCCGGCGAACCGTGTCGATCTGCTCGCATAACGCCTGCATGCCCTCGGCGAGACGCGTGGTGTGTCTCTGCACGAGATCCGGATGCACGTGAAAGAGATTGTCGTCGGCAGCGGCGCGCAGGAACTCGTAGCGCTTCCACTCATCCAGCCACTCGGGCCGTCGCGTGCCCATGCCGCCGGTGATGATCGCCTCGGGATTGCGTTCGAGCACGGATTCCACGCCCACGCGCGGCGCAAGCGCCGACAGGCCGGCGAAGACGTTGACGCCGCCGCAACCGGCGATCAGCTTGCTGATCAGGTGATCGCCGCCGAGCGTGATCAGGGGCTCGTTCCAGACCTGGTAGAACACGGTCACGGGGGAACGGTTTGAATACCGGGTCCGCAGGTCGTCGATGCGTCGCATGAACGTGTCGGCGACCGTTGCCGACTGCTCCACGAGCCCGGTGATGATGCCGAGCCGTTCGATCTCGCCGGCGACGTGCTCGGGCTCGCGCGGTTCGGTCAGGAAGAGCGGCAGGCCGATCGCCTGCATCCGTTCGATCGGCGTGGCCGGGTTGCCGCTGATCCAGCCGAAGACGACGTCGGGTTCGAGCTCGATGATGCGCTCGATGTCGAAATCCTTGTAGGTGCCGATGATCTCGATGTCGAGCGCGGCCGGCGGGTAGTTGCTGAACGACGTCACGCCGACCAGTCGATCGCCCGCACCGATGGCGAACAGGTTCTCGGTCAGGTGGGGCGAGAGGCTGATCACGCGACGCGCGGGTGCGTCGAGAACGAGCGTTTCTCCGCGGTCGTCGGTCACCTCGATTGTCGCCGTCGCCACGAGCGGCAGTGCGAAGAGCAGCGCCAACAGGCGCGCCGCGATCGTCCGCGAACGATCGCGCGAGATGCGCGCGTGGCGGATCACCCGCGCTGGGCCATCTGGTCGTCGATTGCCTTCTGGCGTTCCTGTCGCTGGAATATGATCGCCGCGATGACGATGCAAATCGTCACCACCAGCACGATGATGGTGCCGAGCGCGTTGATCTCCGGACTCACCCCGAGGCGTACCTTGGAGAAGACGACCATGGGCAGGGTACTGGCGCCGGGGCCGGCGACGAAGCTCGCGATGACGAGATCGTCCAGGGAAAGCGTGAAGGCGAGCAGCCAGCCCGACACCAGTGCCGGCGCCAGCAACGGCACGACGATGACCAGGAAGGTCTTCAGCGGCCGCGCCCCGAGGTCCATCGCGGCTTCCTCGAGGGACATGTCGAGGGAGGCGATGCGCGCCCGCACGATGACGGCGACGAAGGCGAGCGAGAACGTGATGTGGGCGATGGTGATGGTGGACATGCCGCGAGCCCAGCCGATGCCCACGAACAGGAGCAGCGTGGCAAGACCCGTGATCACGTCGGGCATGACCAGCGGCGCCGTCGACATGCCGGTGAACAGGGTGCGCCCGCGAAATCGCCCGAAGCGGTTGAGCGCGAAGGCGGTCAGGGTGCCGAGCACGGTCGCGGCCGTGGCATTGATCGACGCGATCTTCAGGCTGACCCAGGCGGCTTCGAGAATCTGCTCGTTCTGGAGCAGTTCGCCATACCACCTGGTGGAGAACCCCGACCAGACCGAGACCAGCTTGCCGGCATTGAACGAAAACAGGATCAGCAAGGCAATCGGCGCATAGAGAAAGGCGAAGCCGAAGACCAGCATCGAGATGTTGAACCAGGAGACACCGCGATTCACTTCGCGTCTCCCGCCTCGCGGCCCTGGAAGTGCTGGAAGATCACGATGGGAATGACCAGCAGGATCAGCATGGCGATGGCCACTGCCGAGGCCACCGGCCAGTCCCGGTTCTGGAAGAACTCGTTCCAGAGGATCTTGCCGATCATCAGCGTGTCAGGGCCGCCGAGCAGCTCGGGAATGACGAACTCACCCACTGCCGGGATGAAGACCAGCATCGAACCGGCGATGATACCCGGCAGGGACAGCGGCAGGGTGACGCTGACAAACGTCTTCCACGGCCGGCAGCCGAGGTCGGCCGCCGCCTCGAGCAGGCTCTCGTCCATGCGCGCGAGGTTTGCATACAGCGGCAGGATCATGAACGGCAGGTAGGAGTAGACGATGCCGAGATAGACCGAGAAATGGTTGTGCAGGATATCCAGCGGCTCGTCGATGATACCGAGACCGATGAGCACGTTGTTGAGGATGCCGTTGTTCTTGAGAATGCCGATCCACGCGTAGACGCGGATCAGGAACGACGTCCAGAACGGCAGGATCACCAGCATGAGCAGGGCATTGCGCCAGGCGCCGGGCGCGCGCGCGATACCGTAGGCCATCGGGTAGCCGATCAGGAGACAGAGCAGCGTCGAGACAAACGCGATCTTGATCGAGTTCAGGTAGGCGGTGATGTACAGGTCGTCCGAGAGCAGGAACGCGTAGTTGTCGAAGCTGCCGGTAAAGGTCGGCAGCAGGCCGCCGGCCCACTCGAACACGGCCGAGTAGGGGGGTTGCGCGATGAGCGGCTCGGCGAAGCTGAGCTTCAGAACGATGGCGAAGGGTGCGAGAAAGAAGACCAGCAGCCAGACATAGGGTGCTGCTACCGCCAGCGTGCGCCCCGAGAGTCCGAATCGTCGCGCGCTCACGGCGTGTCCTGCAGCAGCACGCCGGCTTCCCTGTCCCAGGCGAGCCAGACCCGGTCGTCCCAGTCGATGGCGCGTCGGGCGGTGCGCGTTTCGTTCTGCGAATTGACGCGCACCATGTGCCCCGACTCGAGCCGGACGCGATAGATGGAGACGCTGCCCTGGTAGGCAATGTCCACGACCTGCCCGTTACAGACGTTGAAATCCTGCGGCGGCTGCTCCCTGGCGATATCGATCTTCTCGGGCCGGACCGCGACGGCGACCTTGTGGCCGTTGGCAACGCCCTCGCGCGGCTCCAGGGTCAGGTCGATGCCGGCATCGGTCGATCGCACCACCAGCGGATCGTCGGGGGACGTCACCTCGCCCTCGAACAGGTTGACCGAGCCCAGGAAGTCGGCGACGAACCGGCTCGCGGGATACTCGTAGACCTCGGTCGGCGAGCCAATCTGCTGGATCGTGCCGTTGTTCATGACCGCGATCCGGGTCGCCAGCGTCATCGCCTCCTCCTGGTCGTGAGTCACGACGATGAAGGTGATGCCGACCTCGTCCTGGATGTTCATCAACTCGAACTGGGTCTGCTCGCGAAGCTTCTTGTCCAGTGCCGCGAGCGGCTCGTCGAGCAGGAGCAGCTTCGGGTGCTTGGCCAGGCTCCGGGCCAGTGCCACGCGCTGTCGCTGACCGCCGGACAGCTGATGCGGCTTGCGACTGGCAAAGCGGTCGAGCTGGACGAGCTCGAGCATTTCCCGAACGCGCTGCTTGATGTCGTCGGCCGGCATCCGATCCTGCTTCAGTCCGAAGGCGAC
>JAUIDF010000086.1 GCA_030429125.1 Gammaproteobacteria bacterium | reverse complement strand
TATCGAACTCGTCACTACCTTGAAGCGAAAGGCTACGGATCTCCTGAATGATCTATCGCGGGAGAAGCAGCCGATCCTGATCACCCAGCACGGTCTGCCGGCTGCGTATCTGGTCGATGTCGAGAGCTATGAACAACAGCAGGATCGCCTGAAGCTGCTGGAAGGCATTGCGAGGGGCGAGAAAGCGATTGAGGAACGGCGGACCCTTACCCAGGAACAGGCCGAGGGAAAGATGGCCAGATGGCTCAAGTAGTCTGGTCGGAGCCTGCTCTTGCCGATCTTGATGCGATCGCTGACTACATCGCACTCGATAATCCAGCGGCGGCGGCGCATGTGGTTCGGCGGATCTTCGCACACACGGACCACCTTGAAGCGCATCCCGAGTCGGGGTCGAAACCGGCCGAACTACGGGGCTGGCATTTTCGGCAAATCGTCGAGCCACCGTGCCGGATCTTCTACAGAATTGAAGCAAACACTGTCTACATCGTTCACGTCATGCGGAGCGAACAGAAGTTGCGTCGTACAAAGCTATCGCGCGCGATCAAGCCGCGCAGTTAACGCTTGTGAGCCTCTGGCTGTCGATATGGGATAGCTATCCGGTTGTCACATGTCGAGTCACCGTTTTCTTGCAGAGGTTGTCGTTTTCTGACTCGGTTACCTTTGCGGTGTCAGGCCGTTGCCCGTACCAAGTGCCTATCGAGGCTCGAGCGTCGCCCAGGTGCGGGACGCCGCAAGCGGCGCCACTAATGGCAAACGTTATGTGAAGTATGCTCGGCACCATGTACTCACGGTTACTTCGTGTAGTCACTCTTGGGGTTGGTTTTGTGTGCCTTCTGTTCGCCTGTCTATTTTGGCTGAACGGAGGCGACCCAACGGTGTCGATCGCGTTTTCGGCCGGTTTGGCGTTCGTGGGAACCTGTTTTCTCATCCCCTCACGGGTGCCCTACCGGAAAGTGGTCGATGAAGCAGGTGGCGAGGTATTGTGGAGGATGATGCTCGAGTGGCCATTTCGACTGGGCAAGACTATTCGGGAACGTACTCGATGCGTCATAGGCGCTCTCAACACCACCTGGTCCATCTCCGCCAGAAACTTCTCTCGGCGAGAGCGTTTCTTGTTGGCCCGGTAGGTCATCGAGGCGACGGTCGCCTGCTTCATCGGCAGCGCTCGGCAATGGGTTTCCGCGATGGCGCTTTTGTACCGGCTTGCCGAACTGATCAGCGATTTCCCAGCGTGTTCCAACGGTGCTGGCGTTCGGCATCGCTGTTCAGGGGTCATACAGCACCGGGTCGCTGGCGGCAGCTGAGCGGCAGATCCGCACGGCCGCGACGCCCGTAGGCCGGGGCAGCGCATGAGCCGGCCATCGATCCACGGTGATTGTGCGCCGCGAGCGGGCGACGATGCGCTCTATGCGGCCTGGAACCGCATGCCGTTCACGGGCCATCTCGTGGTGTCCGTCGATCCGGTCATCCTGCTGTTCACCGGCGGGTTCCAGGATCGCCAAGACGCCAGGGTACCGGCGCTTCCGGTGAACCTGCGGCCGGACGTGCTCATCGAGTCGATCTCGCACTACATGCACGCCCGCACGGCGCAGACGATCGCCGAGCGCTATCACGGCATCGAGGACGGCGTGCGACGCATGGTGATGACGAACGCCGAAGACGAGGATCGGTTTCGAGAGGCGGCGGGCCTGGACGGCTTCCGTAGTCACGAGTCGATCCTCGCCCTCGACGAGTTGTTCCGGCCCCTCGCGACGCCGCTCGACTACGACGCCATTTACGTGGCTCGCCTGGCGCCAACCAAGCGATTCGAGTTGGCTCGTCACGTCAAGCGACTCAGGCTCCTGACCAACGGTGTCGGTGTCGTCTCGCATGGTGCCGGCGCGCAGCCGGTGGACGACGCGCAGTTGGCGGCGCTCGGCCTGCATCCGTCGACGTCGGCCTGCCTTCGTGCCCTGACGCTGCCGCAGGTCAACGACGAGATCAATCGCAGCGCCTGCGGCCTCGCCCTGTCGGCCCAGGAGGGCGCCATGCGCTCATCGACACAGTACCTGTTGTGCGGGCGTCCGGTCGTGTCCACGCGCTCTCTTGGCGGTCGCGACGTGCTCTACGACGACTACACGGCGATCGTCGTCGACGACGACGAGATCGCGGTTCGCGACGCGGTCGAGCGTCTTGTCGACGAGCGCCGGGACCCGGTCGAGATCCGCTGGCGCACGTTGAGCCGCATGCGTCACTTTCGCTACGAGTTCTGCCGCCGCATCGCGCGAATCCGGGCCGAGCATGGCGGTGAGCCGGTTGCACCGGAACGCATCTACTGCGACCTGTTCCGGGGCTTCGCCCGCCTCAGGGCGCGCTTCGTCGGCGCCGGCCAGCGCGTCGAATCCGCGGGCGACCCGTCGCGCTTCGCCTACTCGCCGATCGGCGCACGGGTCGTGGTCGATGCCGGCGAGCGGTTTGCGGTGAAGGAATCGAACCGGGGTATTGCACTGTCGCGCAGCGGTACGCACGTGGCCACGCTGACGGGCACGGCCGGCTGGATACTCGGTCGGCTGTGCGCGGGGGCGTCGGTCGAGAGCGTCATTTCCGAGGGCGCCGCGCTGGGCGCGGCGGCGGCCGAGTCGGTGGAACGCGACGTGCGCGACGCGCTGTCGCACTTTCTCCTGCTCGGCGTGGTCGACTTCGAGCCGGCGTCCGCCTGAGACGGCCGGCGACTGGCCGCCGGTGGTTTCAGCCGTCGCGGCCCTCGAGCAGGCGCGGCATCAACTCGACCAGGTTGCACGGTCGAGTCCGATAGTCCAGCTGCGCCGAGATCAGCCTGTCCCAGGCCGTCGCGCAGGCGCCGGAAGAGCCCGGCAGCACGAACACGTAGGTACCATTGGCGACGCCGGCCAGCGCACGGGATTGCAATGACGACGTACCGATCTCATCGAAGGAAATCATTCGGAACATCTCGCCGAATCCGTCGATGACCTTGTCCAGCAGCGGCGCAATGGCCTCCGGCGTGCCGTCGCGACCGGTAACGCCGGTGCCGCCCGTGGTCAGCACCACCTGCACCTCGGCATCGGCGATCCAGCGCGAGACGATGGCGCGAATGGCATAGACGTCGTCGCGGCAAATGGCCTTTTCGTGGAGACGATGCCCGGCGTCGGCGACGCGCGCGGCCAGCAGCTTGCCGGACTTGTCCTCGGCCTCGCCGCGCGTGTCGGAGACGGTGAGGACGGACAGGGTAACGGGGATGAGTTCTCGCTTCATGGAGCATGTTCCTCGGCGCCGGGCCGGTGCCCGCGGCGGTTGCGGCGCCATCTGCGCATTTGCCAACGGATGAGTCCGGCGGCATGATACCTTTTTCCCGTGCGACGCACTGAAACGATGAGCATTACCGTCAAATTTTTTGCTTCCCTGCGCGAGCAGGTGGGCGTCGGCGAAGTCACCATCGACACGCCGGCCGCCAACGCCCGCGCCCTGTGGTCCCAGGCCACCGACATGCCGCTCGATCCCCACGTGCGCGTGGCCATCAACCAGTCCTATGCCGACGTCGATACCGACGTGGCCGACGGCGACGAGGTTGCCTTCTTCCCGCCGGTCACCGGCGGCTGAGGCGCCGTCATGATCATCGAGCTGCGCGAATCGCCCTACGACCCCTACGCCGAGCTGGGCGCGTTCACCCGCTCACGGACGGACCTCGTCGGCAAGGCGGGCGCCAACGCCGTGTTTATCGGCACCATGCGCGACTTCAACGAGGGCGACGACGTCACCGGCATGTTCCTCGAACACTACCCCGGCATGACCGAGCGCGAACTCGAACGCCTGTGCACGCAGTGCAGCGAAGGCGCCGGCGTGCTCGAACTGCTCGTCCTGCACCGCATCGGCGCCGTCGAGCCGGGCGAGCACATCGTCCTGGTCGCGGCCTGGACCGCCCACCGCGCCGAGGCCTTCCGCGTCTGCCGCGACGTCATGGAAGCACTGAAACACCGTGCGCCGTTCTGGAAGAAGGAAAACCTCGGCGCCAGGCACCGCTGGGTGGAGAAGAATACGCCGGGATAGATGGCTGCGGCGTTGGACTTCTTCCCACCCTCCACCGCCCTCCAACGATAAATCTCAGCCGCGCTTGACGACGACCAACCGGAGCGTCTTGTTACACGGCGCTATGGCGCTCTCGACTGCCACGCTGAAGGATCCCGGTGCTGGTGCAATATTGCGAAGACCTCAACAGTTTTCGCTTCGTGAACGAAGTAGACGGCATATGGAAAGCGCCGCAAGAGTACGCGACGTACTTGTCGGTACTGTACGGCGTAGCCCTGCGGATTTTCTGTCGCACGTTCTATCGCGAAGTCCAACTCCAGGATGAACTCGACACCAAGATCGGCCCGTTGCGACTCATACCACATGGCCGCCCGATCAGCATCCGCATGTGCTTCGGGCTGGACATTGACCCGATTCAAGAGCTACGCATCTTCGCGAGCAATTCGCTTCGTACTTCGCTCCACGGGCGGCCTGGCTTGGGATTTGCGCGGTACGCATCCAGGCGTTCATCAATGATGCGTTCATGCTCCACCGGCAAAGGCACCCGCTCGGGATCGGCCGCTATGCGATCCCATAGTTCTTGAACGAACGCGATCCGCTGCTCCTTCGATACCGAGTCGAATTCAGGCGGCACAGTCAGTCTGGTACTCATGGCCTGCCATTATAGATAATCTAGCAGATTGCTGCCTGCGGTTGTCGCGCCGCATAGCAAGTTCTCGCGCCCGACGACCCACGCGGACGCGGTTTTTCCGAAAGCTCCGCAAACCGCTCGGGCGCACACCTCCTCATCGCATGACCCGCGCCGCGTACTCCCGGCCATAGGCGTCCTTCTGCCGCTTGAGCGCGACCAGCGTGTTGCGCATCAGCATCGCCACCGTCACCGGCCCGACGCCGCCCGGCACCGGCGTGATCCAGCCGGCCACGTCCGCCGCGGTGGCGTAGTCCACGTCGCCCACGACGCGGTCGCCGTCGTCCGTCGTCTCCACGTTGATGCCGATGTCGATCACTGCCGCGCCCGGCTTGATCATGTCGCCGGTAATCAGGCGCGGGCGGCCCACCGCCACGAAAATCGCGTCCGCGCGGCGCGAGTGAATGGGCACGCTGCGCGTCATGTGATGACACACCGTGACGGTGGCGCCCTCGGCCATGAGCAGAAAGGCAATCGGCTTGCCGACGATCTCCGAGTGGCCGATCACCACCACCTCGAGACCTTCCAGCGGCAGCCCGGTGCCCTTGAGCAACTCGACCGACGCCGCCGCCGTGCAGGGTGCGAGATCCAGCTCGTTGTACACGATGTTGCCGATGGACGCCGGGTTAAGACCCTCCACGTCCTTGAACGGATGCACCGCCGACTGCAACGCCTTGATCGAGATCTGCGGCGGCACCGGCCGCTGCAGGATGATGCCGGTCACGCGCGGGTCCACATTCATCGCCTCGATGCCGGCCTTGATCTCTTCCTGGGTCACGTCCGACGCATAGCGACGATTCTCGAAGGCGATGCCCACCCGCTCCGCGGCGCGCCGCTGGTTTCGCACGTAGACGTCCACGTCGGATTCTTCGCCGACGGTCACCGATACCAGCTTCGGGTTCCACCCCTCCGATGCGAGATTCGAAAAGTCGGTGGCGATACCGGTCAGGATTCGTTCGGCAACGGGCTTGCCGCGCAGGTCTCGATCGCCCATCTATTCAGGTTCCCGTGATTCGAGTGTGTTTTAAGACCCGATAGCCGCCAAGGCTCGCTACCGGCAGAGAAAGGACCGCAAGTGTGCACCACCGTGGGTGGAATCGGACACGGAATTTCATTAATCGGGTCACAAGTAGAACCACCAGTCCGAGATTTACTACCGTTCGTCGAAATATTCTGCCCTTCGTTTCACGATGCGGCTATAAACGTCGCTGAATTGCGACACGGACGTTTCGAAAGGAAGCGATAAGCAATGCCTGAATCCAGGGACAATGCCCGCCGGCTTCGGCCGAAGCCTGCCGCACCCGCGCAGGGCGCCGACGATTTCAGTCATCGTCTCAGCTGGCCCGCGACGATCCGTGCCACGATCTGCCTCTTCCTCGGTCTGCTCCTTATCGGACTGATCGCTCTGGCCGCCTTCGACGACCCTTCCGTTGCGCGCGTCGATGACGACGCACCGGCGGTGCCATCCGCGCCGAAGACCCGCCGCCTGCAGGTTGCCCTCGACGCGCAGCGCGAGCAGGTCGAGGCCATCGCCGAGCGGCTGGAGACGAGCGCCGCGCGCAACGACGACCTGCACGAGCGGCTCGCCGCGCTCACCGACCGGCGGCCCGACCCGGCCCGCCCGTCGGCGCGGGCCCACGCCGGACCGCGGCGCCTCGAGGACATCGTGGCGCAGAAGTCACTGCAGCTGAAATCACGACAGGCCGCGTCCGCGCTCGAGCGGCAAACGGCGGCGACCGTGAAGGCGTTGTCGGGCGACACCGGCCTGCCCGAAGCAAGGATCAAGGCCGCGCTGGGCCGATAAGTCCGCACCGCGATCAACGAAAGGGATACTTCGAAGCATGCCGAGGAGCGACACCGGGCGGACCCCGCCAGCCGTCACAATCGTAACCGCCGCCTGCGCGATGGCGCTGCTCCGCCCGCTCGACCCCGCCGTCGCCGAGGCGGTCGCGCCGGCGCGTGCGCAGATGATCGATGCCGTCGACGCCGCGTGTCCCGGGCGCTGGACGACGCTCACCGGTGACTTTCTCGATGGCGAGCTCACGGTCGCCGATCCCTGGTCGGGGCAGGGGTCGGCGCAGACGGCGGATCGGGATGCCTTCGTCGCCTACCTGGCCGGGGAAATGGCCGGAGACGATCTCGGCGACGATGAGCTCGCACGCCTTTCCGCCGACCCCATGGTGGTAATCGCCGAGTGCAGCCACGCGAAGCTTCGCCTCGCCCGTTACCTCGCCGCGGTCGACGCCGAGGTCGCCATCTCGTCCCTGGTCGGCGAGGACGGCGAGGAGGCCGGGTTCGCCGACGGCCTCACACAGGCGAGCGCCGCCACCTCCTGCGGCGCCATACTCGCCGCCTGGCCCGATTCGGGCAACGGCAATTACTGGATCGATGCCGATGGCGGCGATACGTCGAATGCGCAGCAGACGTTTTGTCTCATGGTTCCTTATCCTGACGGATCGGGACCCGAGTTCGCCGCCTTGTCCTGCAATGACATCAACGCTCATTACCCCCAGAGTGGGTCCGGTGTTTTCTGGTTGGACGTGGATGGTGGAACGTTCGACAACGCATACACGGCCTATTGTGACATGACCAGTGCGGGTGGAGGCTGGACGCTGGTCGTTGCCCAGTTCGAGGCAGACCTGCTTATGGATTGGAACGAGGGGATTCAATCCGACTACGACCCGACCCTGGCGACCGAACGTAGCTTCACCCTGAGCAGCGCGCAGTTGCCGGCCCATGCGGAGACGGCTTTCGGAAAGTCGCTTGATCCACTCTTCGTCGACTACGCCGATTTGGTCTACACGCCGTTCGGTATCCCGAAAACTCTGGTGGTCGGCAAGAAATCGGGAAAGCAATACCACGTCCATCGTGACGTCGACTCCTACGGTTACGCCTATGGCGATCCCGAGGGCTACTTTTCCGGATCTTCGTCGACGATTGGCCGATTGACGTTCGACGAGACCGGAGGACGATTGAGAACCTGGTGCTACTCACCGGGTTACCACCTGGAAGGACGCGGATATTCAATGTTCGGCAACCTGTGGGGGTCCGCCGATTCATTCGCCTGGACTGTTTGGGTTCGATAGTCACGGGCCGGGAGTTTCTTTTGTTAAGGAGAACAATCGTGACGATAAAACATGCGATCGTTGCTGCATGCCTAGCACTGACCATCATCCTGCCGTCTGTTGGCACGACTACGCCGCTCGACTTGTCTACGCTCGGGCAACGTGTCGTTAGCGCTTGCCCGGCGATCTGGGAAGACATCAAGGCGGCTATCGAGCCGGAATCGGTCAGCGGCGACCCGTGGCAGGCCGATGCCACCGACCGCGATGCGTTCATCGACTTCATCGAAGCCGAGCTCGGACTGAATGCGCCCGGGCCGGCCGAGCTCGAGGCCATGGCGGACGATATTGCGACCGTCGCCGCCGAGTGCGCCACCCAGCGCCTCGGCCTTCTCGACGGACTGGTCGACAAGCTGCCGAACGATGCCCTCGCCGCCATCGATGCCGTTACGGAACAGCTGTCCCAAAGTATCGGCGGACTCGACAACGACGGCTTCCTGGTCGGTGACGTGCGCTTCACCGGCCGTCCCGAGCCGGCCGAAGGCTGGCTGTTCCTGGTCGGACAGAGCCTGGGCAACGTCGATTCCGGGGCCGATCTTGCCGGCGAGGACTACCAGGCACTGTTCGACCTTGCGCGAACGTGGGCGCCAAATACCGGCAGCGAGGACTTCGCCTCCAACGACGTCGTCGTGCTGCCGGACATGCGAGGTCGCGTACTGGCAGGGCTCGACAACATGGGCGGCACGGCGGCAAACCGGTTGACGGCCGCGGCGGCGTCCCAGCCCGGCGGCAGCATCGGCGCCCAATCCCATGCCTTGAGTGTCGACGAGATGCCCTCGCATGCCCACGGCATGGGCGGGGCCGGCAATCACGCCCACTCCTACGAGGACGTGCGTCCGGTGGGCGGCAGCACCATCGACTCCGGCAGCGGCAAGGGCACCGCGTCGGATACGAAGTGGACCTCCACCACCGGTTATCACGTGCACAGCATCTACTCGACCGGGGGCGGCCAGGCACACCCGATCGTTCAGCCGACGCTCGCGTTGAACGTGGAGATGAAATACCGGTAGTCGACGCAGCCCGACAGACACGCCGGCTCCACGCCGGCAAACCATCTCTCAAGGACGAACGCCGTGTTGAAGGAACCACGTCGATCAATTCCCGCCCTGCTGGCGATGTTCGTGCTGCTGTCGGCGGCCGGTGTCGCCGATGCCAACGAGGTCGGCGCCACCGACGGCTCCCTGTCGGTCACGCCCGCCGGCAAGGCCAGCTACGTCATTCCCGTCGACGTGCCACCGGGTGTGCGCGGCGTTGCGCCGTCGGTAGCCATCCAGTACGTCAGCGGCGGGTCGAACGGCGTCGTCGGCGAGGGTGGCAGTCTCGCGGCCGTGTCGTCCATCACCCGTTGTTCCGCCAGCGAGGCGGAGGATGGCTTCACCGGTTCCGTCCTGCACCGCGCCGAGGACCGGTTTTGCCTCAACGGTCAGCGGCTGGTCGGCGTGTCGGGCGTGTACGGCGAAGCCGGCGCCGAGTACCGCACACGCGTCGAGACATTCAAGCGCGTGCGTTCCTTCGGCGCCATCGCCTATCCGGATGGCGGCACGGGCCCGGTACATTTCGTGGTGGAAGTCGGAGATGGCTCGCGCGCCGAGTTCGGCGCGTCGGCAGATTCTCGCATCACGCATCCCGTGACCGGTTTGGTCGACCAGTGGCTGCTGACACGCAGCGTGGATCCGCACGGCAACGAGGTAACCTACCAGTACGCGGATTTTGCTACCGGCGATGCCATCGAACGGCACCTGGAGCGGATCAGCTACGGCGGCAATGCCGACCAAGGCGTAGCGCACCACCTTGCGGTGGTTTTCACCTACGAACCGCGCCCCGACGAGTCCACCGGGTTTCGTCGGGGCATGGCGCTCGAGCGCCGGCAGCGGTTGGCACAGATCCACACCGAGGCGGGCGGCGCGATGGTGCGCCGCTACACGCTGGCCTATTCGACCGCCGACGGAACGAACGCTTCGCGTCTCGTCGCCGTGCAGGAATGCGCGGGCGAGACAGGTGTCTGCTACAACCCGACCACGTTCGAGTGGACCGAGCCGGTGGTCGGATGGAACGCGGTGGGCGCGGCCGTGCCCGACGACCTGCTCGACGCCGAGGGCCGCCGCCGCGGCGTGCTGACCGATGTCGACGGCGACGGCCGCGTCGACTGGGTCACGGCCTATGTCGACGATACCGGCACATTCGTTCGCGGCACGTGGCTGCGGTCCCCGGGGGGCTGGACGCCGTCAACGGCCTTCGAGGCGCCGGCGCCCCTGTTCGACTACACGCTCGGCACCGCCGGTGCCGCCACGGGCGAGCTCACGGACCTTGATGGCGACGGCCTGCCGGAATTCGTCGAGGCCTGGCGCGATGCGTCCGGCGCTGATCACCACGGCGCCTGGCGAAACACGGGCGACGGCTTCGTCGCCGACAGCGGCTGGCACCTGCCCGACGTCTTCGTCGACCTGTCCGCCGCTGCCGGGGGTGTCCGCCGGGCGCGGTTCGCGAACATCGATCACGACCCGTTCGTCGATCTCATCACCGCCGTGCGCCTGCCGTCCGGCGCCGAGGTCATGACGTCATGGGTCAATACCGGGTCGGGCTGGACGCTGGACAACTTCGCGCTGCCGGCGGTGACAGGCGACTATGCCGCCGCTGCCAGCGGGCTCGTCTCCGGGCGGCTGGTGGATATCAACGGCGACGGCGTCACCGATTTCGTCGAGGCATCGGTGATGCCCGACGGCGCCACGCGGCTGAATACCTGGCTGCGACGCGAGGACGGCTTCGTCGCCAGCAGCGCCTACCGCCTGCCGGTGCCGCTGGTCGATCACCGCGTGGTTGCCGCCGGTGAGTCCGTGGCCGAGTTGGCGGACGTCAATGGCGACGGCCTGCCCGATGTCGTGCAGTCGCACCTCTCCCAGGCACGCGGAACGGAAACGGCCGCGTGGCTGAACACGGGGGCCGGCTGGGTGTCGGACGCCTCCTTCGTGCCGCCCGCACGGCTCGCCCGCGGCCTCGCCGACGGACGCCGGCAGGCGCTCGGCACCTTCATCGATCTCGACGGCGACGGCAGGCCGGATTTCGTCACCAGCTATCGTCCGCAAGGCGCATCCGCCGTGCAGCAGGCATGGCTTCGCCAGGACGGCGGATGGCTGGCCGACCCAACAAGGAACCTGCCGTTACCGGTGTTTTCGCATCCGACGGACGATGACAGCCACGCCAGTGCGACGCTGATCGATGTCAACGGCGACAACGGCGCCGACCTCGTCCCAACGCAGTTCAGCGCATCGTCCACCACCTACCTGAACTCGACCGGCGCCGACGGTCGCGCCTCGCACCTCGCCATACACCGCATCGTCAACGGGCTCGGCTTCGAGCAGCGCGTCGAGTACCAGCACAGCGACGACACCGACGTCTACACGCCCGCGCCCGTGCGCGGACAGTATCCGGTGCTTGCCGTCGAGGGCCCCATGCGACTCGTCGGTGCGGTGGAAACCTCCGATGGCCTGGGTGGATTCAATCGCAGCGAATACCGCTACGGCGAACTGCGCGTCGACGTCGCCGACGGCCGCCAACTCGGCTTCGGCTGGATGACGGTGCGCGACACGCTCAGCGACAGCGAGGTGACGTCCGAGTTCTCCCAGGCCTGGCCCCACGCCGGCAGCCTGTTACGCAAGGTGACCCGCGTCGGCGCCACTGTCATCGGCGAGGAAACCGTCGACTACGACGCCCTGTCGCTGCATGCAGGCGCTACCGTGTTCCCGTTCGAGAGCGGCCGTGTCGCCACTCGCTGGGAGCTCGACGGCACGCACGTATCGACGCAATCGAGTACCGTCGAGATCGACGGCCACGGCGCGCCGGTACGCGCCGCCGGCGAGACCAGCGACGAGACCGGCAGCTACGCCAAGGTGGTCGAGAACGAGTACGACCACGACACCGTCAACTGGATTCTCTCCAAGGCGACGCGCAACGTCACCACCGTCACCGCGCCCGGCCAGGCTCCGGTCACGCGCACCGTGGCCTTCGACTTCAATGCCGACGGCACCCTGGCATCGTCCACGCGCGAACCCGGTCACCCGCAGGCGGTGACGACGAGTTATACCTACGACGGCTTCGGCAATCGTGTATCGACCACGGCCAGCGCCAACGGCGAGACGCCGCGTACCGGGTCGGTCGTCTTCAGCGCCGACGGTCGCTTTCCCCTTGCCGCCACCAATGCCGCCGGCCACGTCAGCGAGCAGACCTACGACGGCGCCACGGGCAACCTGCTGACGAGCACCGACCCCAACGGCATCGTCGTCACCAGGACCTACGACGAACTTGGCCATCCCCTCAACGAGACCCGCACCCACGTGGACGACGCGGGCGAGACCATCGAGGGAGTGCGTGCCACCCTGCGCCACTGGTGCGACGTGTCGAGCAGCTGTCCCGAGGGAGCGCTGTATTTCTCGAGCGCCTTCACCACCGAGGGCGACGCGCCGGAAACGGTGTACTACGACCTCGCGGGCCGCGAAATCCGGCGCCAGAGCCGGGGCTTCGCCGCCGACGGCGC
>JAUIDF010000085.1 GCA_030429125.1 Gammaproteobacteria bacterium | reverse complement strand
GGGCCAGCTCGTGGCGGTCGGCGAGACCGCGACCATGACGGTCCTGTTCAACTGCCTCGTCATCTCCGCCATCGCCGGCACCATTGAGGTCGGCCTCACCGCCGACGGGCAGGCCGATTCGGATACCATAGAAATCGTCGTCGACTTCCAGTAGGTTTCGCACCGGCGCGGCAGCCGTCCAGTCGAGGCCGCGCCCTACTCCGCCCTCAGCGCCTCCGCGGGCGAAATGCGCGCGGCGAGCCGCGCCGGCCACCAGGAAAACACGGCGCCGAGCAACAACGCCACCGCGGAGGGCACCACGATGCTCGCCCAGCCCGCCTCGAGGCTCAGCGGCAGGCGCTGGCCCACCAGGCCGGCAAGCGCATGCGCCGCGACGGTACCGGCGGCGCCGGCAGTCAGGGTCACCACCAGCGCCTCGACGACGAACAGCATGGAAACCTGGGAACGTCTCGCGCCCAGCGACAGTCGCAGGCCGATCTCGGGCAGGCGCTCCCGCACGTTCAACACCATCAGGCTCATCAACGTGGTGCCCCCGAGCACCAGGCACAGCGACGCCACCGCACCGACACTCAAGGCGATCACGCGCTTGAGCCGCTCGATGTCGGCAACCAGTCGCTGCGCGGTCACCCAGCTGACATGACCGGGATCCAGTCCCGGCTGCGTGAACAGCGCCCGGACGCGCTCGACGACTCCCTCCGGCTCGCCGCCGCGCAGCAGCACCTGGTCAACGCGCCGCGCGTCGTCGCCGCGGCGCCCCCGCCACGACGGCACCGCAGACCACGGCGCGAGCACGAAACGCTCACCGAGGTTCGCCAGCGTTCCGGCCCCGCCGGCGTCGATGCGCGGCGCCTGGGCATCGACCACCCCGGCAATAAAGAACGGCGTGTCATCCAGCACCACCACGCGACCGGCGCTCCAGCCAGCGGTCTCGTCGAGGTGGCGGCTGGCGAGGAGCACGCGGGCGTGTCCCGCGAGGTCGGCGACATCCAGGTTCCGGCCCTGGCGGATGGACCAGCCGCGAATGGCAACGAGGTCCGGTTCCGTGGCGATGACGGTCACCGGGTCGCCGCCGCCGATCGGACGCGATTCGTCGAAACGTAGCGGCGCCACGACGAGATCGGGGAAATTGGCGCGGATCGCCTCGACGTGCAGCAGGGAAAGACCCTGGCGGCGGCCCGACAGCGCGTCTTCGCGTACGATGGACACGACATCGGCGCCGAAATCGTCGGTGATCTCGCGCACGCGTTGATCGAGTCCGTTCACGATCAGGACCAGCAACGCGAACGCCATGATGCCGACGGACACTGCAAATGCAGCCAGCGCATAACGGCCGGCGTGGCCGCGGAACCCCTCGGCGAGGTCGGCCAGGAGCCGCGCCGCCGCGTGGCCGGCGTTCACGCGGCGTCCCTGAAGCGACCGTCGGCCAGTCGACGGTGACGCGTCGACCAGCCCAGCAGGTCCAGGTTATGTGTCACCATGACGATGCTCAGTCCCGCCGCGTTGAGTTCGCCGAACACGTCCATGACGTCGCGCGCCGAATCGGCGTCGAGATTGCCGGTGGGTTCGTCGGCGAGCAGCACCGCCGGTCGCGCGGCAATGGCGCGGGCGATGGCAACGCGTTGCATTTCGCCGCCCGACAACAGCCGGGCCTCGCGATCAGCGGCGCGGGACAGGTGCACGCGCGCCAGCGCTTCGGCGGACAGCTCGCGCGCCTCGCGAACGGCATGTTGCGTGTAGCGAAACCGGAACATGACGTTCTCGAAGGCGGTGCGCCGTCCCAGCAGGGCGTAACGCTGGAACACCATGCCGAGCCGCGAGGCTCGCGCCTGGCTGAGCCGATCCTCGCCAGCCGACGTCATGTCCTCGCCGAGCAGCCGCACGCGACCGCCACTGGGTGTATCGAGCAGCGCGGCGAGATGCAACAGCGTGCTCTTGCCGGACCCGGACGGCCCGGTAATCATCAGGAACTCGCCCGCGGCCACGTCGAGGTCGACCGCATCCAGCACGCGAACCGCGCGATCGCCGATGCCGAAGGTCTTTTCGACCGCCGACAACGAGAGCACCGGCGCCGTCAATGCAGCAGCACCGCTTCGCCCGCCTCCAGCCCGTCGCGCACCTCGAAGTAGGCCAGGTTGGCGCGATCGAGCGTCACCGAACGCGATTCGACGACATCGCCACTCACCACCCGCACCCGCGCCTCGTCACCGACGAAGGAGACCGCGCGACGCGGCACCAGCAGCGCGTCGTCGGACTGGTAGGCGATGACGCGGGCGACGACGGACATGCCCGGACGCACCCGGGTATCGACCGACTCGACGTCGATGACGACATGGAAGTACTTCTGCCACTCGGGCCGGCCGGGCACCGACTGTGCGATGGCGCCGACATGGGTCACGACGCCGGCAAGCCGCAGGTCGGGATAAGCCAGCGGTTGCAGCACCGCCCCGGCGCCTTCGCGAATCTGTTCGAGTTCGGCTTCCGGCACGTCGATGACGGCGACGAGGTCATCCATGTCCGGCAGGACCATGAACGGCTGGTTCGGATACAACGTATCGCCGACGCGCACGCGGCGAAACTCGTTTCCCAGGCTCAGCGGCTTGTACACCACGACCCCGTCCGCCGGCGCGCGGACCGTGGAGTGCTCGAGCTGCTCACGTGCCACCGCCAGCGACTGTTCGGCCGCGAACACGGCGGTACGGGCCTTGGCCAGTTCGGCGGGCTGCAGAAAGTCCCGGGTCAGTTCGTACTCGAGCCGCGAGCGCTCCACCTCCGCCGCCAGGCCGTCCACCTTGCGCTGCTGCTGCCGCACCTCCTGTGCCGTCACCATGTTGTCGCGGCGAAGGGCCTGGCTGTCCTGGAGGTAGTCCTTCTCGGCGTCGAACTGGCGTCGCGCCTCGGCAAGCGCGAGTTCCAGCTCTTTCAACCGAAGCGGTGCGCGCGCGTTCTCGAGACTGTCCAGTTCCGATCGGGCGATGGCAAGATCCTTGTCGAGCTTCATCAATCGTGTGCGGATCTCGCTGGCGTCGAACCGGGCCAGCACGTCGCCTGCCGCTACCGTGCCGCCCTCTTCGGCAAGTTCGACCAATGTCGCCGCACCCTGGAATCGTGACGAGATGGTGACCACTCGACGAGACTCGACGACGCCGTCGTGTACGCTCTGCACGGTCAACTCGCCGCGCGATATCACCGCGCGCTCGGCATCCGGGCGAGCAACCGACTCGCCGTCGCCACGCCAGGCCCAGCCAAGCGCGACGGCGCCCACCAGCAGTCCGGCAGACAGCAACCAGCGAGTCGTCGTCACCTGGCCTCCCCGCCGGGCTTGAGTGCCGCCGGCACGTCCACCAGCACACCGAGGGCGTGCAGCAGATCGTAGCCCGCGAGGGAAGCGCTGGCGCGGCCACTCAGGCGATCCCGCTGGGCGTCGAGGAATGCCTCCTCGGCATCGGTCACGGAAAAGTTGTCGGCGCGGCCGGCCTCGAACAGCCGCCGCGCCAGCTCGAGCCGGGCCCGCGCGTTCTCCAGGTTGGCATCCAGGGTCTTCAGATCGGCGCGCGACCGCCGGTAGGCCAGCATCGCCTGTCTCACCTCGCGCGCAATGCCGAGCTCGACCACGCGTATGCGCTGCGCGGCCGATGCCGCCTGCAACTGCGCGCGCTCGATATCCAGCCGCGCGGCGCGCGTGTTGAGATCGGTGTCTCCACTTACGCCGAGAAACCACCGGCTGCGATCGCCGTCGGCAAAGGCCAGCGCCCGATCGGCCCGCTCGTACCGGCCGCTGACGCGTACATCGGGCAGCACGAGGTTCTCGGCAATCAACGCGCCGCGTTCGGCGTCGTCGCGGTCGGCGATCGCCTGGGCGTAGTCGAGCCGGTTCTCCAGTGCCCGGCCGACCGCCGCCGCCGGCGTCGGCAGGCTCACCTCGAACATCACGGACCCGGCCAGCTCGACGGGCGAATCGGGATCCAGGCCCAGCAGCTCGGCGAATGCCTGCCGCTCCGCTTCGAGGCGTTCGCGGTCCGCTGCCAGGCGCGATGCCGCAAGCCCCTTTTGCAGTTCCACGCGCAAGACGTCGATTCGCGTCGTGCGACCAAGGGACTCCTTGGCCGTGGTGCTGCGCAACAGCTCGTCGGCGCGCTCGAGGGACGTGTCGTCGGCTTCCACCTGGCGTTCGAGTCGTTGAATGTCTTCGTAGGATTCGATCACGTCCAGCACCAGGTTGGCACGCTCGGCGTGATAAAGCCGTTCGGCGCGTCGCAGGGCGCTGGTGGCACGTTTAATCGGCTCCTCGTTGACCAGCCGGCCAAAGCGCCGGAACAACGGCTGATTGAATTCCACCGCCAACCGTGCACGGCGGCCGAGTTCGGTGTCGAAGTCCTCGCTGACGAGGTCCACGCTGACCTCGGTGCCGGTGCGAAACCGCTTCGACGTCTCGACACCGACAATCAGTGTCTCGTTGTCGTCCAGCGTGCCGAACTCGAGCACCGGGCGCAACCGGACATCGAACTCGGCTTCGGCACGCGCGACGCCGGTACGCGCGGCACGCACATCGAGCGCATCGATCACCAGCGACCGGTTCTGTTCCAGGGCCAGTTCAATGGCGTCGTCGAGGTCGAGCGAGCGCGCATGGCCCGCGTCGGCGGTCACGAGCGCAAGCCAGGCGAGCACGAGCAGCGGCCGCACGCGAACGCGATGCATCGGCGCATGGAGGCATGTCATTGAATGCGGAGGCAACGGGCGACCGTGACGAAGTTGAGGCGATGGCGGAAAATCCGCGAACCGGGTTCATCATACCGGCCACCCGATGGTTGTAAAGCATCCCTTCACCGTGCCGGAGTCGTCCGCTTACATTCTTGATTAAACGACGATTTCTGATACTCTAGCGGCCGAGGTAAAACCGGGTGGGCGCGTGCGGTCCGCCATCAACGGAGGATTCCGTCCATGACAATCAAGGGACCACTGCAATCCGTGCTCGCCGGCGCACTGCTTGCCGCCGTGTCCACCGCCTCGGCGCAGAATTTCACCTGGTTCGGCGAAACCGCCGACGGCAACTGGCTCGCCGGCATGAAGGTCGAGTCGGTGGGGCACGGTCGCCGCGGATACGACGATGCCGCCAACGTCGGCCTGCTGTTCGGTTACGAGTTCTCGCGCCCGATCGGATTCGAAGGCACCTCGAGCATCGAGTTCGAACTGACCGACAGCTTCGACAAGGGCGACGTGGCTGACGACAGCCTCTTCGGCGTCGGCGGCGACTGGCAGTCCGAGAACATCGCGCTCTACTTCACCTACCGCACGCCCGGCAACGTCTACTTCAAGGCCAAGATCGGCGCCCTTCGCTCCGACGTCACCACGAGCCTGGACGGCTCGCCCTCGGTCAAGGAGCAGGACACGAGTTTCAGCTACGGCGCGGGCCTGGGACTGAAGCTGGGTGCCGCGGGCAATTTCAACGTCGAACTGGAAGTGGTCGGCAGCAGCGGCGACAACGACCTGAACATGATCTCCGTCGGCGGCATCTACAAGTTCCAGTAAGCCTGCGCGTCGGCGACGACTCAACGCGGCTCATTTCACGCCGATGATCGGCGCCACCACGATGTCGAGTTCGGCGTGGGCGCGCCGCAACGACTGCTCCGCGTCGTAGGCACTGTCTGCGCGACTGAAAACGAAACCCGGGTAACTGCCGCCCTCGGGCCACGCCGTGATCACCTCGCCGGTGCCGACATCGATTTCCACGTCCACGACACCGGGCACGGCTCGCGCCCGGCCGATGCCTTCCACGCGACGCACCATCCCCGATCTTGGTACGGGCACCATCAGCACACCGGCGCCGCCCTGGATCGGCATCGGCGACACATGCTCGCCCAGCGCGTGTGCAACGACGATTTCCTCCAGGGTCAGGCCGGTCGCCATGGACAGCAACCGCGCGCACTTGCCGCCGATGGTTCGCGAGGCCAGTTCGAGCGGCCAGGCGCCTGCCTCGTTGACGCGGCATTCGGCATGAACGGGACCCTCGGTGAGGCCGTAGGCATCGCACGTGGCCTGCACCGAATCGACGACCCGCGACAGGTTGTGCGCTGACAGACGCGTGGGCGTGGTGTAGTAGGTCTCCTCGAAATACGGCCCGATCAACGGATCGGGTTTGTCGAACACGGCCAGCACGTGCAACTGGCCGGCGGTCAACAACCCTTCGAGGGCCACCTCAAAGCCGGGGATGAACGCCTCGGCGATGGCGCCGTAGTCGGGCGCGCGAAACTCCCGCTCGAGCAACGCACGCAGGCGCGACATGGCGGCGGCCAGCTGCGACCGGTCATCGACGCGAATCACGCCGCGGCTCGCCGACAGGTGCAACGGCTTGACGACCAGTGGATAACCGGGCAGCCCGGCGAGGTCGTCGACGTCCTGCCGCAGGTCCAGCGCCGCGAACGGGGGGCAGCGCAGTCCCCGCTGCTGCAGGCGACGCCGTGCCGCGAGCTTGTCGCGGGTCAACGCAGCGGCACCGGGATCGTTGAAGACGACGCCCATGCGCGCCGCGATTCGCGCCGCAAGCTCCGTCGTCGCGTCGTCCGTGGCGCACACGCCGTGAAAGGCGAGCGCGTCGTGGGCGTTCAAGGCAATATCGATCGTGCCGGCGAGGTCGTCGGCATCGTAACGAGCGCCCGGCAGGCCGCTTGGCAGGTCCAGCGTGGAACGCGCGGCAAGCAGGAAAAGATCGGCGCCGCGCCGCTTCGCTGCTTCGACGAAAGGCGCGATGCGGTAACTCGCGTGGGGTGAGACAAGCAGTAGCCGCTTGCGCGCGGCACCGGGATCAGGCGGCGGAACGACGCGCCCTGAAGTTGCCGACGGCCGGGCGCCGTCGGCCATGAATGACAGCGCGGCCACCTGGCGGTGCCCGCCCCGGACTACATGCCGCAGCCGCCGCCCGCGCCACCGCCGCAACCACCGCAGGCGCCGCTGCCGCCGACCGCCTGGAAGACGTTGTTGAACACGAACGATGCGTTCAGACCGTCCTCGACGAAGTCGATCTCGGCGCCCTTGAGGTAGCCGACCGCGACCGGGTCCACCACCATGCGAAAACCGTTGCCGTCGTCGATGACGCTGTCGGTTCCGTACTCTTCCTCGGCAAACGTCATGCCGTAGTTCATGCCCGAGCACCCGCCGCCGGAGACGAAGATGCGAATGGCGCGGATCTCGTCGTCGGCGTCCGCGATCAGGGCGGAGAGCTTGCCCCGCGCGGACTCGGTGATCGTCAGATCGTCCGCACCGAGCGTCATCGCGCCGTGGGTGGCACCAATGTCTGTCATGGCTGGAAACCTCGTGTTGAGTATAATCGCCTGTTGTACATCAATTCCCCGGACGCATCAATTTCCATGCGGTATGCTGTCTCCACGAACGCGACCGGCGCCCTGCCGGACCACGGGAGCATTTCCATGAAACACCGCCGCCCGCTCCCGGGGGAGCGAGCGGAATTGTCATTCGACGAGCGAGGGTGCAAGTTCCAGTCCATGTCTCATCACCACCATCAATTCACGCCCGGTTCGACGGGCCGCTGACATGAGCACGGTCTACTGCTCGGTTCTCAAGCGCGAAGCCCCTGCCATGGAGGCGGCGCCCTACCCCGGCGATCTCGGCCAGCGGATTCTCGAAAACGTCTCCGCCGAGGGCTGGGCCCAGTGGCTGGAGCGTCTCGTGCTCATCATCAACGAAAATCAGCTCAGCACCGCGGATCCGCGTCATATCGAGTTCATCGAGGAGCAGATGCGCGGCTTCCTGTTCGGCGAGGGCGAAGGGGGCGGCGTACCGTCCGGTTTCCGCCCTCGCAAGAAGTGAGGGCGGCGGCGGGCGAAATCCACCGCGAGCCCGAAGATCGCACCGGACCGCGGTGGCCAGCGCTCCCCAGGGCCTGTTCACACGACGCTGAGCGAGTGAGATTTCGTGCCTCGAGAAAACGACCCGTCTCGCATCCGACAAGGCGCATCGAGGCGTCATGGTGGTTCCATGGCGACGAGATGCAACGCCGTCGGGGCGAAAAAGGACCGAAAGATCGCCGCGAACGCGTCATGTGAACAGGCCCTAGTCGGGCCCCTCGCGACCGTACATCTGAACGAATACGGCGCGGCTGCGCAGACCCCGCCCCTCGAGCAGTTCGCCGAGCAGCGCGCGCGTCAGCCGTTTCGCCTCGCGCCGCGCGAGCGCACCGGGAAAGCCGCGGCCACGCAGTGCGATAAGCGTCTCGCCGCGCACGGGCGTTCCGCCGAACCCTTCGCCGTCGGCCAGGACGGGACCGCGGCCGATAATATAGCGGTAGTCGCCGTTCTCCTCGATCTCGCGCCGCCCGACGACCTCGCGGTCGAGCACCAGGCCGTATCCGGCGTCGCGAAGCAGTACGGTTTCGAACACGCGCAGCGACCATTCCGGATCCGCGCCGTCGTCGAGATCGGCAATCAGCCCGGCATAGGCGTCGAACAGCGCCTCGTGGGGATCACCCCGGTGAAGGAACCGTAGCAGGAGCTCGTTGGCGTAGAAACCGCACATCAGTGCGCGTCCGCCGAGGCGAACGGGTCGGCCGGCAGGTTCGGCCCGGGTCAGCGTGACCAGTTCGCGGCGACCGCTCCAGTCCAGCAATACCGGCGTAAATGCCTGGAGCAATCCGCGATGCGGCGACTTCAGCCGCCTCGCCCCCTTGGCCAGCACGGGCACGCGGCCGTGATCGCGGCTGTAGGCGTCGATGATGAGACTGCTTTCTGAAAACGGGTGCCGGGCCAGGACGAAGGCCGGCTGCTTCTGCACCCGCCGACCGGTGGCCACGACTACCCTTCCTGCACGGCGCCGGGCGCGGCTACCATTCGCCGTAGCCGAGACTTTTCAGCATCGCGGCGTTGTCCGTCCAGCCCTTACGCACCTTGACCCACAGGCCCAGGTAGACCTTGGCCTGGAACAGGCGTTCCATCTGCTCTCGCGCGCGCTGACCGACGCGCTTCAGGCCGGCGCCGTCACGGCCGATGATGATTGCCTTCTGGCCCGCCTTCTCCACCCAGATGACGGCCTCGACGCGCAGCATGCCGGACTCGTCCTGGTCGAACTTCGTGATCTCCACGGCGCTGACGTACGGCAGTTCCTGGCCGAAATGCCAGAACAGTTTTTCGCGCACGAGTTCGCTGGCAAGAAAACGCTGGCTGCGATCGGTCACCTGTTCGGCGGGGAATCCCGGCGGCCCCTTGGGCAGTCGCGATACGATGACTTCGCGCAGGTGCTCCATGTTGTAGCCGCTTTTAACCGACAACGGAACGATGTCGAGAAAATCCCGGTCGCGCGACACCGACTCCAGCAGTGGAAGGATCGCATCGCGCCTTGCGAGCTGGTCGCTCTTGTTCACCGCGAGAATGATCGGCGCGCCGGCGGCGACCGCCTTTTCGTAGACGAGCGAATCGTCCCGGTGCCAGCCGGTCGCCGTGATCATCATCAGGATGAGGTCTACCCCGTCGAGACTGGTCACCGCCGTGCGATTGATCACGCGGTTGAGTTCGCGGCCGCCGGCGGCGTGAATCCCCGGCGTATCGACAAAGACGATCTGCGCATCGTCGGTGGTGAGAATACCGAGCAGGCGGTTGCGCGTGGTCTGCGGCCGGCGCGACGTGATACTGATCTTGCGCCCGATGTAACGATTGACGAGGGATGACTTGCCAACGTTGGGCCGTCCCGCGATGGCGACGAAGCCGAACGCGCCCTCGTCACGCGACCGATCGGACGTTAAAGTCATCTCTGCGTGCGCGCCGCGCCGGCGGTCGAACGAGCAAGTGCTTCGAGCGCTGCCGCGGCCGCGCTCTGCTCGGCGCGACGCTTGCTCGAGCCGTCACCGCGAAACGCGTCGTCGACTCCGGGTACCCGGCAACTGACGACGAAGCGCTGCGCATGCGACGCGCCGGCAATCTCCAGCACCTCGTAGACCGGAAGTTCCAGGGCACGACTCTGCAGGTATTCCTGCAGCAGCGTCTTGGAATCCTTGCGAAGCTTTTCGGGGTTGGCCGCGGCCAGCTCGTCGGCGAAGCGCGCTTCGATGAATGCCCGGGCGGGCGCCAGGCCGCCGTCGAGGTACAGCGCTCCAATGACCGCCTCTAGCGCATCCGCCAGGATGGAATCGCGATCGAACCCGCCTGACTTGAGTTCGCCACCGCCGAGATCGAGATGGCGGCCGAGGTCGAGGGCGCGGGCGACCCGTGCCAGCGTGGGCTCTCGCACGATGGCGGCCCGGACCCGGGTCAGCTGTCCCTCGTGGGCATCGGGGAAGCGGCGATAAAGATACTCGGACACCACCAGTTCCAGCACGCTGTCGCCGAGGAACTCCAGCCGTTCGTAGTTGCAACCGCCGGCGCTTCGATGGGTCAGGGCCTGGGAGAGCAGGCCGGCATCGGCAAACTCGTGTCCGACGGCGCGGCTCAGTCGCTCGCGGGCGGGCATCGACGCGCGATCACTGTTTGTACGGCGCGAAAACAACGTTATCGAACTCGATCAGGGCACTCAGGTTGTAGGCCAACGGCACCACCACCTCGTAGTTGACCCGCAGGTCGATGCCCTTGTCGCGTCGTTCGAGTCGCAGCGCCTGTTGCATGTCGACCACTTCGTCGACGTAGTCGATGAGCAGTATGCGGTTCAGTCGCCTGACGATCTCGCGGCGGCCGAGTTCGGTGACGTCGTTCTCCTCCACCAGCAGCTGCATGCCGTTGTGGATGCGCAGATTGTCGTAGTAGGGGGGAAACAGCTTCATGAACAGCAAGCCGAAAAACATGAGCACGCCGATGACGAACAGCACGCCCCAGATAGTGATGCCTTGTTGCCTGGTCATTCTTTTCATGGTGCCTCCCGAAGCTCGTCGCCGCACGGCGTTCGGCTTCTGTGTACTGAAGGGTCGGACCCAGGTCCGACCCGGTTCGTCGACGGCCTGCTGCGTTACGGAATCCCCTCGCCGATCCGACTCCAGTTAACGCCGCCGCCATTCACCGAATCCCAGCTGAACCAGATGAAGAATGCGCGACCGACGATGTTCTCCTCCGGTACGAAACCCCAGAACCGGCTGTCGTTCGAGTGATCGCGATTGTCGCCCATGACGAAGTACGTCCCCTCGGGTACGCGAATTTCCATACCCCGGGATCGGCGCGCAGGATCGTTGATGACCTGGTGGATGGAATCGCCGATGGTTTCCACGTAAAGGTCCGTCTCGGTGCGATTTCCGCCTTCCTGGGGCAGCATGTAAAGACGTTCGTAGTTCAGGTCGACCAGCTCGCCGTTGATCGTGATGCGCTTGTTGTCGTAACGGATGATATCCCCGGGGATGCCGATGACCCGCTTGATGAAGTTCACGTCGGTGTCGTGCGGGTAACGAAACACCATCACCTCGCCGCGCTCGGGCTCGGAAATGTCGACGATCTTGGTGTTGATCACCGGCAGGCGCACGCCGTAGTGGAACTTGTTGACGAGAATGAAATCGCCGATGTGCAGGGTCGGGTACATCGAGCCCGAGGGAATGCGAAACGGCTCGACGATGAAGGAGCGCAGGACGAAAACCAGCAGGATCACCGGGAAAAACGCGCGCGCATACTCGACGATGATCGGCATCGGCGCATCGGCCGACCCCTTGCCGCCGGTAATCGACGCCCCGCCCTCGACCATGACCTCCGCGCGTCGGCGCCGCGCGAGCACCAGGGTGTCCAGCAGTACGACTGCCCCGGTAACTCCGAGGGCAATCAATAAAATCAAAGAGAAATCCACCGATCCTAATCCCCCACTTTAAGTACGGAGAGAAACGCTTCCTGGGGAATCTCGACCGATCCGACCTGCTTCATGCGTTTCTTGCCTTCCTTTTGTTTCTCGAGAAGCTTGCGTTTGCGGGTGATGTCGCCGCCGTAGCACTTCGCGGTGACGTTCTTTCGAAGCGCCTTGACCGTCTCCCTGGCGATCACCCGACCGCCGATGGCCGCCTGGATGGCGACGTCGAACATCTGTCGCGGGATGATGCCCTTCATGCGCGAGCACAGGTCCCGTGCGCGGCGCACACTCTGCTCGCGATGGACCAGAACCGCCAGCGGATCGACACGATCTCCGTTGATGAGGATGTCCAGCTTGACCATGTCCGCCGCCTGGTAGCGGTCGAAATCGTAATCCATCGACGCGTAGCCGCGGCTGGCGGATTTTAACCTGTCGTGGAAGTCCAGCACCACTTCGTTCAGCGGCAGATCGTACTCGATCATGACCTGGCGACCGAGGTAGCGCATGGTCTTCTGTATGCCGCGCTTCTCCTCGCACAACTTGATGACGGCGCCGACATGCTCCTGTGGTGTGAGGATCTGAGCCTTCATGTAGGGTTCGCGAATCTCCCCGATACGCGCAACATCGGGCAGCCGGGACGGGTTGTCCACCTCGATCACGTCGCCATCGGTGAGCAGAACCTCGTAGACGACGGTGGG
>JAUIDF010000374.1 GCA_030429125.1 Gammaproteobacteria bacterium | reverse complement strand
GATCGTCTAGTGGTAGGACTGCGGACTCTGACTCCGCCAGCGGGGGTTCGAATCCCTCTCCCCCAGCCATTTCTTCGAATTCGTCAGGCAAGCCCCGGTGCCGGGAGTTCCCGCCAATGTCGTGCCGAGGCGAGCTCGCCTGACCGCGCGAGGTGCGCCGATGACCCGCAACGCCCCGGAACACTACCAGCTCGTTCCCACGCGACTCCAGGAGCAGCTCGAAGACGGCACCACGCGCTGTAATCTGTGCCCGTGGCGGTGCCGGCTGCGGCATGGACAGCGTGGGTTCTGCCAGGCTCACGTCAACCGCGGCGGCGTGCTCTACAACCTGAGCTACGGCATCGTTTCCAGTATCGATATCGGCGCCATCGAGGACAAGCCGGTTCGACACTTCGCGCCGGGGACGCAGGTCATGTCCATCGGCAGCTACGGATGCAGTTTCCGTTGTACCGGATGCCACAATCTCGAAATTTCCTGGGGCGAGGCCGAGCTGGACCGGCTGGCCCGCGGGCAGTCTCGCCAGGCCTACGTCCGGCCCGAGGCCATCGTCGATGCCGCCGAGCGGCACGGCTGCCAGGGCATCGCCTTCACTTACTCGGAGCCGGTGGTGTGGATGGAGTACGTGCTCGACGTCTGCGAAGCGGCGCACGAGCGGGGCCTGTACACTGTCTACGTCAGCAACAGCTTCGTCACCCGCCAGGCGCTCGACTGCCTGGCGGGCCACGTCGACGTGCTCTGCTCGGACATCAAGAGCATGGAAGACGCCTTTTATCGCGGCATCTGCGGCAAGGCGGGCGTCGCCGACGTGCTCGATTCCCTCGAGTACGCTGCGCGTCTCGGGTTTCACGTCGAGACCCGCACCAACATCATTCCCACGCGCAATGACGGCCTGGACAACATCGCGCAGGCGGCCGCCTGGATTCGCGATCACCTCGGCGCCGAAAGCCCCTGGCATCTGACCCGGTTCTTCCCGGCGTACAAGCTCTCGCACCTGCCGCCGACACCGGTGGACCTGCTCCATCGCGCCGAGCAGGTGGCGCGCGATGCCGGACTCTCCAATGTCTACGTCTACGCCGACCAGGGTTGCGACTGCGCCAGCGAGAACCTGCCCGTCGCGGCCTACCTCGACGACGATCCCCACGCCGTTGACGCGGTGAAACGCTGCAGCGCCAGCTGTTGCGGGGACGAGGGCGTTCTGCTCAGGAAGTACGAGGAAGGGCGCGCCTGAATGGACTACGTTTCGCCGGCGCATTGGGCCGCCAATGCGTCGGGAAAGGTAAGTTCTGCCGGTATCTTGCGCGCCGGGCGCGCTATTCTATGCCCATGAATGCCTGTACCGCGGGCAGACCGGGCGCGCCGTCGCGGGTGGTGACGCCTTCGAGCCAGGCGCGCAGCACCAGCGGTTGCTGGCGCATCCAGGCGATGGCGGCGACCAGGGGGCGGGCATTGAGGTCGAGGATGGCCGTCATGATCTCGTTGACCATCGGCAGCGTGAACCCGAGGTTGCCGAGCATCATCGCCACGTTCGGGCACTCGCTCGCCAGCGCGCTGCGAATGCCCGTGTAGACATCTGCGCCGCCGAATGACGGTCCGAACACGTCGTCGCCGCCGGACAGGTAGGTGATGTCGAACCGCACGTTCATGGGATGAGGTTCGAAGGCCAGGAAGACCATCGGCATCCCGTTGCGATTTGCCTCGGCGATGGAACGAACGAGTTCGGCTTCCGATGATTCGATCAGCTCGAACCCACCGAGGCCGAAACGGTCGGCCGAGATCATTTGCGCGATCAGCGCATTGCCATCGGCACCCGGCTCCACGCCGTGAATCCTGCGGGACAGGGCGTCGGCGTGTGCCGCCAGCTCGTCGAAACGGCTGATGCCGAGCGCCTCGCCGTGCCGGTTGACCGCCAGCGTGTACTTGGTGCCGGAGAGGTTCCGGCGCAGCAACTCCACCGAGTTGTCGATCACGTACGGCTTCAGGGCAGTGCCCATGGTCGGCACCATGATCTCCATGAAGACGTCGAGATCGCCGTTCTTGAGGCTGGTGAGAATGGTCGGTATGGAAAGCCGCTGGATACTGCTCTGGTAGCCAAGTCCCCTGAGCAGGGCCGTGGCGATCGCCGACGAGGCGCCGGCATCCAGCCATCCGACGGTGCCGAACCGTATTGTCCCGCAGTCGGCAGATGCCTGGGCGCGTGACAGTGGCGCGTACAGGCAGAGCAGGGCTGCCAGCACGGCCACTGCCCCGCGCTGCATCGTGATCGTCACGAGGCTCCCGGCCGTTGGGGCAGCATGCGACCCAGGGCTGTGGCGTCGGCGATGACGTGGTCGGCGAGGTCCGCGAGGTCCTCGGCGCGATGGGCGCCGCTGAGGACGCCCACCACGAGGCCGGCGCCGGCGGCGCGCCCCATGTTGAGATCGTGTGGACTGTCACC
>JAUIDF010000084.1 GCA_030429125.1 Gammaproteobacteria bacterium | reverse complement strand
GCAGGTACAGGGTGACTGCGACGATGGTGACGTGGGTCAGGACGAGGGCGGCCAGGGCCACTCCCCACCAGGGGAGATCGAAAACGGAATTCGGCATCAGGGCAGGTCCAGTTCGAGTTCAATCGTTTGGTCGGAGACGCCGTGCACCGAGTCGCGGGCGTCGATGATCACGCGCGAGACGCCCTCGGGAATCTCGACACCGCCGAGACTGCGGGTGAACGGCTGTTCGTCGACATGCGGGTGCGCCAGGGTGCGCACCCCGAGCACGTTGCCGTCCGGGTCGAGCACGCGCCACTGGTCGGCGTAATGATCCCAACCCGTATCCGCGTGAGCCAGCGTGACCTCGAATCGACAGGTGCGACCATCGCACTCGGCCGATGCCTTGACGACGTCGACGTCCCCCGCAAACGCGGTGGATAAGGGCGGCAGGAGAAACAGGGCGAGGCGCGCGAGTCGCGCCCCCAGGGCAGACGGCGCCGTCTCAGCGGGCTCGGTAGGTGATGCGGCCCTTGCTGAGATCATAGGGTGTCAACTGGACGGTCACCCGGTCGCCGCGCAGGATTCGAATATAGTTCTTGCGCATTTTTCCGGAAATGTGCGCTGTCACGACGTGCCCGTTGTCGAGCTCGACGCGAAACTGGGTGTTCGGAAGGTTCTCCAGAACGGTACCTTCCATCTCGATATGGTCTTCTTTGGCCACAACTTGCCTGGGGTTGCTGAAAAGCCCAGCAGTATATTCGTTTTGTCGGGGGGTTTCTAGGCACGGGAAGCGGGCCGGGCTGCTGCGTCGCCGCCGGCCGGTTCGGCCAGATGCCGGGCCACGCGGTCGAGCTTGATGTCGTCGAATCCCATGGCGCGAAGCGCCTGCAGGGTATTGAGCACGTAATCCCGGTTCGGTCCCTTCTGGCCGCGGCAGCGCTTGATGCGCTCCGCGAGTTTTTGCTCGCACATCGGTCCGATGTACTGGGGATGGTCTCGCTTGACACGAAATGTCAGGGCCTTTACCCGGCGACCGTCGTCCAGGCAGGTATTGACGAACACCGGCTTGTAAACGTTGCTGACCATCTCCCGGTCCTCGAGGTAGTCGACCACTTCCTGCTTGTCTTCGGGGTGTACCGAGAATGCATAGCCGACGCAACTGCCGCCGCGATCGAGACCCAGCACGAGTCCGGGCGACTGCGGTGTGCCCCGATACCGCATCGAACTGACGCACAGTCGCCGGTGAAGTCCGTAAATGATCGCCACGTGGCGGGACACGTGCGCGAAGCCGGGATTCCACATGAGTGAACCATAGCCAAAGATCCACAGCGGCGAATCGTCTTGCGGTACGCGGATCTGGCGAGATGGCGTCATCGGGCGTGCAGGTCCTGGCAGGTGGTGTAACGGGGTCGGCGCGCGGGCGTGGCGGATACAAGATCGATACGATATGACCGTCAATCGGGTGTACGAGTGATTCTGGTAACATCCCGGGCCGACGTCAATGGCAGCGCGCGTACGCGATCCGGACGTTCCAGCGGAAACACCAATGAACAGAACAGAAAACCGGACCGCCGGGGGACCGCTCGACGGCATTCGCGTGATCGATTTCACCACGCTGCTGCCCGGTCCGCTGGCCACGCTCCTGTTGCGCCGCGCCGGCGCCGAGGTCATCAAGATCGAGCCGCCGGGCGGCGAGGCGATGCGCACGTTGATGAGTGACGACGGCGCGGCCTTCGAACTGCTCAACCGCGGCAAGCGCAGCCTGTGCGTCGACCTCAAGCAGCCGGCGGCCCGCGACGCGGTGCGCGCGTTGTGCACGTCCGCCGACGTCGTGGTCGAGCAGTTCCGGCCCGGCGTCATGCAACGACTCGGTCTCGACTACCGGTCCCTGGCGCGTGATTGCGCTTCGCTGATCTACTGCGCCATCACCGGCTACGGAAGCACCGGGCCGTTGAGCCACGCGGCGGGGCACGATATCAACTACCTGGCCGAGAGTGGCCTGTTCAGCCTGTTTCGCGATGCCGGCGAGCGTCCGGTACCGCCGCCGGTACTGCTCGCCGACGTCGTCGGCGGCGCCTATCCCGCCTTCGCCAACATCGTGCTCGCGCTCTTCGACCGCCTGCGCACCGGCCGTGGCGCGTTCATCGACATTGCCATGACGCGCGGGCTGCAGGCGCTGTCGGTGTCGGCCACGGCGGCGGTCGGCGCCTCGAGCGCCGCGAAGGTCGCCGCGCTCGACGGCAGTGCCGCCAACTATCGTTGCTACGAGTGCGCGGACGGCCGATGGCTCGCGGTTGGCGCGCTGGAGGAAAAGTTCTGGCACCGGCTGCGCGCGCATCTCGAGCTGCCGGCGGATTCTCCGTGCTCGCCGGACGATGCGGACATCGTCGCCACGCTCGCCGCACGCTTCGCCGAGCGACCCGCGGATGAGTGGTTGAACCGTTTCGGCGACGACGACGTCTGTTGCAATGTGGTGCGCGCGTTGCCCGAGGTGGTCAGGGAGTTGATCGAAGCCTTCGGTCCCGGCCTGCCGCTGCCCCTGGCGCCGGCCTTCGACAACCTGGATGACGCGGCGGCGCCGGCCCTCGGCGAGGCCAACCGCGAGTGGTTGCAAGAGACGCCGGGCGGTGTCGGAGACTGATCGCGTGGACTCCACCACCAGATTTTCGACCCGGGCGAACGACTACGTTCGATTTCGACCCGGCTATCCAGCCGAGGTCGTCACATGGGTCGCCGATCGATCGGGCATCGAACCGGGAACGCGAGTCGTCGATCTCGGCAGCGGCACCGGCCTGCTGTCACGCACGTTCCTCGAGGCGGGGTTCGAGGTGACCGGGGTCGAGCCCAACGAGGCCATGAGGCGCGCCGGCCAGGCGTTTCTCGCCGGATACCCACGCGCCACGTTCGCCGACGGCACTGCCGAGGCCACCGGCCTCGACCACGACTGTTGTGACCTCGTCGTCTCCGGGCAGGCATTTCACTGGTTCGACCCGCTGGCCTGCCGCCACGAGTGCCTGCGTATCGCGCGATCCCCGGCACCGGCCGCGATGATCTGGAACGAACGATGCCTGGGAACGGCGTTCATGGACGAGTACGAAGCCCTGTTGCTTTCGCGTGCACCCACCTATCGCGAGATCACGGCCAGCCACGTCGACGAGACGGCGCTGACGACGTTCTACGGCGGACGGCGGTTCGAACGAGCCGAATTTCCGAATGCGCAACGGCTGGACTTCGAGGCGTTGCGTGGCCGCGTGATGTCCTCCTCCTATGCCCCCCTGCCGGGCGTCCCCGGTCACGACGAACTGATGGACGGTCTCTACCAGCTGTTCCGGCGACATGCGTTGGACGGCACCGTGCAAATAGATTACGGTACAGTCATCATTTTTTCTTCGTTGGCGTAGGCGTGTGCATGCGCATCGGGCGTCGACTGCCCCGGCATCGTCGCCACGAAGGGAAATGTGCCTGGAACATGAACCGCGACTGAACCGTTGACGGATTGCTCGCGACGTAAACCGGTAAGCGCGCCGCCCCGCGCGCCGGCACGCCTGCATGCGGCGGGTGTGTACAAGTCAATCCAAGGAGGCAGACATGTCGTTTCCCGTTGCGAAGAGTCGCCGCCGACGCGTCGACAGGACCCGTGGTGATCGACGGTGCACGGCGCGCGCGGCGCAATTCGTGCTCGCCATGGCGTTCGTCGCCTCGCCAGCGCTTGCCCAGTTGAATACCGGCCAGAACGCGGTGGGTCTGAAGCCGCTCACGCCGGCGCCGAACAAGATTCGGAAACTCGAGACCCCGCCCGACGCGTCCGCGGCGAAGGTTCGCCAGATCGAGCCGGTGAAACTGAAGAACCTCAAGCCCCTCGAGTCCCTGAAACCGGCCGATGCGGGCAAGACCGATTCGTCGCCTGTCCGGCGCCTGTCTTCCGGCGGCAAATCGTCCGGCAAGTCGAAGGAAAACACCGCTCGACCGCGCGGGGCCGTCGCCAAGACCCCCGAACACCGTGTCGGCAAGGAAGGCACGGCCGCCGCACGCCTGAAGGTCCTGTCGGTACCCGATACCGCGAACGTCCCGGGCGTCGGCCTGTCGAGGACGAGCGCGATACCGCGCATTGGCGGAACGCCCGGGCTGTCACTGAAGACCCGCGACCTGTCGAAAGGGGCCGTCCGTGCCGTGCCGGGGCTTGTCGGGAAGCCGGGCGAGACGAATGCCGCCGGTGGCCTCGATCGACCGGGTGTCAATGCCGCGAACCGTATGGCGGGCTTCGGCGGCGCACCGGCGCCACGCGGTGCCAACCTCGGCCGTGCCGGTGCGCTCAATCCCGAACTGGGTGGTTTCGGCGTGGCGAGGATCAACCGGGCGGTCAACCGCGGCGACGTACTGAACGGCGGATTGCCGGGCCTGGAAGGTGAGAGCCTGGAGGGGACCAGCGCCGGTATGGAAGATGAGCAGGATCTCGCCGACACCGCCCATGTGCTGGGGCTGACCGAGGACGGAGGTGGCACGACGGTATCGGATTATCGCGGCTCGGAGCAGGAGTTCGAGGATTCCTTTAGCGTGTCCATCGATCGTCGTGGCACCGGCGCCAGCGAGGACGCCGCCACCGCATTGCTCAACGCGGCCTTGCAGGCTCAGCAGGACGAGGAAGAGGCCGGTCAGGCGGCCGCCGAGCAGGACGCCGCGGCGCAGGATGCCAGTGAGCACGGCGAGTCGGATCACTACGAGATGACATTCACCGAGGAGGAAGGCGAGAACGACGCCACCGCCGCCGAGGAGGGCGACTACGACGCGGACGATGAAATGAATTTCTCGGAGGAAGAGACTACCGACGGTAACGGACAGTCCACCGACGGCGACGATGCCGGCTGTGCCCCCGGCGATGCCAACTGCACCGGCGAGACGGGCATGAGCACGGCGATGGACGACCGCGACAGCGGAACGCCCGACTGCGGCGCGGATGGTGCCAACTGCGAGGGCGACATCGGGCCCGGCGGCGATGGCCAGACCGTGCGCGTGGCCGGCGATGCCGGGCGTGGCGGTCCGCTGGCCGCGGATCCGGCCGCGGGTGTGAACCCCACGCTGAATGTCATCGGGCGCGCCGGCATTGACGCCGAGCATCTCGACACCTCGCGAATCGAGGCGATAATCGAGGACCGGATCGATCCCGGGCGATAGGCGACATGGCCGTCCCGTCGGCGTAGCCCCGGCGGCGGCGCCCGGGCGGATTGCGTCGACGGCAGGCGGCGCGATCCGCTCGAACCGCTTAACCAACAAGAACAGGAGACGGGGAGCCCGCTCATGCCGCGAATCTTGCCAGCTGTCCTGACGGGGGCATGCCTGTGGACCCTGTCGGCGGGTATCGTGCCGGGCGTCGTTCACGCCGATGGCGAAGCCTGGGTGCCGGTCCTGGACCGTGACGGGAGCCACCTCGAGCGGGGCGACGAGCCGATCGGTATCGTCTTGCCGGCCGACATGCCGGCCGAGAGTCTCGCCTGGCTGGCACTCGAACTCGATGGCATCGACGTCAGCGAGATCGTGCAACTGGCGCAGCGCGGCGACGTGCAGGTCGTGTCGGTGGCGCCGCCACAGGCGCTCGACCCCGGGCAGCACGAGTTGCGCCTGGTCGAGTACACGCCGGCCGGAGACATCATCGAGCGGGGTGTGTGGTATCTCACCGTCGGCGATGCCGTGTCCGAACGCGCGGCGGCGCAGCGATTCTTTGCCGCCGAGTTCGTGCTCGAAGGTTCCTACCGCGTTGCCGACAACGAGTTCACCGACCTCGGCGACCCGAGTCACGGACAGGGCGCCGCGCGCCTGCAGGCGACCCGCCAGGGCGGCGCCGTCGAGACCGAGGCGTACGTGGCATTGTTATACGATTCCCTCGGCGCCGATCTCGGTCCGGCGGGCGTGACGCAGCCCGTGGTCGAAACCGACCCGACCAGCGTCGGCGCGCCGACGGTCGTCGAACCGCGGCGCGGGCGCGAGCTCGAACTCGGCGAGTATCGCCTGTCGGCGCGTTCCGACAACGTGTCCGCCGTACTCGGACACCACGCCCCGGTCGCCGAGAGCCTGCTGATCCAGGATTTTCATCGTCGTGGCGTCTCGGTGACGGCCCGCAGCGACGGCGAGCGCGTGGTCGGATCCGGTTTCGCCTATCGCACCGAACCGGTCAACGGCTTTCGTTTCGGCGCCGGCGTCGGAAACCACGAACATCGTGTCGCCGGCAGCCTGCTGTCGGTGAGTCCACTATCCTCGAATCCGGACGCACTGACGGTGACCGCCACCTATGTCAACGGCGAGGGCGAGGATCATTCCGGCCTCGGAATCGCCGGCAACGATATCGAACCCGAAGGTGACGGATATGCCATCGCGATCGAGTCGCGTCTTCTCGATCGACGTCTGCAACTGCGCGCCGAGCACGCCGAGACCCGCTACGATTTCGACGGTCCGCTCGGCGGCTTCGAGCGGACCGACGACGACGCGCAGTCGTTCCTGGGCCTGTTTCATATCTGGCAGGGTCGCGAGGTGGGCGGGCGGCAGGCGAACTGGAACATCGGTTACGAGAGGAAGAAGATCGGTCTATTCTTTCGCAGCCTGGCGAATCCGTCGCTGCCCTTCGACAGGGATCTCGACCGCCTGTTCAGCGTGCTGCAGGTCGGCGGATTTTCGCTGCAGCTTCAGCTCGCCAGGGAAACCGACAACGTGGCGGGCGACGATACACTGCCGACGCTGACCAATGAGCTGGCGTCGTTCTCGCTGTCGTGGACGCCGTTTCCCGACGTCGACGAGGCGGGCAACGTGGCAACGCCCTGGTACGGGCTGCCGACCCTGTCCTTCGTGGCGCAGTACTCCGACCAGCTTCACGACGATCTGCCCCCGGCGCTCGCGGGCAGCGGCGCCGACCGCCAGGTTGCCACCTACCAGGGCGGCGTGTCATTCCAGTACGACTCGTTCTACTGGGGCGTCAACCACGCCTATTCCGTGGAGCGGGATTTCGGTTTCTTTTTCGCCGACAACCGGCATCGGCTCACCGACCTCTTCGCGCAGTGGCAGCTGGCGGATCGTTTCTCTCTCGGCGCCCAGCTGCAATACAACACGGTGCGTGCCAGCGACGGCAGCAACGTCTCGCGAAGCTACCTCGCCGGGCTCGATGCCCGTCACGTCGCCTTCGACGAGCGGCTGACGACGACGGTCAGCTACAGTTTGAACCAGAACGGTGCGCGCGACGACTCAATCGATGCGCGATTCGAAACCGCCGCTATCCGCCTCGACTGGCTGCTGCGCCCGGCGCGGCAGGATCGACCCGGGTGGACGCTGTGGCTTCAGGGCGAGCGCCAGGAATTCGAAGACGGGCTCGACCCGCGCTTCGACCAGGATCCCTACCAGGTGTTTGTCGGCACGCGCATGGACTGGTCGATCGGCCGGTCCTGGCAATGACGCAGAGGCACAATACCGTGAAAAGACGATCGCGATTCGCCGTCGCCATGCTGACAGTCGCCGCCCTCTCGCGGCCCGCTTTCGCCGTTGACGCGACGGTCACGCCGACGACGTCGGCCGCCGGTATCGACGTGACGGCACTGGTCAACCTCACCGCCCCCGGCAGCCTCGCGGGCATCAGCGAGAACTCCTCCCTCATCGAGGTGCTGGACCGCCGCAATATCCCGCTGCGCACGCTGCTGTCACCATCGACATTCAACCTCACCTGGGATCCCGTTTTCGAGGGCATCGTAACGAGCTACACGTCGACATCACCCCGGGGTGTGCTGCGCCTGGACGGCGTACAGGTGGGGACCCAGGGTCAGGCGCTCTCGGCCTTGTGCATCAACCCCAACTGCGCCACGGTGGCGGAGACGCTGGTGTTGTCAGCGTCGGTTCGTGATGGCATCGCACGGCGCTTGCTCCAGGGCGTTACGCTTCGCGACGCCGCCCGGGGCCGGATCGGCAGCCGCACCGCGACACTTCAGTACACCCGCGCATTCAGTCATGCCGGAACCGACCCGAACGATCACTTCGCCACCTTTTCGTCGACCCTGACACTCGACCCGGACCTGTCCGTTCGGCTCAGCCAGTTCACCCTGGTCGAGGTCAGCGGTACCTCGTCGTCGCCGGTGCTTGCGCTCGGTACGCCGGCCTCGATTCCCGTCAACCTGACATGGAATGCACGTTTTGAAGTGCTCGGCTCGCCGCCGCCCGTGACCTTGCGCTCGGACGCGGTCGAGATTCGTACGCCCGGCGGCGAACTCATCCAGCGCATTGCCCGTCCGCTCACGCGGCCGGTCACGCGGGCGCGATCGCTTGCCGAATCGTTTCCGTCCTCGGGTGTCGTCACCGGCACCGAGGTGATCAGCGATTCGCTGACGCTGCCGGCCAGCATTGCCGCGGCGGCGCGCGCAGCCGGTGCCTCGCGCGTGCTCATCCGACGCCGGTTCAGCGACGGATTCAACACCTTCGACGCCGATATCGAGATGCCGCTTGGCAGCGCCTCGCTGGCGGCCTTTCAATTGACGCGGGTCGATCTGCGTTTCACGGACGGCGCGCGGGTGCGTATCGTCGACCGCGATGCGCCGCTTGCCGCGGTGGCCGACATCAACTACCTCGGCAGCGGACAGATCCAGGCGCAGTGGGAGTGGGCGCCGGTATCGGGTGGTGGCACGCCCTTGTTCCGGCCGCTGCCGCCGGCACCGCCGGCCGCGGTCGATGCGGCCGTGCTGTCGGACTTCGAAGCGCGCCAGACCCGGACGCTGGTGCGGGAGTTTCTCAACAATCGACAGCGCGTGAAACTGGTCAGCCCGCCGCTGCCGACCGGCGAGTCCGGCGGTATCCTGCTCAGGCTGCGAATCAGCGCCCCCGGCGTCGCCTTCGAACTGCCCGTGGTGCGTTACTTCGTCGGTAGCACCGCTGCGCCGCCTGTCGACGGGGCCGATTCGCTTGCGCCGCTCACCATGCTCGAGCCATTCTCCGACGACGACATGAACCGCGACACGCGCTTTCGCTGGATGCCGGTCAATGGCGCTCGCGCCTACCGCCTGGAGTGCTACGCCGACCTGATGATGGCGAGTGGCATGGTGACCGGCGCGGTCGTACCCGAGGCGCGAACGCAGCTTTCCCCGAGCCTGCTGGTCATGGATCACCTGGCGGACGGCGCCGGGTACTGGTGCCGCGTCGTCGCCATCGGCGCGGGCGGGTCGCCGACCGCCGCCAGCGACCTCGTTCGGCTCATCGCGCGGCGCTGAGCGTCGACTTCGCCCCGGTCCACCCCGCATGTCCGCCACGCGTCCATGGCGATACACCGACGGTACCGCGCTCGCGATATTGATTGTCGCGCTGTGTACCGCGGCATCGGCCGACGCGGATGTGACCGTCGCATCGCCGCCGAAAGCACAGGTGGAGGTGCCGGCGGTGAAGACCCTGCCGCGGCTCGATATCAAGCGAATGGCGCCGGTCGATCTGAAGTCGCTGGTCAAGTCGCCGGGTGTCCTGGCCACCGGGACCGACGAAAAGATCGTGACCGAGCCGGCGAAGACGCCGGCCAAGTACCCCGACCCGGAAGGCAAGGGGCCGTCGTCCGCGACCGACTTCCAGTCGACGCCGTTGCCGGAGGACGAACCGCAACCGCCGCACACGGGGTCGAATGCGCCGGCCGAGTCCGACCCGCCGGCCACGTCGTCGCGCGATCCGCGACGCCCGGCGCGCCGCACGCCGTCGTCGGGCGAATCCGCTGCGACGGGTACCGTGTCCGGGCCGCGCAGACCGGCTTCCTTCGGCACGTTGCTCGGCAGTGCCTTGCCCTCCCTGGGGACGGACCCGGTCGACGGCCCGGATAAGGACGCAACGCGGGCCGGACGCGATCACGAACCGGGCCAGATCGTGTTCATGACGGCCGACATAGAGGCCGCCCGCCGGGTTGCCGCGGGCGTCCAGGCCGAGGGGTTTCGTGTGCGATCCCGCGAGACTCTCGACGGGCTGGGGCTGGTCATGAGCGTCGCCTCGCTGCCGCCCGGCGTCGACGCGCCGGCGGCCGCCGCCGTGCTCGCCGAGCGATTCCCGGACATCGTCGTCGACGCCAATCATCGCTATGTTTTGCAGGGCGGGGGCCGGAACTACGCGGCCGACCTGATCGGCTGGACGGCGGCTTCGCCGTGCCTGGCCGCGGCGCCCATTGGCATGCTGGACACGCCCGTCGATGCGTCCGATCCTGCGCTCGACGGCGCCCGCGTCGACTTGCTCGACGTGCTGCCGGCCGGGCTGGCTCGCCCCGATGCCCGGCACGGGACCGCGGTGGCGACGATCCTGGCCGGGGCCCGCCGCGATGGCTTCGCCGGCCTGCACGCGGGTGCCGACGTCGTCGCCGTCAACGTCTTTCGCCGCGAGGGCAAAGACCGGGTCGACAGCACCGCTGCCTGGATCGTGCAGGGACTCGACGTCCTGTCGAGCCGGGGCGTCAAGGTCGTCAACGTCTCGCTGGGCGGGGCGGATAACCGCGTTCTCGAGCTGGCGGTGCGCATCGTGGTGGCGCGCGGCACGCCGGTGGTGGCGGCGGCGGGCAACGGCGGACGGGACGCGCCGCCATCGTACCCGGCGGCCTACCCGGACGTGATCGCCGTCACCGCCGTCGACGCCGACGGTCGCGTGTTTCGCCGTGCCAGCCGCGGTGAGTTCGTCGATTTCGCCGCGCCCGGCGTCGATGTCTACGTGCCCTCGGGCGAGGGTCGGTACGTGAGCGGTACGTCCTACGCCGCCCCGTTCGTGACCGCTGCCGTGGCGGCCATCCGGGCCCGACGTGCCGACCTTGCGCCACGCGTGATCACCGACTACCTGGCATCGCTCAGCCGCGACCTCGGCGAGTCGGGCCGCGATGCGACCTACGGATTCGGACTGCCCGACCTGTCGAGCCACTGTGCGGCGATCGCGCGACTGGACTAGGGCCTGTTCACGAGACACCGGGCGCGCGGGATCTCGCGCCTTTTTCGCATCCGGCCGGGCGCATCGGGGCGTCGTGGTGGTTTCATGGCGAAGGGTGGCAACGCGGTGGCGGCGGGAAAGGTCGGAGGATGGCCGCGAACGCGTGGTGTGAACCGGCACCGGGTGGGTTCGTTCGACAGGTCTTTCTACAACGGCCAGACCCAGAGAATGGCCGGTACGCCCACGGCCACGATGAGCACCTCGAGCGGCAGTCCCATGCGCCAGTAGTCGCCGAATCGATAGCCGCCCGGGCCCAGGATCAGCGTGTTGTTCTTGTGCCCGATCGGCGTCAGAAACGCGCAGGATGCGGCTACCGCCACCGCCATCAGGAACGGGTCGGCGCTGACGTCGAGGCTGGCCGCGATACTGATGGCGACCGGCGCGGCGATGATGGTGGTGGCGGTGTTGTTGAGTACGTCGGAAAGCGTCATGGTGGTGATCATGAAGATCACCAGGACCGTCACCGGGCCGTAGCTGCCGGCGTTGTCGACCAGCAGGTCGGCCAGGAGCTCGGTACCGCCCGACTCTTCCAGCGCCGTGCCCAGTGGAATCATGGAGCCGAGCAGCACGATCACCGGCCACTCGATCGAGTCATAGATCTGCCGTCCGCGTACCACGCCGATTCCCACGAAGGCGATGCAGGCGATGGCGAGCGCGACCGGCAGATAGAGCAGCCCGGTGCTGGCCGCCGCGATCGCCAGGGCGAAGATGCCGACCGTGATGCCGGCCTTGCTGCGCTGGGTCAGCTCGAGCTCGCGGTCCGCCAGGGGCAGGGCGCCGATCCATTCGACGATATCGTTGACGCGTTCCGACGGTCCGAGCAACAGCAGTACGTCGCCCGCCGCCAGCTTGAGCCGCCTGATCTGCTCGCGGAACCGACGCCCCTTGCGGGACACGCCGAGCAGGGTGACGCCGTAGTGGTCGAGCAGGTGCATCGATTTCGCGCTGCGGCCCTCGATGCGCGCGCCCGGGCGTACCACTGCCTCGACCAGTACCTGTTCGCCCGCCATCTCGTCGCCGTCGGGTCGCTCGGTTTCGTCGTAGGCGAGGTCTGCCTCGCCGGCGAAGGCGTCGATGGACTTGGCGTCGGCCTCGATCACCAGGGTGTCGCCGGCCTCCAGCTCCACGCGCCGTGCGCCGCCCGGCATTCGCCGCTCGCCGCGCACCAGCCCGAGGATGGACACGCCGTGGGAATCGCACAGTTCGTCGAGCTCGCGCACCTGCTTGCCGATGGCGGATGACTCCTCTCCCACCTTGACCTCGGCGATGTAGTCGCCGAGGTCGAACAGCTCCTTCGAGGAATCGGCGTCGCGACGTCCGCGCGGAATCAATCGCCACCCCACCAGGGTCACGTAGGCGACGCCGGCCACGGCGCAGGCGATGCCCACGGGGGCGAAGTCGAACATGCCGTAGCTCTCACCGAGCGCGCCTTCGCGAAACGAGGCGACGATGATGTTCGGCGGTGTGCCGATCAGGGTGATCATGCCGCCGAGGATCGACGCGAACGACAGCGGCATCAGCGTCATGGCGGGGCTGCGGCCTGCCTTCTTCGATGCCTTCATGTCCACCGGCATGAGCAGTGCCAGCGCGGCCACGTTGTTCATCACCGCGGACAGCGATGCCGCCACGGCCGACATGACGCCGATGTGCGCGAAGACGGAATGCGATGCCTTCGTGACCCAGCGGGCAATGAGTTCCACCACGCCGG
>JAUIDF010000083.1 GCA_030429125.1 Gammaproteobacteria bacterium | reverse complement strand
CTGGGACCGGCTCGGCGCCATGTTCAACGCCGACTACGACTCGGTGTTCTACGACGGTATTTTTCTGACCATCATCGGACAGACGACGTTTATCTCCGCGTACGCGATGCTGGTCTTCATTTCGCGTCTGCAGCGATTCGACCCGGCGCTGGAGGAGGCGGCTCTCGATCTCGGTGCGACCAACGTGCAGACGTTTCGCAAGATATTGCTGCCGTTTCTCAAACCTGCAATCGGTTCGGCTGCCGTCCTCGCCTTCCTCGCATCGTTCGAGAATTACAACACGACCGTTTTCACCATTACCTCCGAGAGCACCTTGACCACGGTGCTCGCGAGCAAGGTTCGGTACGGAATCAATCCGTCCATCAGCGCCCTTGCAGTCGTCATCGTCGTGCTCACGCTGTTCGCCGCGGCCGTTGGCGAGATCAAGAAGCGACGCACGGAGGCCTTCGACAAGGCCATCGCGAAAGCGGTCATCGAAGGCACCGACGCGTTGTCCCGACTGGGGCGCAAGAGCAATCGCCTCGTCGACCCGGCCTTCGCCATGATCGTGCTGATCTTCGTAGCCGGCATCGGCACCTCGTACTACGCGGGCACCGTCGGCGTCGATGAGTGCAAGGCGGCTGTCGATGAGGCCAAGCGCGCCGAGGTGCAGCGTCGTGTCGAGGAACTGCGCAGCCGCCGCATGTTCGAGGGGGCTCAACCGGGCCAGCAGGAGGCACCGGCGAGCGGACCGTCCGCGGGCGGCGCCGACGCCAAGGGCACCGAGGGTTATCGAGGCATCTTCGCACCGACCAACCTGGAGGGTCAGGTGAAGGGCGAAAACGGGAGCGGCGGGAACCCGGGTGGTTCGGCGCCTTCCGGTGCCACCGAGCCGGCGCCCGGTACCGAGGGCTATCGCAACATCTTCGCGCCGACCAACCTCGAAGGCCAGGTCAAGGGCGGGTCCGCGGCGCCGGATGATGACCGGGGGGCATCCGCACCGGGTGCCGAGGGCCAGCCTCGCGACGCGGACGCGGCGCCGGGTACGCAAGGCTACCAGGGCATATTCGATCCGACCAACCTGCAGAACCAGGTAAAGTCCGTCGAATAGTGTGCGAGAGTCATTTCACGATTCAGACAGTTTTCCGGATCCAAAGCGACCCGGACCTTGCGCCGGGTAGGGCGGACGCACCGACATGCCCATTTCCACGACCTGTATAGGGGCGTACCCCAAGCCGGACTACGTCCGCCTGCCCGACTGGTTCAATATCCCGGCCGGTCCCGACACGTCCGATCCCACGCTGCTTTGGGAGGCCGCACTTCAGGCGATGGGTCCCGATGCCAAGGACATCATCGACCGCGGCATTGGCGAGGCCATTGCCGACCAGGTAGAAGCCGGCATCGATATTCCCACCGATGGTGAAATTCCGCGCGAGAACTATATTCACTACCACTGCCGCCATCTCGAGGGCTTCGATTTCAAGCGGCTGACCGAGAAAGTGTTGCGCAACGGCGCCTACAGCGCGCGGCTGCCGACGATTCGCGGGCCGGTCTCGGCGCGTGACCTGTTCCTTGCCGACGACTATCGACGGGCGCAGGCGCATACCGACCGGCCGGTGAAGGTCACCATGCCGGGGCCGATGACCATCACCGACACGAACGCGGACGATTTCTACCACGATGGCGCGCGTCTCGGCGCCGACCTCGCCGAGGCGTTGAACCGGGAGGTGCTCTCGCTGGCCGAGGCGGGCTGCCGTCACATCCAGATCGACGAACCCTTGTTCGCACGCAAGCCCCGCGAAGCGCTCGAGTACGGCTTCGACAACCTGGAGCGCGCCTTCCACGGCTGTCCCGATCACGTCACGCGCACGGTGCACATGTGCTGCGGCTATCCGGACCGCCTCGACAATCCCGACTATCCCAAGGCGGATCGAAACGCCTACCTCGAGCTTGCCGATGCCATCGAATCGTCGAGCATCGATGCCGTGTCGCTGGAGGACGCCCACCGACACAATGGCGCCGAGTTGTTTGCGCGCTTTCGCCACACGACCCTGATCGTCGGTTTCGTCGCGATTGCCAGGAGCCGCGTGGAGGAGGTCGAGGAAATCCGCGCGCGGATGCGCGAGGTGCTGCGGCATGTCGACGCCGACCGCCTGGTGGCGGCGCCGGACTGCGGTCTCGGCCTGCTCGGCCGCGACCGGGCCCGTGCCAAGCTGGCCAGTCTTTGTCGGGCGGCACGCAGCCTGTAACGGCCATGATTCGCATCCGGGGACTCGACCACGTCGTACTGCGGACCGCGAAGCCGCGGCGCCTGATCTCCTTCTATCGCGACGTGCTGGGCTGCCCGGTGGAACGCGAGACGTCGGCCGAGACCGGCCTGGTGCAGCTTCGGGCCGGTGCCAGCCTGATCGACATCGTCTCCGTCGACGGCAGACTCGGGCGCGCAGGCGGTCGCGCTCCCGGTCGCGAGGGTCGCAACCTGGATCACTTTTGCGTGCGGCTGGACGACTTCGACGAGCCCGCCATCCGCGAGCACCTCGAGCGGCACCATGTCGTCGCCGGCCAAACGCAGCGGCGCTACGGCGCCGAGGGAGACGGTCCGTCCATCTATATCGAGGACCCGGACGGTAACGTGGTCGAGCTCAAGGGGCCGCCCGACGAGGGATCCGGCACCGCCTAGCAATCGCCGGCGGCAGGGTCCGGCCGACGTACCGCCTGGCGCGAAGACGACGGCGTGGCGCGGGTAGTGCCGCCGGGCAGAATGAACGCGCCACGAGCGGGCATGATCGCCTCGTCCTAGCCATGCGATTCGCGGCTGTCCGCCGGGGCGTCGTCTCGATCGACCAGCCCGTAGTCTCGAATGATGCTGGCGATTCGAAGCCGGTAGTCGGCGAAGTACGTCGAGCGGCCGAGCGCCTGGGCCTTGCGGTGTTCCGCCACGTTGCGCCAGCGATCGAGAGCCGCTTCGTCCTCGAAAACACTCAGCGACAAAATCTTTCCCGGCGTGGTCAGGCTCTGGAAACGCTCGACGGAGACGAAACCCTCGATGGACTCGAGCAGCGGGCGCAGCCTGGCGGCGGCGTCGAGGTAGTGTTGACGATGCGCCTCGTGCGGCTGGACTTCGAAAATGACGGCGATCATGGTGTTGGCTCCGGGTGTTGGCCAGGTTGCGCATGCGGCGTCGAGACGAGACGAAGGAACAGCCGGTCCTCGCGCCGCAGGAATCGTTCGGCCTGTGCGAAACGGTAATTCTCCCGTCCCAGCGGGTCGGACGCCAGGCGTTCCCGATACGTTTCGTACGCGGCGAGGTTCTCGACGTGATAGATGCCGTAGGCCACGGTCGATGAACCCTCGTGGGGTGCGAAGTAGCCGACCAGGTCCGCCCCGCAGCGGGGGATGGCCTGGCCCCAGTTGCGTGCGTAGGTTCCGAACGCGGCAAGTTTGCAGGGGTCGATCGCGTAGCGAATGACACAGGTGATGGACATGGGATGTTCCGTGGAATCGGGTTGCCCATGGTATGCTCGCCGCGACGTTTATACTTCGGTGAGGAACGAACTATGAATGCGCCACCGATCGCGGCAATCGGCGCGCTGATAGGTGACCCGGCGCGTGCGCTGATGCTGTCGGCATTGATGGACGGGCGGGCGCGCACCGCGACCGAACTCGCCGTCGAGGCCGGTATCGGTCGCGCCACGGCAAGCGCCCACCTGGGCAAGCTCACCGAACGCAACCTGTTGAGCGTGGTTCGGCAGGGACGCCACCGGTACTTTCGCCTCGCCAGTGAGGACGTCGCGTCGGTGCTGGAATCGCTCATGGTGCTCGGTGGACCCGTTGGCGACAATGCACGCGTGACGGCGTCGACCCCGGAGCGCGAGGCGCGCACCTGCTACGACCACCTCGCCGGCCGCCTCGGCGTCAACTTGCTCGATGCGCTGGCGGCGAAGCACTACCTGGTCCTCGACGACGCCGGCGTGGGCGTCTCGCCGGGCGGTCGCGATGCGTTCGCGCGCGTCGGCATCGATGTCGACGCCCTCGATCGCGGCCGGCGTCCTCTGGCCAGGTTGTGCCTGGACTGGAGCGAGCGGCGCAATCACCTCGCTGGCGGCCTCGGTGCGGCACTGCTCGCGCAGTGCCTTCGCAAGCGCTGGCTGCAGCGGCAGGAAGGCGTGCGCGCGGTGACCTTGACGCACGCGGGGCGCCGGGCGCTGCGGGAACGTTTCGGCGTCGAGGTCTAACTCTGTCCGGTTGAATTGCCGGCTGTCCAGGCGGCTGCCGCGCCCGTTGGTCGGCATTGCGACGCCATGACTGCAACCCGATGCGACCGTTCGAGTCGCTGCGCTACGGCGGGCGACGGTCTTCGGTCTCAATGAGCGGTCGAGCGGAGAGATTCTAGTCCTGCGCCAACGACCGAAACAGAGCGGCGGCGTCCTCGCCTTCGGTTCGGCACCAGTTTCGAAACCCGCCAAGGCCCCGGTTCTGCCACTCGGCGTGGGCGAGTTTCCAGGCTGTCATGCGTGCCTGCTCGATGTGGTCCTGGTCGAAGTTCCTTTCCGCCACGATGCGGTCACGTTCGCGCCGAAACCCGCGCACGACCCGCTCGTCCGCGAGCGAGCAGTAACTCGTCACCTCGGCGAGGTAGACGAGTCGCGTCAGCGGGTCGCCGGTCATGTCCGCCGATACCGGCGAAACCGCGCAGAAAACGGCCGTGATGGCACCCAGTGCGCGCCTTGTTGGATCCTGTCGTTGGCTCATTCTGGCCCTAGTGGCTCCCGGTTGCTTGCAGCAGACTGGTGAGGGCAGCACAATGGGAAATGATCATTCCGCCACACGCAGTCGTCGCGTGTCACCATTTTGCACAATACACGAGATCCGAGGAAATACGATGGACGCCAAGGTTACCCACACCCTGCACCACTACATCAATGGTCGAAAGGTCGAGGGCGTGAGCGGTCGCTTCAGCCCGATCTACAATCCTGCCCTGGGTGAAGTGACGTCGCAGGCGCCGCTTGCCAGCGCCGACGAGGTGCGCGCCGCGATTGCCGCCGCCGAGGCGGCCTTCCCGGCCTGGGCCGACACGCCGCCGTCGCGGCGCGCCCAGATCCTGTTCAATTTTCGTGCGCTCATTCGCGAGCACATGGACGAACTGGCCGAGTTGCTTTCCTCCGAGCACGGCAAGACGCTGGACGATGCCAAGGGCTCCATTACGCGCGGCCTGGAAGTGGTGGAGTTCGCCTGCGGGATTCCCCAGTTGCTCAAGGGCGAGTATTCCGAGAACGTGGCCGGCGGCGTGGACAGCTGGAGCATGCGCCAGCCGCTCGGCGTGTGCGCCGGCATCACGCCCTTCAACTTCCCCGCCATGGTGCCGATGTGGATGTTCCCGGTAGCCATTGCCTGTGGCAACACGTTCGTGCTCAAGCCATCCGAGAAAGACCCCTCCTGCGGTCTTCGCCTGGCGGAGCTGTTCAGCGAGGCCGGACTGCCCGACGGCGTGCTTAACGTAGTCAACGGCGACAAGGAAGCGGTCGACACGCTGCTCTCGGACCCGGTGGTCCAGGCGGTCAGCTTCGTCGGTTCCACAAAGATCGGCGAGTACATCTACCAGACCGGCTGCGCGCACAACAAGCGCGTGCAGGCGCTGTGCGGCGCCAAGAATCACATGGTGGTGATGGCGGATGCCGACATGGACCAGGTGACCGACGCCGTCATGGGCGCCGCCTACGGTTCGGCCGGCGAGCGCTGCATGGCTATCTCGGTGGTGGTGGCGGTGGGCGATGAAGCCGCCGACGCCATGATGGAGAAGCTCGTTCCGCGCATCAACGAGCTCAAGGTCGGGCCCTATACCGACCCCGCGTCGGAAATGGGACCGGTCATCAATCCCGAGGCCAAGGCGCGCATCCAGGGCTACATCGACCGTGGCGTCGACGAAGGTGCGACGCTCGTGGTGGACGGGCGCGACATCGTCGTCAAGGGTCACGAGAAGGGCTGCTTTGTCGGGGCGACCATCTTCGACCACGTCAAGCCGGGAATGAGCATTTACACCGACGAGATATTCGGGCCGGTCCTGTGCGTGGTGCGGGCGAAGGACTACGAGGAAGCCGTGAACCTGATCAACGACCACGAGTACGGCAACGGCACCGCCATCTTCACCCGTGACGGCGACGCGGCGCGCAACTTCGCCCACCGCATCCGCATCGGCATGGTGGGGGTGAACGTGCCGATCCCGGTGCCATTGGCCTTCCACAGCTTCGGCGGCTGGAAGCGCTCCCTGTTCGGCGATCACTACATTCACGGTCCCGAGGGGGTGCGTTTCTACACGCGGATGAAGACGGTGACCAGTCGCTGGCCGTCGGGTATCCGGTCGGGCGCGGTGTTCAACTTCCGCGCCGGCGGCGAGCACTGAGTCCGTCGGTCTGACGTGCGAATCGGGGCCCCGCGGGGCCCCGTTTCCGTTTCGTCATCAACTCGCAGACCGCCGCCAGTGGGAGTGATCGTCGCGCTGTGGTAGAACGACAGTTCCTGCGATCGGACGGTTTATCCATGAAGACCAACGTCGTTCCCCTGCTGTGCCTCGCCCTGACCGGCGCGACTGCGCTTGCCGACGAGGCCGCGATCGAGCGCGGCGCCTACCTGGTGGCGGCTGGCGGCTGCACCGGTTGCCACACCGTCGAGGATGGCGACGAGTCGGACTACATGGCCGGCGGCCGGCCGCTCGAATCGCCGTTCGGCACGTTCTACACGCCGAACATCACGCCTGATGCGGACACCGGCATTGGCGGATGGACGACCGAGGGGTTCATCCGCGCCTTCCGCGACGGCGTGGCCCCCGACGGCCGCCATTACTACCCGGCGTTTCCGTACACCTCGTACACCGGTATCACGGACGACGATCTTCTCGCCATGAAGGCATACCTCGACTCGATCGCGCCCGTGCGGCGTGAAAACAGGGCGCATGAGTTGACGTGGTATGCCTCGGCAAGAATATCCATGGTCGGCTGGAAACTGTTGTTTTTCGAACCCGGCGTGTTCGAGTCGTCCGCGGATCGTGACGCCGAGTGGAATCGCGGCGCCTACCTCGTGCGCCATCTCGGGCACTGCGGCGAGTGTCATACGCCGCGCAATGCCCTCGGCGCGCTGGACGCGTCGCGCGAGCTTGGCGGCAATCCGAATGGACCGGAGGGCGATTCGATTCCCAATATCACGCCCGACGAGGCTTCTGGCATCGGCAAGTGGTCGGCTTCCGACCTCTCGGACCTGCTCGAGATCGGCATGTATCCGGACGGCGACTTCGTCGGCGGATCCATGACGGACGTGGTCGACCACAATACCTCGAAACTCACGCCCGAGGATCGACAGGCGATGATCAGCTACCTTCGCGCTCTGCCTCCGGTCGAGGGCAGTGCGGACGAGTGAGTCGGTTGCCGCCAGACGTCGGGCATTGCCCGTAACGCGCGACCCCGCACCCCGCAACGGGGACTATGCGCGGGCGGACTTGCGCCAGTCGCTACTTTGGTTGAACGCGCGGTCTTCGGCCGACAGATCGAGACTCGTCGGCAGGTCGGCGTGTTCGAAGCCGTAGGTGCGACGGCGCAACGCCATGTAGTCCTCCACCCGGTCCAGTGTAAGGCGACCGGTGCCGCCTGCCATGGGATGGATACCCTGGGAGGCGATGTAGCGGCAGAAGATCGTGAACTCCGAGAACTCGTCGTGCCGACTCTGCTGGCGCATGAGATGTCGATAGTAGTCCACGTAGCAGTGGTAGAGCAGGCGTTCGAGTTCACCGCCCGGCAGGGTCGGGTGAGTCCATACCGAGCAGGTGGTGTCGAACCGGTCCAGGTTACGCTCGGTAATCACTCCCTGCGCCATGAAGTCGTCGTATTGCTCGGTGCCCGGAATCGGCGTCAATACGTAAAAGGACGCCACGGGCGGATTCAGCCCCTTGAGGATCTCGAGGCCGTCGAGGATGCTTCGCTCGGTGTCCTCGGCGAAGCCGATAATGTTGGAGAAATGCGCGCGAATGCCGTGATCCCGGCAAAGTCCGGCCAGTCGCGCATATTTTTCCGGGTAGTTGTGAAACTTGCTGGCCGCCTTGAGCGTGGCGCGATTGAACGATTCCACGCCGATGAACATCTCGAAACAGCCCGCGCGTTGAAGGAGCTCGAAGAGTTCGGGCTGGTTCACGACGTGCGTATCGCATTGGCAGAAGAAGCGAAGACCGAGATCGGCCTCGATCATGGCCTCGAGCAAATCGCGCGCATTCGGATACTTGTTGAAGTTGTCGGAGACGAAGGCGATGTAGCGAACGCCCCCCGCCTTGGCGCGGCGCAGGCTCTCCATGGTGGTCTCGATGGCGGTGCTGCGAACCGGGTGCCCGGCGATCTTGACGACCGAGCAATAGTTGCAGCGGTACGGGCAGCCACGGACCGGGTACAGTCCGAGCATCGGCAGGACGTATCGATCGAGTTCACTCGCGGCCGGCGGTTTGACCACCGCACCCTCGAGAGTCTTCTGCCAGCGCATGCCGGGGCTGTAGACATCCTTCAGCTGACCGGACACGGCGTCCTCGAGGACTTGATGCCAGACCACTTCGGCCTCGCCGAGGGCGAAGCTGACACCGCGCCCGTGCATCTGCGAGGTATCGCAGGTCATCGCGTGCGGACCGCCGATGACACAGTGCTGCACGCCGCGAGAGCGGGCCAGGGCGGCAAGGTCCAGTGCGCGATGAAATTGATGTGACTGCACGCCGACCAGCGCGAGCAGTGTGGGTGCATCGGTCCGAGCGGCGAGCAGGTCGAGGTACTCGAGATTGCCGCGTACGTACTCATCGACGGTGTAGACCTCGATGCGGGTGGAGCCGATATAGTCCGGCGTCAGGCTGGCAATGTGATAGAGGCTCGCATTGGGCATGAAGCCGTGTTCGAAACGTTCCACGGCGCCGTCGACGGCATATTTGCTCGGCTTGACGAGCACGACCTTGAGGGTTTTCATCGACGTTGTCTTGACGAAAGGCTGGTCCGACCACGACCGGGATGTCGTGCCGCCGTCCGGGACTGTCCCGGAAGCGACTGGTGAACGGTGTCGAGTCACAAGTCAATCGTGACAGGGTATCATATTGATTCGACGACGGTCAGTGCCCGTGTCAATTGGGCACGTCGTGCGGAGTGTGGTTAAATTCCGGTATTGCCGGGAGAGTGCGTCGAACGCGTCCGGCGCGGTGATGACAAACAGGCAGGAGACAACACGATGAATGCATCCGATTCCCTGGGTAAACTGATTTTCCGATTGACCCTCGGCGGGCTCATGCTGTTCCACGGTGTCGCCAAGGTGACCAATCCCGGCAGCCTGGAGTACATCACCGGCAAGGTGGTCGAACTCGGGCTGCCCGACATCCTGGCCTATGGCGTCTATATTGGCGAGGTGGTGGCGCCGATTCTTGTCATCATCGGCTTGTTCGCCCGCATCGGCGGACTGTTGATCGCCATCAACATGGTATTCGCCATCCTGCTGGTGCACATGGGCGATCTCTCCATCATTACCCAGAACGGTGGCTGGAAACTCGAACTCCAGGCCTTTTACCTGTTCGGCGGCCTGTCGCTCCTGTTCATGGGCAGCGGAGACTTCGCGGCCCGGCCCGACTAGGGTCTGATCACGCGATCGTCGACGAGCGGGATTCCGGGCAATGCGTCGTATCTGACAAGGCGCACCGAGGCGTCGCAGTGGTTCCATGGCGACGCGATGCAACGCCGCCACACATGTCGAGTCGACCGCAAGAGCGCCGCGAACGAGTAGTGCGACGTGTGACGCGGCCCCGGAATCCGGCGGGACGCCGTGGCGGGAATGGCCACGGCGTCAGTCGCATGCGGCGCGTGCGGCAAACCAGCGATGGAAGTGCTTCGTGGGTTGATCCTGAACCGGCGTGAACACGCCGCCGTCGAACGCCGGGCATCGCCTGCCTGCCTGCATGCCCTCGACGGCTGCCACGTCTTCCTGGAATACCGATCGCCACCCTTCGCGGATCGCGCGTCGGGTGGCGGCGTAACGCGGATCCGACGACGCACCGCCGACGAACTGAAGCGCGACGCGTTCCAGTGTCCGTTCGTGAGTCAGCGGCAGCAGGAGCATGACGAAAAAGTGGTCGTTCTGAACCCCGAGCAGGGCATTGGGATAGACGGCCGGATACTCGGCCGTGTACAGGGCGTCCGTGTTCCAGCCCGGCAACGATGGCGGCGGCATGCCGGCGACCAGGGCAGGCCGGTAGCTGAGGACGCCCTGGCCGGCAAAGTCGGTGGCATCGTGGTAGCTATAGTGCGCGGACAGGGGTGAGTAGCTGTTCAGCCCCGGGTGCACCACGGGCAGGTGATAGGCCTCCAGGTAGTTCTCCACCGCCAGTTTCCAGTTCGAGGCCACCTCCATGTCCATGAATCCGTCCGGCGCCGGTGACAGTGCCGCGGGCCCCTCGTCGCCCCACAGCGCCTCCAGGCGCGACTCGAGAGGCGCGATATACGATTCGAACGGCGCGGCGTTGCCGTCAGTATTGATGAAGACGATGTCGCACCACACGTGGCAACGTACTGAAAAGAGGCCGAAGCCGGCCGGGTCGAAACCTTCGACCTGGTGAACGCCCGCACCGCCCACGTGTGGTGTGCCACGAAGCGAGCCGTCGAGTCGATAAGTCCACGCGTGGTAGGGGCAGCGGATCGCGGCCGCGTGCCGGCAGGGCTCGTCCAGGAGCCGGCGACCGCGGTGACGGCACACGTTATGAAAGACGCGCAGCGTGCCGTCGCCATCGCGCACCATCAGGAGGGATTGTCCCAGCACGTCCACGCGCCGCATGTCGCCCGCGGTCGGTACGTCGCCGCCGAAACCGATGGCGAACCAGCCGGGTGCGAACAGGCGTTCACGCTCCCAGTCGAAAAAGCCGGGCTCCGTGTACACGGCGTTCGGCAGGCCGCGGTCAAAGTGGCGGCTCGCTTCGATGGCGTCGAGAATGGGCTTCATGTGACGTACCGCGCCGGATGGTCCTGGTCGCGATTCTGTGCGTGCTCGTCACGCGCTGTCGATAGTGGTGGCGGGGGACGTGTCGCGTTCCTGACCGATCGTGTCGTCGGCTGGATGCCCGGCGTTGCCGGGTCGCTTCACTCGTCCAGTCGCAGGTTGTCGATCAATCGCACCGATCCCGCCCGCGCGGCGATGAGCGCCTGCGCGCGCTCTAGCCGGTCCGCGGGGTCATCGGCCTGCCAGTTCTCCGGGTCGCGTACCGCGGCATACTCCACCGCCAGGGTGCCGCCCGCGAGTACGTCGCGCATGACGGTGGCGAGGATGCCACGGCGGCGCTCGCCGTTGCGCCACGCCTCGCGGGCGGCATCGAGCGCCCGGAAGATGATGGCGGCCTCGGCGCGCGCGGCCGCGTCGAGTCGGGCATTGCGCGACGACATGGCCAACCCGTTCGTCTCGCGCACCGTGGGGCAGACGACGATCTGTACAAAGCCCAGGGTGCGGGCGAGGTCGCGGACCACGAGGGTCTGTTGAAAGTCCTTCTGGCCGAAGTAGGCGCGATCCGGCCGGCAGGTGAGAAACAGCCGCTCGACGATGGTGCGCACGCCGGCGAAATGTCCTGGCCGGTGGGCGCCCTCGAGGCCTTCGGCGTAGGGGCCCGGGTCGAGCCGCTCGATGGTGGCGGGATCGTCGTGACCGGGAAAGAAATCGCCGATGCTGCCGGTAAAGGCCATGTCGCAGCCGCGTTCTCCCAGCATCCGCGCATCGCGTTCGGTATCGCGCGGATAGGCGTCGAAGTCGCTTCGCTCGTTGAACTGCAGGGGGTTGACGAAAATGCTCGCCACGCAGCAGTCGTTCTCGGCTGCCGCACGTTCGACCAGTCGCAGGTGTCCCTCGTGAAGTGCGCCCATGGTGGGCACCAGTGCAAGGGTCAGGCCTTCGTCGCGTCGCGCCTGGCACCACGTCGAGGCCTCGGCGGGGGTTTGCAGCAGGATCATGAACCGGCGCGCCAGTCTCAGTCGGACGTGGCGCCGGCGTCGCCCCGGATCGCCCGCGCGGACGCGAGGTAACGGTCGACTTTCTCACGATAGATGCGTGCCGATGACGCCAGTCGTTCGCACTCCTCGTCGGTGAGTTCCCGCACCACCTTGCCCGGCGAACCGAGCACCAGCGAACGTTCGGGAATCTTCTTGCCCGAGGTGATCACCGTGTTGGCTCCGACCAGGCACCAGGGTCCGATCTCGGCGCCGTCGAGCACGACACTGTTGATGCCGACGAGACAATGGGCGCCGACGTGACACCCGTGCAGCACGACCCGGTGGCCGACGGTGACATTGTCCTCGACGATGACACGAAGTCCCGGATCGGTGTGAATCACGGAGCCGTCCTGGATGTTGCTGTTGACGCCGACGCGGATGAGGTCGTTGTCGCCACGTAGCACGGCATTGAACCAGATGCTGGCACCGGCCATGATCTCGACGCGTCCGATGATGTCGGCGCTTTCGGCAATGAAGGTATCGCGATGGATTGATGGTCGGCGGGTTTCGAATTCGTAGAGCATAGGGATCAGACCAGGAGGTGTGCCTGGCGGTCGCGATCGTCGCCCGCCAGTCTCGAGACAAGCGATCCGGCGGCGCTTGTCAGTCGCTTGACGACGTTCTGCCTCGGTCGGTGTGTCACTTCGAGGATGTCGAACGTCTCGCATGCGCCCATGAGCAGGTCGTCGCTGGTGCCGAGTTCGTCGACGAGGCCGAGTTCATGTGCGCGCCGAC
>JAUIDF010000373.1 GCA_030429125.1 Gammaproteobacteria bacterium | reverse complement strand
CAATGTCATTGCGCAAGCAAGACCGCGCGGAAATCGTTGACGTTGGTCCGGGTTGGTCCGGTAACGATCAGGTCGTCGTTCAACTCCAGAAACCGGTAGGAATCGTCATTACGCAAGAGCTCGCGCGCATCCGCGCCACGGCGATTCAGTCGCTCGAGACTGTCAGGCGTGATAATGCCGCCCGCGTTGTCCTCGGATCCGTCGATGCCGTCGCTGTCGCAGGCGATGGCCCAGGTCTGCGGTGCACCATCGAATGCCAGTGCCAGCGCGAGCAGGAACTGTCCATTGCGGCCGCCGCGACCGCTGCCCCGCACGGCGACCGACGATTCACCGCCCGACAGGAGTACGCACGGCGGCGTTGCGATACCGCCGCCCCGGCGCAGCTGCCTCGCCACCGACGCGTGTACGCGCGCCAGGGACGTGGCGTCGATCTCGAAATCGTCGGCCAGAATCACCGGCGTCACCCCCCGCTCGGCGGCGTAGGACGCCGACGCGCTCAGCATCTGCCGCGCGTCGGCCACGACGCGAACCTGGTGCAGCCCGGCATCCAGTCGAACTCCCTCGCGGTCGGACGCCATGGCGTCGCGCGCAGCGCCGGGCAATTCGATACCGTAGCGATCGAGAATCTCGAACGCCGCCGCTACCGGGGTGGCATCCGCCACGGTCGGACCTGAGCCCACCACCGCGGGGTCGTCCCCGGCGACGTCTGAAATAACCAGCGTCAGGGATCGTGCCGGCTCGATGAGGCGCGCGAGACGACCCCCCTTGATCGAAGACAGGTGCCGGCGCACCGTGTTCATCTCGGCGATCGGCGCGCCGGAACGCAGCAGCGCCCTGTTGATCTCCTGTTTCTGTGCCAGGGTGATGCCGGGGGCCGGGGCCGTGAGCAGCGCCGATGCGCCGCCGGAAACGAGCACGATCACGAGATCGTCCTGACCCGCGGATTCGGCCAGGGCCATGATGCGCCTTGCGGCATCGATACCTTTCTCGTCCGGAACCGGGTGTGCCGCCTCGACCACCTCGATGTAGCGGGTCGCGGCGCCGTGACCGTAGCGCGTTACCACCAGGCCCTCGACCGGGCCGTCCCAGCGTCGTTCGAACGCGGCCGCCATGGCCGCCGCGGCCTTGCCGGCGCCAACGACGATGGTCCGCCCGGGAGGCGGTGGCGGCAGTTCGCCCGCGGCGATGCCCTCGGGATGAACCGCCTTGAGTCCTTCGTCGAACAATGCGCGCAGAAACTGCCTTGGATCACCGATGGTGGTCTGGTTCATGAGTGTCGGGTCCCGGGAGGAGAAGCGAAGTGCGCCGCCATGTCGCGGCGGGTCACGGAGAAGTCGAAAGAATGGCGCGCCCAAGAGGATTCGAACCTCTGACCTTTGGCTCCGGAGGCCAACGCTCTATCCAGCTGAGCTATGGGCGCGTGAGTGGCCCGAATACGGGCATTCTGCAGGCACGACGCGCCGATGTCGGCGCGGCCGGGCTTTCATATACCGCGCTATTTTAAGGTATACTCGGCGGCCGTTTCCAGCACCCGCCCGGACCTCGTCAAGCCCGGCCCAGCCGCCGATCGGACGACCGGCGGCGGTTTGTCGGATCGGCGCGGCGCGGCCGCGATATCGCACTCGAATAATCCAGGAATTGCTAGACATGTCCGAAAGCCAGATGTCCGACAAGAAGTTCGCGCAGATCTTTTTTTCCACGCTCGGTCTGCTTTTCCTGTTGACGCTGTTCCTGATCTTTGTCGCTCACGTGAACAGCAGCGAGGTCTCCGCGCGGCTGGACGCTGAACGCCAGCAGGGAATCGACCAGGTCGTCGCGAATCGCGTCGAGCCCGTCGGCACGTTGAACGTGGGCGAACCGCAGGACGTACCCGAGACCACCGCGGCCGAGGCCCTCGGTGGCGAGGCCGTATACCAGCAGGCCTGCCTGGCCTGTCACGACGCCGGCGTTGCCGGGGCCCCCAAGCTCGGAGACCAGGGTGCCTGGGGCGACCGCATCGGCAAGGGCGAGGACACCCTGTACGATCACGCCATCAATGGATTCCAGGGCGAAGCCGGCGTCATGCCGGCCAAGGGCGGACAGGCGCAGTTGAGCGACGACGAGGTGCGTAACGCGGTCGACTACATGCTCGAGGCGGTAGGCCACACCACGGCGCGCGCCTCGCAGTCGAGTGCATCCGGTGAAGCGGCCGAATCAACGGAAGCCGCCGAATCCGGTGAAGCTGCCGAATCCGGTGAAGCTGCCGAATCCGGTGACGCCGCCGAATCCGGTGACGCCGCCGAATCCGGTGACGCCGCCGAATCCGGTGACGCCGCCGAATCCGGTGACGCCGCCGAGTCCGAGGCAGCCACCGAGTCCGAGGCAGCCACCGACTCCACGGCAGCCGGTGGCGACGACGGTCAATCTTCAGCGGCCGATGGCAATGCGGCGGCTGGCGAGGCCATCTACAAGCA
>JAUIDF010000082.1 GCA_030429125.1 Gammaproteobacteria bacterium | reverse complement strand
CCTCGGCGAGCAGCTTGGCGGCCTGTTCCTCGGCGCGCTTGCGCGCCTCCTCCTCGACCTTGCGCCGGGCATCCTCCTCGGCCTTGCGCTGGGCCGCGGCGTCCTCGTCCGCCTTGCGCCGGGCCGCCTCCTCGGCGGCGCGGCGGGCGTCCTCGGCAGCGCGGGCCTGGTCACTCTCGGCGACGCGCTCGGCTTCGTCGGCAAGCCGCTGCCCGACATGTACTCGGCGGACCTGTCGCTGTTCGTGCTCGATGCCGGGCGCCTGGCCGCACTGGCGCGCTACGCCGACGTGTCGCTGCCGGACATCGGCAGCGTGCGCGCCCGGGGCAAGGTGGCGACCACCGACGACGGCATCGGCTTCGAGTCGCTGACCGTCGAGCTCGCCGGTGGTGGCATCGACGCGCGCATCGAGGGCGTCGTTTCCGACGTGACGACGTTCGCCGGCGCCGACCTGCGCCTGGCCGCGAGCGTTTCGGAACTCGAACCGGACGTCGCCGACACGCTGGCGGCGTTCGCCGCGGAACGCGGCGCGGTCGTGATGCCGGCGCTGTTCGGCGCGCAGGCCGAGGTGCGCGGCCGCGTGCGGGGCGGCCGCGACCAGCTGGACCTCGACGAGGCGAGCATCGAAGTGCGCGATGACGGCTTGGCCATCGACGTCAAGGGTAGCGTCGACGACCTGCTGGGCAGGCTGGCAGTGACGGCCGAGGCGACGGCCGAGGTCGAGTCGCTGGCATTGCTCGCCCGCTACACCGGCAACGAACTGCCCGCCACCGACCCGTTGTCGCTTCGCGCATCGCTCGGCGGCGGCGACGGCAGCGGTACGCCGTTCACGCTGGATCTCGCAACCGGCGGCGTCGAGGCGAGGGTCGAAGGCGATCTCGGCGCCGTTCGCGCGTTGGACGACATGCAGCTCGCCTTCACCGCGAGCGCCGCTTCGCTGGCCGATTTCTCCCGACTGGCCGGGCGCGAGCTGCCCGCCGACGGCCCGTTCCGGCTGGCGGGCCGCTTCGAGGCCGACGCGGGATCGTACGCGCTGAATGACTTCACGCTCGACATCGACGACCAGTCGGCGACCGGCTCCCTGGCGATTCGGCCCGGCGACGGCGACGATGCCGTGGGCACGGTCGACGGACGCCTTGCCATCGGCCGGCTCGACCTCGGCCCGCTGGTCGGCTTCACGGAAGAGCCGGGAGAAGGCGAGAGCGCCGAAGCGGCGCCCGCGGCCCCGGAGGCCGTTCCCGGCCAGGGAGAGAAAGACACGGCCACCGACGGTCGCGTGTTCAGCCCCGAGCCGCTGCCCTTCGACCTGCTGCACCGTTACGCGGGCAACGTCACCGTGACGGCGGACGACATGACGCTTGGCAAGACGCGCTTCAGCCGGTTCAACGCCCTGGTGTCCCTGGAAAACGGCCGCCTGACCATCGAGCCACTGAAGTCGGCCGTGGATCGCGGTTCGCTCACCGGGCGCATCGTCGTCGACGCCACGCGCCAGCCCGCGGCGACGACGGTGTTCATCGACATGAAGGGCGCGGCAATGCCGCGACTCGGCGGCAACCTGGAGCTCGGCATCGATGTCCGGGGCGAGGGCGACTCGCTGGCCGAGATCATGGCCGGCCTCGACGGCCAGGTGCTCGCCGTGGTCACCGACGCCCGGCTCGCCAACTCGCTGATGACCTCCTTCGGATCGGACCTCCTGAACAGCCTCAACCCGCTGTCGAAGAGCAAGCCGACCACCACAATCGAGTGCGGCATCCTGCGCATGGACATCGAGGACGGCATCGCCCGCTTCGACGACCGGCTGGCCGCGCAAATGACCGAAACCACCTGGCGAGGCGGCGGCGAGATCGATCTCGAGACCGAGAAGCTCGACGTCGGCATCGTGCCCAAGGCCCGCAAGGGCCTCGGCATCAGCGCCGGCAGCCTCGCCAGCCTGGTGCAGGTGACCGGCACCCTGGCTCGACCCGCCGTGCGACCGGACCCGACCGGCCTGGCCAAGAACTACGGGCGCTACGTCGCCGCCATGAGCACCGGCGGCCTGTCCCTGCTGGCCGAGGGCATTCGGGACCGGCTGCAGGCCAATGCCGACGTGTGCGCGGAGATTCGCGAAGGCACGGTGTTCGAGATACCCGCGGCCGACAACAGACCCGCCGGATAACGCTTCAGCGTTCCCGGTAGTACATCTTCATCGCCACCGGTGCGAACACCGCGGTGATGACAGCCGACTCCAGCAGCACCAGCCCGATGGTCGCGAGCGACACGTCTCCATGCATCAGGCCGCGCGTCGCGTCCGTGAGATGCGTCACCGGGTTCGCCGCCACCACCGCCTGCAGCCAGTCGGGCATGGTAACCGGGTCGACGAAGACGTTGCTGATGAACGTCAGCGGGAACAGGAACAGGAAGCTGGTGGTCATGACCGACTCCGGCGAGCGCACCAGCATGCCGATGATGATCCACATCCACGACAGCGCGAATGAGAACACGAGGTTCAGCGCGACCGCCAACACCACGCCGATGACGCCGGCGCCCGGACGGAAGCCGAGCGCGAGGCCGACGACGATCACCACCAGCGCCGCCAGCGAGTAGCGCAGCACGTCGCCCAGCAGCGCGCCGACGATGGGCGCCGGCTGCCAGATGGGCAGGGAGCGAAAGCGGTCGAACAGGCCCTTGCCGATGTCCGTGTTCAGGCCCATGCCGGTGTACACGGTGATGAACACCACCGTCTGCACCACGATGCCCGGCAGCAGGAACTGCAGGTAGGCCTCGGGCGAACCGGCCATGGCGCCGCCGAACAGAAAGGTGAAGATGAGCGTGAACATGATCGGGAACACGGCCACGTCGAAGAGCTGGAACGGCACGTGCTTGATCTTCAGAACCGCCCGCCAGCCGAGCGTGAAGGACGCCGACAACGCGCCGGGCGGCGACGGGCGCGTTTCCCGCGACAGGGCACGATGCAGCATGTCGTCGCTCACGGCTGCACGGGGTCGGCGCCGGCCGCATCCGCGCCCGGCCCGGCGGCGTGCCCCGTCAGGGCGAAGAAGACGTCGTCCAGCGTCGGCTGAGCCATGGAGAACTCGGCGACCGCCACGCCGGCGCCGGACAGGGTCGTCAGGGCGGCGATGACTTCCTCGTCGCCGCTCACCCGCAGCGCCAGCGCCAGCGGGTCGGCGCCGTCCTCGACGGCATCGGTAAATACTGGCGCCAGCAGGGTGCGCGCGGTGTCGCGGCGGTCGGCGGACGCGAGCCGCAGGTGCAGCGTGCGTCCGCCCACCGAGCGCTTGAGCTCGTCGCTCGTCCCCTCGGCGATCACGCGGCCGTGGTCGATCACCGCCAGGCGGTCGGCTAGCCGGTCGGCCTCCTCGAGATACTGGGTGGTCAACAGGACCGTCGTGCCCTCGGCGGCAATGGCGCGCACGATGTCCCAGACCTGGTTGCGGCTGCGCGGATCGAGGCCGGTGGTGGGCTCGTCGAGGAACAGCAGCTCGGGGGTGAGCACCAGGCTGGCGGCGATGTCGAGGCGACGGCGCATGCCGCCGGAGTAGTGGCGCCCCTGTCGCGAGGCCGCGTCCTCCAGAGCGAAGGCCGCGAGCAGTTCCCGCGCGCGGCGCCTCGCGCGCGCCCACGGCAACCCGAACAGCCGCCCGACCAGCACCAGGTTCTCGAAGCCGGTCAGGTCGTCGTCCACTGACGCGAACTGGCCGGTCAGGCTGACCTTGGCGCGCACCCGGGCCGGCTCGGTGACTACGTCATGTCCGAGAACGCGCGCCGACCCGCCGTCGGGTCGAAGCAGCGTCGTCAGGACGCGGATGGTGGTGGTCTTGCCGGCGCCGTTCGGGCCGAGCAGCCCGTAGACCGAGCCGCGCGCGACGGACAGGTCGACGCCGTCCAGCGCACGCGTGGCGCCGAAGTGCTTGACCAGGCCGACAGTTTCGATGCTCGCGGACATGCGTCGTGGCGACGGAAGAAAGGAGGGCCGCGAGAGTGTACCCGAATTGCCGGCCGACGTTCAGCCGGCGGGAAAGAAGCCGTCGACGTCCTCGAGTTGCACCACGTGGCAGTAGATCATGTTGATCGCCTCCAGTTCGTGGCGGTGCAGTTCCATGGTCGCCGCGGCGCAGCAGTCCTCGACCACGATCACGTTGAAGCTTTCGTCGGCGAGGCTGCGCACGGTCGAGCTGATGCACTGGTCGGTGAAGATACCGGCGACGATGACGTTGCGAATGCCCATGTTGTGCAGCATCAGTCGCAGGTTGGTCCCGGTGAGCGCGCTGTCGGTGGTCTTCAGCACGGTAATCTCGTCGCCGCGGGGCGTCAGCTCGGGAACGATCTGGCTGTCGTCGCGGTCCTTGGGCAGCAGCAGGTAGTTGAAGCCCGGCTTCTTCTGGCTGAGCGAGCGGTCGCGGCCGTCCTCGGTGAGGCAGGCGATGCGAGCGAACATCACCTCCACGCCGCGACGTCGCGCGCCGTCGGCGAGCCTCGCGGTGTTCGGAATGACGACGCCGTTCATGCGCTCGAAAAAGGGCGCCCAGCGCGCGGCCTCGTCGGCGTCGTCCGGCACTTCCATGTAGGTGTTCTGGATGTCGACCACCAGCACCGCGGTGTCGTCGACGCCGAGCACGATGTCGTCCGGCGCCTCGGCCTTCTCGTAGTAGAAACTGCGATAGGCGTGTTTCCAGTCGCTCATGCGGTGCGCCCCTTGATCGACTTCAGCGTCTTGTCGATGGCCCTGCGCGCCGCCTTCATTTCCTCGAGCGTACCCGACATGAACACGCGTCCCGATGCGCCCATCATCTGGATGTCGTTGATGACCGATTCCGGCGCCGCCCGCTCCGCTTCGTTGGCCGCCACACAGGCGAACAGGGCGGGCTGCATCTCGTAGATCAGCAGCGACACGCCGGGGACCAGGATCGAGGCGTCCCGCGTGCGATTCAGGATGATGGCATGCTGATCGTTCAGGTTCTCGATGATGTCGTTGAACAGCGTCTTCGGCTTGAGCTGATCCTCGGCCTTGGCGCCGATGCCCGAGAGGATGGCGTCGCCCGCTGCGTCGAGGTCAGCCATGTCGTCGGCATGCAACTCGAGCAGTCCGAACTGGCGCTCGGTGAACAAAAGGCCGAGCTCCAGCGAGGGCGCGACCTTCAGCGCGAGATCGGCGATGCGGTGAATGGCGAGCGCGGGGGCCACCTCGATGATCAGGCTTTGCTGACCCTCGAAGGGGGGATAGCCCCGCGCCCGCGTCGGCGTCGACAGCCACGCCGCGAACTGGGGCATCAGGTCGCGGATCGGGAGATAGACTCGAAGATCGTTCACGGGTTCGACCGGGCGTGAATCGGTGACGGCTACTTGCCGGCCGACAGGTTGAAGTGCTGGCCGAGATCGTTGTGCGGACGCGGAATGACGTGCACCGCCACCACTTCGCCAATCTGGTTCGCCGCTTCCGCACCGGACTCGGTGGCCGCTTTCACGGCGCCGACGTCGCCCTTCACGACCACGGACACGAGGCCGCCGCCGATCTCGTTCTTCGACACGATTTCCACGTTCGCCGCCTTGACCATGGCGTCCGCCGCCGCCAGCGCCGGCACGTAGCCGCGCGTCTCGATCATACCGATTGCCTGGTTAGCCATTTCGATTCTCCTGGAATACAAGTTGGGGATTAACCCTGTTCGTCAATGGAGCCGATGATGAGGGCATCGATCGGCGCCTTGAACTTCGTGAAGTAAGCGGCTGCCACCGAGCCCTGGGTGATGAGCACCGATTCGTCCACGGCGCAGCCGAGCGGATCGAAGGCGATCAGCCGGTCACCCTTTTCCGTCTCTACCTCGAGCAAGCCGCCGCCGGGCATGGTGTCGATGCGTTTCGTCGACCAGACTTGCGTGATGACTTTTGCACGGATCATTCAGGACATCCTCTCGACCTTGATCCCCTTGCGGCGGATCTCGTCCTTCGCCAGGGGGGTGAAACAAACCGCCTTGCCGACCCGGATCGACGACGCGCGCTCGAGCCTGGCGATATGCTTCTCGGTGACGAGACCACGCTCGAAGGAGGCGGATTGGGCGGCGGCAACGGGCGCGGTGCGCGGCGCTTGCGCGGGCGGGGCGCCGTCGAGTTCGAACCGAAGCTGCCCGGCGCGGATTCTCGCGGCGGCGTCGCCGTCGCGGGCGAGGTCGAGCACCTTGAGCGCGAAGGCGTTGAGGTCGGCGTCGTTTCGCATCCGGACCCTCTCGCGCTGCACCGACGAGCCGCCCTTGCCGTGGCGGGCCAGTTCCTCGACCAGGATCTCGCGAACGATGGCGCGGATGTCGCTCATCGGCCGGCCCCGAGTTCCTGCAGCGCCGATTCGGCGGCGTGTTTGGCGTTGCGCACCTCGGCCTCGTCGCCGGCGAGATACAGCCGGCCGTTGGCGCCGATCATGCGGTAGTCGACGATCTTCACGTTCGACGCCTTCTCCGCCTCGTTGCTGGCGAGGATGGCATAGGAGGCCGACTGGCACTCGAGCAGGTACAGGCTCTCGCCGCCGAGGATCATCGAGCCGAGCTTGTTGCGGTTGATGAGGAAGGCGTGCTGGTGATCGATACGGGTGACGATCTTCGACGCCAGGATCTTCGGCGGCGCCGCATCTTCCGGCCGCGCGCCGAGCTCGTCCAGCACCGCCTGCCCCGCGGCCTTCACCTCGGCGATGGAGTGGGAGTGGAATTCCACCGTGCCGAACTGGCGTTCGACGACCAGCAGGCCCGTCATCACGCTCGCGCCCTTCAGGGCGACGTCGGTGAGTGACTCGATATCGACGCCAGGCGCGATCTCGATCACCTGGGCCGACATGTTTCGCCGCGGCAGCGTACCGCGCATCCACGTCGCCAGGTAGGCGAGCGTCTGCGGTTGCAGCTGGTCGATGAAAATGAATGATCGCAGTTCGGCCATGTTATTTCTTCAGGATGTCCCGCAGTTCCTCGGCGATGATCTGGCGAATCTGGGCGCGCACGGCCTGGTCGATGTCGTCGCGCCGGACCGCCGCAGCGGTGCCGCCGGCGACCTGGCGCGGGCGCGGCGAGCCGGGCACGCCGTCGGACGGCGCGGGCGGCAGCGGCCCGTCGAAGGCCGATCCGAGGGCGCGGTAGGCGTCGAGGTCGGGCGACTCCCCGTCGCCGTAAGCCAGCCGCGTCCAGTGGACGAGATGACCGGGCCCGATGTTCTCACCCACCGACGAGCGGCCGAAGTAGCCGGTGCCGATGGTGAAGGTCGGCGGCAGGCCGGTACCGTAGCCGGCCGCACCCTGCGAACAGGGTGCGTTGACCACCACCCGGTAGGCTTCCACGGTGCGCGCGAAGCGAAGCGCGCTCGCCTCGTCGCGGGTATGAATCGCCGCCGAGTGGCCGGCGCCGGTCATTCTCAACACGGCCTTGGCCATGGCCAGGGCCTGGTCGTGGTTGGCCGCCACGTGCATGGCCAGCACCGGGCAGAGTTTCTCGCGGCTCAGGCGTTCCTCGACGCCGATCTGCGTGATCGGCGCGACGAGGATCTTCGTGTTGTTCGGCACCCGGATACCGCACTCGGCCGCGATCCAGGTCGCGTCGCGACCGATACTCTCGATGTTGAAGCCGCGCTCGTGAAACAGGAAGCGTCGCAACGCCTCGACGTCCTCGTCACTGCACACGTAGGCATGCGCCGCCCTCAGCGCCTGCACCAATTGCTTCTCCACCTGCGGCAGCGTGATGAGCACGCTTTCATTGGTGCACAGGATGGAGTTGTCGAAGCTCTTGCTCTCGACGATGAGGCGCGCGGCGGCGGTGACGTCGGCCGATGCATCGACGAAGACCGGCGCGTTGCCCGGCCCGACGCCGATGGCCGGGTTCGACGAGGAATAGGCCGCGCGCACCATCGAGGTACCGCCGGTGGCGAGAATGACGTTGGTTTTCTCCGACGCCATGAAAGTTTCCACCAGCGGGATGGTGGGATGCTCGATCACCTGGATCACGCCCTCGGGTGCGCCGGCGGCGGTCGCCGCAGCGGCCAGCGTCTTCGCGGCGTCGACGCAGCACTCGCGCGCAGCGGGATGCGGGCTCAGCACGATGGCGTTTCGCGTCATCAAGGCGATGAGGATCTTGTAGTTGACCGTGCAGACCGGGTTCGTGGAGGGCGTCAGCGCGAAGATCACCCCCGCCGGCCTGGGAATCTCGACGATGCCGCGGCGCTCGTCGATGCGGTAGTTGACGAAGTCGTCGTCGCGGTAGAAATCGACCAGCGGCTGCGCGGTGAGTTCGTTCTTGCGCTTCTTGTGTTCGACCACGCCAAAGCCGGTCTCCTCCACGGCCCACTTGGCGTAGCGCGCGGCGTTCTCGTGGGCGGCGCGCGCCACCGCGTCGACGATGGCCATGGTCGATGCGCGGTCATAGCGCTGGAACACCGTCGTCGCCCAGCGGGCGCGCTCGAGGACGATGTCCGCCTGGCCCTGCAGCGCGGCCGGCGTGCCGGAGATGTCGACCAGTGTGCGAATCTGCGGTTCCATTACGCCAGCCTCCGCTTGCGGCCCATGACCTCGTCGCGGGCCAGCGAGATCGCGATCTCGACGCGGCGCAGCAGGTCCTCGGCATCACCCTGGGTCAGCAGCACGCCGGGCTTGAACTGCAGCACGCGCGGATCGAGCGTCGAGAAGATCGCCCACACGCCGTTCTGGTACAGGTGCTTCATGACCGGCTTGGCGCCCTGCTCGTGATTGAACTCGAGGCCCATGATGAGGCCGTGCTGGCGGATGCCGATGAAGAAATCCGGGTAGGCCGCCATGATGCGATCGAGGCCGTCGCGAATATAGTCCGCGACGTAGCGGATCATGGTGCGCACCTCGGGTCGCTGCACAATCTCCAGCGTCTTCATCGCCACGACGCAGCCGAGCTCGGCGCCGCCCATGGTGGACATGTGCGCGAAGCCGTCCTGCTTGAGCCAGCCGCCACACTTCTCCGACACGACCACGCAGGCAATGGGATACATGCCGCCCGAAATGCCCTTGCCGGTCACCATGATGTCCGGCTCGACACCATAACGATTGCAGCACCACATCTCGCCGCTGCGCATCAGGCCGGTTTGCACCTCGTCGGCGATGTAGAAGGCGCCGTAGCGTTCGCACAACTGCTTCACCCCGGGCAGGTAACCCTCGTGGGGCATGGGGAATCCGTAGGTGGCGGGAATCGACTCCATGATCACCGCGGCGACGTCGCGGTGGCGCAGCGCGTCCTCCATGGCGTTCAGGTCGTTGAAAGGCACCTGGACGAACTCGCCGGCCGTGTCCTCGGACAGGAAGATCTTGGAGAAACGCTCGTCGCCGGTTTTCACCGACAGGCCGGAGTGGCCGTGATAGGCCTTGACGATGGAGACGATCTTGCGCTTCTGGGCGGCGTGGCGCGCGGTCTTCAGCGCGATGTCGATGGCCTCCGCGCCGCCCGCGCCGTAAATGGTGTACTTCATGTCCGGCGCCGGCGCGCAGGCGGCGAGCGCCTCGGCGAGCGCAGTGCGCGCCAGCGCGGGGAAATGATGGTTTCCCATGTCAAAACGCGCCGTACCGGCCTTCAGTACCTCGACCAGTTCGGGATGACGGTGGCCGATGTTGTAGGTACCGCCGTTCAGGTGAACGTCGATCAGCCGGCGGCCGTCCATGTCGAAAAGGTAATAGCCTTCGCGTCGATCGATGACGAGATCGACACCCATGTCCTGCCAGTCCTGGGTCTTGCCGGGATTCCAGAAGTGCTTTGATCTTTCGAGAAATTCGAGCTTCGCCTCGCTCACGCTCATTCCTCCTCGCTATGGGCGGCGGGAACCGCGTATAGATTGACTCACCCCCGCGGTCGCCGCTTGACAGGCTCCGCGATTTGGTTGACAGCGAACGCGATCAGGCGAAGCGCTCGAGGTAGACCGTCCCCAGCTCGGCGGACACCCGCGCAAAGTCCGGCGCCAGCGCCTGCGGTTCGGGCGCCTCGATGTGGCTGCCGATCCAGGCCAGCAGCGCGAGCCGCCGCAGCATGACGAAGGTGTCGAGTTCGTCGGCGTCCTCGTCGGGCAGCGCCCGCGCCTTGCGGTATCCCCTGACCCACGACTCCTTCAGCGCCGGCACCAGTTCGTGGTCTTCCATGAAACTGATGCCGGTGGCGAAGTCGTAGAGATACCAGCCGAAGCCGCAGTCGTCGAAGTCGATCAGCCGCGTGCCATTGCCGTCGACCAGCAGGTTCGCCAGCCGCATGTCCGCGTGGATCAGGCCGTAGCGTTGCGGCTCGCTGCCGAATGCCCGCAGGCGGCGGGTCACGGTCTGTTCCACGCGCTCCAGCACGTCGCGCACCCCGGCGGTCACGTTCGGGGCATCGCGCCAGTTGCCCCAGGTCGCGTTCGCGCCGAACACGGTATCGAGGTTCCATGACAGGCGTTCGAACGGCTCGGGCCGCTGCCAACCGATGGAATGCAGGTGAGTCCTGGCGGCGATCTCGCCGAGTTCCTCGAATGCCTTGACCAGGTCGTGGCTCTCGTCGGGCTGGGTGCCTTCGACGAACTCGAACATGACCATGTAGCGCGGTCGCGGCAGGCCGTCGACGATGCCGGACTGGATCGGGCTGCCGTTTCGACCGACGAGGTAGTCGGGCGTGATGAGATCGCCCTCCTCTCGCAGCGCCGTGGACCATGCCAGCTCGCATTCGATGGCGCGCTGCGTATGGTAGTCCTCGCGATGAACTCTCAGCACCGACTTCCAGCCGGGGCCTTCGACGAGGTACGTCGCATTCTCCGAGACGTTGATGAGCCGCGCGACGGCCCCGCCCGGGATGTCCCACAGAGCCAAGGACTCGTTGGCGAGTACTTCCAGGTACCCGAGAAGTTCCTCCATGGGGATGTCACTGCCGGCCATCTTTCCTCCCGCCTGCGTGGTGAATCGGAAACCAGGCGAGAATCAGATTTCGTCGATGGCTTCGAGGGACTCCGGCAGGATCTGCCCGCCGTCGACCACGATGGTCTGACCGGTGATGTACGCGGCCTCGTCAGAGGCGAAGAACAGGGCCGCGTTGCCGATGTCCTCGACCGCGCCGAGGCGCTTGAGGGGAATCGAGGCGGCCATGGTGTCGAGATACTCCTGGCCGAGATCCTGCAGGCCCTCGGTGTAGATGTTGCCGGGCATCACCGCGTTGATCGTGGTGTTGTAGCGCGACAGCTCCATGGCGGCCGTCTTGAGGAAACCGAGCTGACCCGATTTCGACGCACCGTAGTGCGCCCATCCCGGGAATCCGGTGACGGGGCCGGTGATCGACGACGTCAGCACCACGCGTCCCTTGCCCGCCTTCTCGAAGTGCGGAATGCTGGCCTTGACGCAAAGGAAGGCCGAGCGCAGGTTGGTGGCCATGACCTGGTCCCACTCGGCCGGATCCATGTCCACCATCTTCGTCTGCGGAAAGGCGCCGGCATTGGCGCACATGATGTCGAGGCCGCCATTGGCCTTGGCCACGGCGTCGACCATGCCGCGGACGCTGTCCCAGTCACTGACGTCGCAGGCGTGAAACGTGGCGCTGCCGCCGCTGCCGTTGATCTCGTCGCAGGCCGCCTTCGCCGCTTCCTCGCCGCGCGCGGCGATGGTGACCTTGGCGCCCTGGGCGGCGAACACCCGGGCGATACCGCGGCCGATGCCCTTGGAACCGCCAGTGACGATGACGCTCTTGCCCTTGATCGATGTCAGCATGTTTCTACTCCTCGTGATCTGAAAAAATCATGATTGTCGACATTGCATCGCCGCCTCACCCCTTCCGCCGGGCCGAGCGCATGAGCCACGGGACCAGCACGGCCGCGGTGACCAGGAACAGCGAGGCAATGATGGAAAGCACGCCCACCGTCGGCACCAGCGGCGAATACCCCGATACCATCTTGGCGTACAGCCACTCGGGCAGGGTGGAGTCCGCGCCGGTGGTGAACAGGGACAACGGGAAATTGCCCCAGCTCAACAGGAAGGCGAACAGCCCGGCGGAGACGATGCCCGGCATCAACAGCGGCAGCGTGATCTCGCGGAACGTGACCCACGTGCTCGCACCCATGTCCCGCGCCGCCTCCTCCAGCGCGGCATCGAACGAATAGGCGCGGATGGCGATGATCAGTGTCGCGATGGGGGTAATCCAGACCAGGTGGGCGACCACGGCCGTCTTCCACGACGGAATGATACCGACCGAGTTGAACCACATCAGCAACGCGAGGCCGAGTACCGTCTGCGGAAAGAAGATGGGCAGCAGGATCAGCTTCTGGTAGAGCTTGCGAAAGCGCCAGTTGTAGCGGGCGAATGCGAGCGCGCCGAAGAATCCGACGATCATGGAAATGATGGTGACGATGACTGCCACCTTCAGCGAGGTGAACACGATGTCGCTGACCGTGTCGCTCTCGATCGCACGCGCATACCACTGCGTCGAGTAGCTCCTGATCGGAAAGGTCAGGTATCTCGCCTTGGAGATGGATGCGAACGTGACCGACACCAGCGGCAGGTACAGCCAGGCAATGACAAGCAGGCCGTAGACGAGCAGTACGCCGCGCAGGAAGGGCGAAGTCTTCATCGGCCTTTTTTCCCCATGATGGCATCGAGATCGACCTTGGTGATGCCGTAGATGGCAAGCGTCGCGATGATGACGATGAGTACCATCGACAAGGCGGAACCGAGCGGCCAGTCCTGCCCGTAGGTAAACGCGGTCTCGATCTCGTCGGCGATAACGATCACGGTCTGTCCGCCGAGAATCTTGCTCTCGGCCAGCGCCCCGGCGGCGAGCACGAAACTCAGCAGCGACCCGACGACGATGCCGGGCGCGGCGAGCGGCAGATCGATCTCGAACAGGATACGCCAGCGCGACGCGCCGAGGTCCGCGGCCGCCTGGCGCGCGTCGTCCGGCACCATGGCGATGCCCTGGGCGAGCGGAAACAGCATGAACGGAAAGTAG
>JAUIDF010000372.1 GCA_030429125.1 Gammaproteobacteria bacterium | reverse complement strand
CGTGTATTGTCAACGCGACCCGGCCGGCTCGGTGGTGCCGGACGCCGTGTTCTCGAACATCGGCAAGCTGTTGCTGGCCACCAAGATTTACGACATGCACCGCCTCGCCCACGATGTGTCCGGCGGCCTCATCGTCGCCCTGCCCGGTCCCGACGAGGACCACAACCCTGAGACACGCGCGTCGCTCGCCGCCGTGCTGTCAGGACGCGACGACATTCCCGCGCAAAAGCGCATGGATGTCTCACGGTTCATCGAGGACCTCACCGCGTCGTACCAGGGCGGCTGGTACTCGCTCATCTCGCTGCACGGCGGAGGTTCGCCGGAAGCGATGAAACGAGAGATCTGGCGACACTATCCGGTGGCGGAAAAAGTCGAACTGGTCGAGGCGCTGCTCGACCGCGGCATGCTGGCAAGCGACGAGCGACTGTCGCGCCATGCCGGGCGCTGCTGCGTGCGGGGCTGCCAGGCGCCGGAACGGCTCGATGCATCGTCGCCGGTGGCGACGCCCCGCCTGTCGAAGCAGGCGCGCTAGCAAGGCGTTCGTACGCCGGCCTTCTCGCGGCAACGAACGCGCGCCCGAACGCCTAGACGACGTTGTGCGCCGGCCCGTACGGAAAGCCGGTGATGTTCTCGGCCCCGTCTTCCGTCACCACCAGGATGTCGTGCTCGCGATACCCGCCGGCACCGGGACGTCCCTCGGGAATCGTCAGCATCGGCTCCATGGAAACCACCATGCCGGGCGCCAGCACGGTGTCGACGTCCTCGCGCAGCTCGAGGCCCGCCTCGCGGCCATAGTAGTGGGACAGGATGCCGAAGGAATGCCCGTAGCCGAACGAGCGGAAGCCGAGCAGTTCACGTGCCGCGAGCTGCGCGTTGATGGCTTCGCAGATCTCGCTGCATACGGCGCCCGGGCGCACCAGGGACAGGCCCAGTTCGTGGGCATCGACGTTGGCCTGCCAGTAGGCCAGCGAATCGTCGTCCACCTCGCCGAGGAACAAGGTTCTCTCCAGCGCGGTGTAGTAGCCCGAGATCATCGGGAACGTATTCAGGCTGAGAATGTCGCCGTTGCGCAGGCGGCGGGTGGTGACGGGGTTGTGGGCGCCGTCCGTGTTGATGCCCGACTGGAACCAGACCCAGGTGTCTCGAATTTCCGAATCGGGGTGCGCGTCGGCAATTTCACGTTCCATGGCGTCACGGCCGGCCATGGCCACGTCGATTTCCCGTGCGCCCTCCGTGATGGCTTCGCGAACGGCGGCGCCGCCGATGTCGGCAATCCTCGCACCATCGCGAATGAGCGCGATCTCCTCGTCGGACTTGATCATGCGCGACGCCATGGCGCCCGGCGCGATGTCGCGAATCTCCGGGTCGCCGAGATGAAACGCAAGCGCCTCGCGCATGGCCAGCGTCAGGTGGTCGCCCTCGACGCCGAGGCGGCGCGGCGAACCGGCGACATGGCGTACCGCGCGCCAGAAGTTGCCGCGCGCCCAGTCGGTGTAGACGAGATTCTCGCACACCGATCGCCGACGGGGCTGACCGCCGTCGATGTTGGCGCTGATGGTCACGCATTGATCCGCAGTGACGACGCAGCCGTAGGGGCGGCCGAAGCTGCAATACAGAAAGCCCGTGTAATAGGCAATGTTGTGCATCGAGGTGAGCAGCACCACCGGTACGCGCGCGGCTTCCATCTGGCCGCGCAGGTCGGCGAGCCGACGCTGGTACTCGTTGTCGCTGAACGGAAGCGGCGCGCGCTCGCCGTTGTCGAAACGCAAGAATCGGGGTCGTTCTGCCTTGCCTGCCATGATGGATCTCCCAGGGTGCGCCCGGGCGACGGACGAGCTTATGAGGTCGACATCGACGAGGCCTACGAGGAAGTCGCCGAACGCCTCGCCCACTATCAGGGGCCGACGTTCGCGGCCCTGGCCTCAGGCGAGAACACCAACGAGGAGGCCTACGCCCTCCAGCAGTTCAGCCGCGCGGTGATGCAGTCGAACAACGTCGACCGCGTCATGTCCCCGCGCCAGACTGAGGTTGAAGCGGCGACGCGCCAGGCGCTCGGCATTCCGGTCTCGAACACCAACAACCAGCAGGAGTACTTCACGGACGTCAATAACCTGCTGGTGGTTGGTCCGTCGGTGTTCGAAGCAGCACCCGTATTCTCCTATTGGATCAATCACTCCCGGCATTACCGGGAAGCCCGCATCGCGGTTGTCTCGACCGAACACTATCTGCTTTGCGATCGAGCGGTGATCTGGCTGCAACCGAAACCGGGCACGACCCATCAGGTCGTTGACGCGGTCTCCGCGACCATCGTCGCGCTGAACCTGCAGGCGCCCGGCGACGCCGACATTGCGACACTGGTGCAGCGGCTTGGCCAGATTGATCTCGCCGACGTGTCGAGGGCCAGCGGGGTCGACGCGGACGACATCATCGCAACGGCCAGACTCTTCGCCACCGGGTTTACTGATGAGTCCGATCTTGCCAGC